>CAJFEW010000060.1 GCA_904374805.1 uncultured Neglectibacter sp.
CTCCAGATTGTGGTAGTGGTGGGTGATCATAATTACCGTTTTTTCTTTCATTTCATGGAGGATCACATCGTGCAGGTAGGCGTCGGACTCCACGTCGAAGCCGGAGGTGGCCTCGTCCAAAATCACCACCGGGGCGTCCTTTAACAGGGCCCGCGCCACCGCCAGCTTCTGCTTCTCCCCCCCGGACAGCCGGGCGCCGTTTCGCCCAATCTGGGTCTGCTCCTTTTCCGGCATCCGGGGCAGATAGCCTTCCACCCCGCTGGACTGCAAGGCGGCTTGCAGCTTTTCAGGGTCTGCGTTCCCCTGCAAATCCACGTTTTCCAAAATGTTTCCCAAAAACAGGTAGGGTTCCTGGCTCACCACCGAGAACAGGGACCGGTATTCTTCCAAAGGAATCTCTTGGATGTCCGCGCCGTCTGCTAGAATCTGTCCAGTGTCGGGCACGTAGAACCGCAGCAGCAGGTTCAAAATGGTGGACTTCCCGCTGCCGTTCTGCCCGATGATGGCCACTTTTTCTCCCGGCTCCACCGAGAAGTTGACCCCCTGAAGGATGGGCCGCCCCTCCTCATACCGGAACGCCACGTTTTGAAACGCCAGCCTGGGCGGCAGCCGCTGCAGCGGCTGGGTGCCGGTGTCCGGCTCCGTTTCCATGTCCAGAAATTGGAACAGCCGCCGGGCGGAGGGGAAGATCCTGGCAAAGTACATCTTCAGGTTGATCAGGGCGGAGACAGGCCCTGTCACATAGCCGGAGTAGCTGACAAAAGCGAACACCGCACCGATGGTCAGCCCTCCCGTGCAGATCAGCCAGCCACCTAAAATGTACAGAAAAATGGTGACACTCCACTCCAGCAGCACCTCCCAAAAGGTGTTCCAGCTTCCGATCATGGTGGACTTTTTCTCCACCTGCAGCACCTTCTCCTGCTTCTCTCGGAACACCTTGTCCCGGCTTTGAAACAGATCCCACAGCTTGATCTCGTCCACGCCGTTTAAGTCGTCCCCGAACCACCGGGAGAAGTCCCGGCTGCTCTCGATCATCTCATCCATGGCCTTTTCCTGCCGTTTGGACAGGCCCCGCACCAGCAGAAATTTCGCCGGCACCATGCACAGCACCACCAGGGCCAAGGGCCAGCTGATGAGGAACAAGCCAATCAGCCCGCTGAGAATCCGGAACACATAGCTGACGCTGAGCACGGTGTACCGGTCCGTAATAGAGGACACCTGGGACACATCCATCTGGAGGAAACTGAGGATCTCCGCGCTGTTCTTGTCCTCGAAATAGCTTTTCTTCAGGGGATCTCCGCGCTGTTCTTGTCCTCGAAATAGCTTTTCTTCAGGTGGAGCAATTTTTCAAACACCTGGTGAAATATGGTGTAATAGGAGGCGTTGTGCACATCGGCGAAGATGCGGGTCTGCAGCAAATCGATGGCTTGGTTGCCCAGCACCAGCACCGCCAAAAACAGCGCCGACGTGACAATGACGCCCATGTCCTGCTGCATCATGCCGCTGTCCGTAATCCGCTGGATCACCAGGGGCTGCAAAAAGCCGATCACCGTGGACAGCACCAGCGTCAGGCCCACCACCACAAAGGCCTTTTTGTAGGGCAGCAGGTAGCGGAGGGCTCGTTTGAGTATGGCTGCATTTTCTTTCTGCTTCATGCTCCTGTTACACTCCCAACGCTTCCCCAATCAAAATAACCCGAATCCGGCCTGGATAGCGGGAGTGGCGGGTGATCACCAGGTTGCAGCACATGCACTGGGAAGAGTTGCATTGCCTGCAGATGCCTGTGAGCGCACAAGGCGTTTTCCGGCCGGTCCGTTCCGCCAAGACGGGAGCCACCGAGGTTTGAATGCGATGGATGCCGTCTTCCACTGTTTTCACCAGCTTGTTGATGCCCACCAGAACGATCACCTGCTTGGGCCCGTGAAGCAGGCTGGAGAGCCGGTTGCTGGCCCCGTCTATGTTGACCAGCTCCCCCTGCAGGGTAAGGGCGTTGGCGCCCATGAAAAATACGTCCGCGCCGGCTACTTCCTGGAAAATGGGGCTGCCGATTTGCTCCTTTTCCTTCGCCGGGTAGTCGATCATCTTGCAGCCGGAGGCCTGCAGGCGGTCCAGAATTCCCAGCTGGCCCAGCGTGGCGGAGCCGCCCCAGCTGACCGAAGCGCCCGGCGGCACCAGCGAGCAGGCCAAGTTCGCCGCCTCCTGCCAGGTTTCGCAGTAGTACCCTTCCATATTTCTCTTTTTCAGTTGCTGTAAAACAGAGTTTGCCATGGTTGCGTAAATGCTCATGCTGTGTTCCTCCCATCCTGGTCCCAGGGCGCTAAACTCCCCTTTTCGTGGCGCCTGCGGGGGTCTAGCCGGTTGTCTTTGGTTCCAGTATAGCATAGGGCTTCCCCCTGCGCAAGAGACCCAGCAGCGTATAGGTCCAGCCTTCTCCACTCGTTTCGGGAGGCTCTGTGCAAAAGTGTGGGAGATCTTCCGGGGGAATCTTGACGGGATGGGCGAAACACACTATAATCACACCAAGTCTAGACGGGAAGAAAGGAGGAGAGGAAGCGGTATGGACCTTCGTTTTTTACAGGAAACTCCTCTGTTCCAAGGCCTCACGGAACAGGAGATCCAAGCCATCTTGCCCTGCTTGGGGGCCCGGGAAACACCCTTTGGCAAAGGGGAAACCCTCTGCCGGGCGGGAGAGCTTGCCCAGGGCATGGGGGTGGTCCTGGAAGGAAGCGTGCACATTGTGGCCCATCACTATTGGGGCGGCAGCCATATTTTCGGGCACGTGGGCCCCGGGGAGCTTTTTGGGGAGACCTACGCGCTGCTCCCCGAACAGGAGCTTTTGGTGGATGTGGTGGCGGCGGAACCGGGCTGTGCTCTATTCCTGCGGGGGCCTGGGCTGGGACAGACCTGCGCGCAGGCCTGCCCCTTCCACAGCCGGATGCTGCGCAATCTGCTGCAGATTCTCGCGGGAAAAAACCTGCAGCTTTCCACACGGATGATGCACACAGCTTCCCGGATCATCCGGGACCGGTTGTGTTCCTATTTGTCGGAACAAGCGGTGCAACAGGGCAGCCATTCGTTTACGCTGCCGTTTACCCGGCAGCAGTTGGCCGACTATTTGGGCGTGGACCGCAGCGCCCTGTCCCATGAGCTTTCCAAAATGCAGCGGGACGGCTTGCTCACCTTTCGAAAAAACCGTTTTACGCTCACCGGCCCCATGGAGGATCCCTGAGCCCCTGGGGCCTGTCGGAAAGGGGCGTCACTTTTTTACACCGCCTTTGCCCTACCGTAGATCCGGACAATCCCATGTCAAAGGAGCGTGAACCCAGAAATGGAAGTTCGTTTTTTGCGCTATTTTCTGGCCATTGCCCAGGAAGAAAACATCTCCAAAGCAGCGGAGCGCCTGCACATCACCCAGCCGACTCTCAGCAGGCAGATCGCCCAGATGGAGCAGGAACTGGTGGTGAAACTGTTCGACCGGGGCGCGCGAAAAGTCACTCTGACCGGGGAAGGGCTTTTGCTGCGCCGCCGGGCGGAAGAGATTTTAGAGCTGGTGGATAAGACCGAACAGGAGCTGGTCCAGCACCCGGTCATCCTGGAGGGAACGGTTTCCATATGCTGCGGGGATCTGGGGGGCGTGGAGGTCCTGCCGGAACTGATCCGGTCCTTTCGGGAGAAACACCCGCTGGTGCGGTTTGAGCTCTACACCGCCACAGCGGAGCATGTGAAGGAACGGATGGATCGGGGGGTGACCGATGTGGGCCTGCTGCTGGAGCCGGTCAACATGGAGAAGTATGAGGCCATTCCCATAAAAATCCCGGAGGAGTGGGTGGCCGCTCTGCCGCCGGATTCCCCTCTGGCGGAAAAAGAGGCCCTGACGCCGGAGGACCTGCAGAAGGTTCCCTTGATCCTTCCCCAGCGCATGACGGCAGAAAGCAGGCTGGCCCGGTGGTTCGGGGATGTATACGGGCATCTGCAGGTGGTTGCCACCAGCAACCTGCCTTCCACCAGCTTGCTGATGGTGTATCATAGGCTTGCCTGCGCCCTGATTATCCGGGGATCTGTGGTGCTGTGGGACGCCCAAAAGGTGACATACCGGCCTTTGTCTCCTCCCCTGCGGACGGTTAGCGCCTTGGTTTGGAAGCGTGGGCAGCCCTTTTCCCCGGCAGTGGAAGCTTTTCTCCAACATGTGCGGGACACCCTTTCCCCTCTGTAAAACCCATGCTTGAAAAGCATGGGTTGCCTATAAAATGAAAGTATTGGACATGAGTCGCCTTTGGCTGTATACTGAAAGCACCGGAACAGAAAGCGCAAGCTTTCTCCCCGGTGCTTTTCTTTTGGAAAATCGGAGACAGCAAAAACACGGTAGAAAGGATGAACCCTATGAAAACAAGAAAGCTGGGCACATTGGAAGTCACCGCCCTGGGGGTGGGCTGCATGGGCATGAGCCACGCCATGGGAAAGGCCATGGACATAGACGAAGGGGCTAAGGTTCTGCGGGCTGCCGTAGATATGGGCTACACCTTTTTTGACACCGCCAAAAACTACGGCTATGTGGGGGACCCCCACCACAACGAAAAAATCCTGGGCAAAGCCTTTCAGGGCATGCGGGATAAAGTAGTGATCGCCACCAAGTGCGGGGTGGATTTTGACTACGCCGTAGATCCGGACGTGCCGCCTCTGCTGTACGACTCCAGCCGGGAGGGAATTCGGAAGTCTGTGGAAGGCTCCTTACAGCGGCTGGGCACCGATTACATAGACCTGTACTTTCAGGCACGGGTGGATCCCAAGGTGGAGCCTGAAGAAGTGGCGGATACAATGAAAGGAAAGAGCTGATGCAGGAGGGGAAAATCCTGCACTGGGGCATCTCCGAAATGCCTGCGGACTATCTGCGCCGGGCCCACAAGGTCTGCCCTGTAACGGCAGTGGAAAACCGGTACAATGTGATCAACCGGGAGCATGAGGATTTGATCCCCTTTTTGGAGGAGAACCACATTGGCTGGGTGGCCCACGGCCCCATGTTCAAAGGCCTGCTCTCCGGCACCTTCCAGAAGGGGGCGCGGTTTGCCCGAGACGATTGGCGCAGCAGCTCCATCAACGACGAAAACCTAGACCGCTATGGATCTCTGCTCCAGTACCTGGGGGCTTTGGGAGAGGAAAAGCACGCCACGGCGGGCCAGCTTTCCCTGGCCTGGATCTTGCACCGCAAGCCCTATATTGTGCCCATCCCCGGCATGCGGTCGGTGCAGCGGCTGGAGGAAAACGCCAAGGCTTTGGAGATCACACTCTCCCCGGAGGAGATGGAGAAAATCGACGCGCTGCTGGATGCCGCGGCGCAAAACTGACGGCTGCCCATTCCGTCGGAGAACAAGGAGGGGGCCCGGACACTGTCCGGGCCCCCTCCTGATGTGTTGAGGTATTGTATAACAAGAAAGCATGGGTATACTCAATCGAAAAATTCTGTTTTTGCTCCCCGGTCTTGGCGCTGGCCGTGAATGGGAATGCGGTCCAGGGCCTCTTCCAATTCTTGAAATTCCTCGTCGGTGAGTTTTACCTTCCATGCGCCCAAGTTTTCCAAAATGCGTTCTTTATTCTTGGAACCGGGAATGGGCGCCACGTGGGGATATTTGTGGAGCATCCACGCCAGGGAGATCTGGGCGTTGGTGGCGTTTTTCTTGGCGGCCATTTGGGAGAGAACCTCCAGAAAAGGACGGTTGGCCAGCATGTTTTCCTTTTTCATCTGGGGCACCCACTGGCGCACGTCGTCCCCGTGAAATTCCTGATTGGGGTCCACCTTGCCGGACAGATAGCCGCTGGCAATGGGGGAGAAGGGCACAAACCCGATGTTGTGCTCCAAGCAGTAGGGGATCACCCCTTTTTCATAGCCCCGGTCCATCATGGAGTAAATGTTTTGCACGGCGGATAAAGGGGTGATCTGCTGTACACGTTCCAACAGGGGCACATTGACCATGGACATGCCCCAACCGCGGATGAGACCATCTTGGATCAGCCGCCCCATGCCCTGGGCCACTTCCTCCACGGGAATCTCCGGATTCACCCGGTGGAGGTAATACAAGTCCACATAATCGGTTTGCAGGCGCTCTAAAGAAGCCTCGATGTGCCGGCGCAGGGTCCGGTACACAGAGCCGTCTTCCGCAGGTTCCTGGGTGGCGATGTGCAGTTTGGTGGCAAGGATTACGTCCTTGCGAACATCTTTCAAGGCCTTTCCCACAATGCGTTCGTTGTGCCCCCGGTTTTTCGGGTCCAGGTACGGGCCATAGGCTTCTGCTGTGTCAAAAAAGTTGCATCCAAAGTGATAGGCGTCCCGAATGGCTTCGATGGCGTAGGTCTCGCTGGGGATTTCCCCATAGCCGTGGGAAAACCCTATGCAGCCCATGCCGATTTCCGAGACGGTCAAATCCTTCAGCTTTCTCCATTCCATCCGTCAACATTCTCCTTGTAGAAGCCGCTGTGAGGCGGCGCTCTCTTTTTGAAACCGGGCGGCCGGTTGCACCCGCAGGCTTTCCGGCTAAGCGTCCCCGCCTCCGTCTTCTGCCTGTATTATACCCCAGCACTGCTTTCGGGGGAACTTCCAATTGGTTACGATGCTATAACCCAGATGTTATAGGAGGCCGGAGGGGTGGCGGCATGCAGGCGCGGTTCCCTGGGACATCCGGCCCCGTGGGATGGGAGAAACTGTGCGTTGACAGGGTAAACAAGGGATGTTATACTCAATTTACTATGGATCGTTAGGTTTTTTTAACGGAGTTTCGCCGGCGGAGAATCGGGGGACGTTTGCCTCCCTTTCCCGGAGGCGCGTGTCTGGGGAAGGAGGTTCTCGGCCCGCCTGTTTGGCGCCGGGGCGGTCCCTTGTGCTGCCGGTGTGTCTCTTGTTGTACGGGCAGCTTGGGGCGGCGGGGAAAAACGGGCTTACTTTAAAGGAAAATGGATTTCATCCGAGTCGCCCACCAGCCACTCCATGCTGACGCCCAAAGCTTTGGAGAGCAGGCGGAGTTCCGCGTCGCAAACGTGGCGCTGGTTTTGTTCAATGCGGGAAATGATCAATTTGGTCATGCCTTCTGCTCCCATAAACTGAATCGCCCTGGCCAGGTCCTCCTGGGTCATGGGCGGGTTCTGCAGGGCGCGGCCTAAGCGCACCCGATCTGCACACAGATTTCCGGAAATGATAAACATGCCTTTTGCCATAGGGTTCCCTCACTTCAAATCTAGTTAAGATATTTTATCTCTGAATTCCTAATTCTATTTTGAAATGAGAGACTCGTCAGAATAAATTAGATATTGAGTATCTAATTTAGATATTATTCGCAATTTTTGTGGGGAAAACGGCTTCCTCCCAGGACCGGTTTGCCCCCACAATCCGAAGACCGCTTGGAAAAGGAGGTAATGGGAATGGATCTTTGGTGGCAGCAATTTGGAATGGTGTTGAAAAAACTGCGGGTGGAAAGCGGTTTGTCCTAGCAGGCCATGGCGGATGCCCTCCACATTCACCGGGCGACCTATTCCTATTACGAACTGGGGAAAACACAGCCCGACTTTCTCCGGATTCTGGAGATTGCGCAGATACTCGCCATCCCTGTGGAAACCATGGTGGAGCTTCTGGCCCATCCGGAGCGGGCGGCGCTGTGGCAAACCCGTTCCCGGGCGCCGAAAAAAGTGGCGGACGCCCCTGTGTCCTTGGGGCAGCTGTACCCGGAGGAGAAGATTTTAGTCGCCTTGTACCGCCGGTGTGGGGAGGAGGGGAAGCGTTTGGTCCGGGAGACCGCGCGGCAGCAGGCCAAGCCGTGATTTCCCTTTCGAAGCCGCAGAATTTGCAGAAAGTGCTATCCAGAGAGAAGAAAATCTGCTATAGTAAAAAAGACGCCCCTTTTGCCCTAGACGGACAAAAGGGGGGGCAAAAAAGAGGCCGCCGGCCTCTTTAGAAAACTGGAGGGAAAGGATCCAACGTATGAAGAAGACAACCATATGGATAGATTGCGATCCCGGCATTGACGATGCGGTGGCTTTAGCTATGGCGGCTGCCAGCCGAGATCAGCTGCGGATCTTGGGCATCTCGTCGGTGGCGGGCAATCAGGTCAGCGACCGGGTGACGGAAAACGCCCGGCGGCTGGCCGCCTTTTACGGCATGGAAGATGTGCCGGTGGTGCGAGGCGCCCGGGAGCCCTTGCTCAAGGTGCCGGAAACAGCTGCCAGCGTTCACGGGGAGAGCGGCCTGGGAAACTGCCGCCTGCCGGACACGGACAAGCCCTTGGCCAGTGAAAACGGGGTGGCCTATATGGCCCAAGCCATCGAGGCTTTGCCGGAAGGGGAGACCCTCACCTTAGTGCCTGTAGGGCCTTTGACCAATATCGCCCTGCTGCTGAAGGTTTTTCCCCAAGTCCGCGCCAAAATAGAGCGGATTGTCCTCATGGGCGGCAGCGCCAGCGGAGGCAACCACAGCGCCTCTGCCGAGTTTAATATCTGGGCCGACCCGGAGGCGGCGCAAATTGTGTTCCAGAGCGGTTTGCCCATTGTCATGTGCGGCTTGGATGTCACCCACCAGTCCGGCCTGTATCCGGAACAGGTAGAGGCCCTGCTGCGCAGCGAAAAGCCTGTAGAGCATGCGGTGGGAGAGATGCTCAGCTTCTATGCGGACACCTCCTCCCGGGGCAGAACGGTGGCCTGCATTCACGATGCGGTGACCATCCTCTACCTGACGAACCCGGAGCTTTTTGGAGGCGAGTGGGCTTCCGTGCAGGTGGACTGCACCAACGATATCAACCGGGGCATGACGGTCTGTGACCGGCGAGCCAAGACCAGCCCCAAGCCGGTGCTGGTTTTAAATCAGGTGGACTTGCCCGGGTTCCAAAAGGTCATGCTGGAGAAATTGGCCAGTATTTAAAAAGAAAGCCATGGCCGGAGCAAAAGGGCCCCGAAGTAAATAGCAGGCAAGTAAACATCCCCCGGTAATGCCGGGGGATGTTTGCTTTGAGCAGAGTGGAAGCGTTGGTCAGGGGGCTGGGGTTGTGCGCTCCCCGTTTGTCCTGGGGAACACATACATACGGCTGTCCAGCTCCTCTCCGTCTCCTCGAACCGGGCACAGGTACTCCCAGCCGTAGCGCTCGTAAAAGCCCACATGGTCCGTCAGCAGGTACAGGGTGGGCACGCCCTGGGTGGCCATGTCCCGGCAGGCGAGCTTCAACAGTGTTCCGGCAATACCCCGGCAGCGGCGGTCCTCCTCCACATAGACGGCGCACACGTTGGGGGAAAGGTCTTTCCGGGGGTGAAAGTCGTTTTCAATGACTCCCAGCCCTCCTACGATGCGCTCCCCTTCCACCGCTAAATACCACTGGGGTACGGGGCTTTTCCCGACCAGGCAGTCCAGCATGCTCTCCCGGTAAGCCTCCAGAGGTACATGCCACTTTTGGTGGAACCAGGCCGCCGCCTGCTCCAGCCACTGGGGTTCCTCCCGGAACTTTACAAAACGTGTTTCCACAGATCTCCCTCCTTCTTACGCACGGGTAAACCCTGCGTTTTACAAGTATAAGGACATTATACCAGAGTAAGCGGACGGGATAAAGCCTCTCTGCAACCTGCAGGACCTCTTTCAAAATAATTTTTCCAAAAGTAGCGCCGTCCCCTTGACAAGCGCAGGGGAGAAGCGTATGCTATATGCATGAACAATCGTTCATATGAAAGGATGTTGAGAATGCCGGAGAAGAAAAACGCCCCTGAGTGCGAGTTTCTGTTCGTCCACCAGGAGATCGTGGACCGGATGAACCAGGTAATGCCCGCCGAGGAGACCCTCTTCGACCTGGCGGAGCTGTTCAAGATCTTCGGGGACTCCACCCGAATTAAAATCTTGTATGTGCTCTTCGAATCCGAAATGTGCGTGTGCGACATTGCCCAGCTGCTGGGCATGACCCAATCCGCCATTTCCCACCAGCTGCAAGTGCTGAAAAAGAGCAAGCTGGTCAAGTACCGCCGGGAGGGAAAGACCGTGTTCTACTCCTTGGCTGACGACCATGTGCGCACCATTTTGGGCCAGGGCATGGAGCACGTCACCGAATAAGACCGAGCCGGCCAGAGAGCCGCCTGTTTCAACAAGTTCTTGTGTAAAGGAGTTTTCCCCCATGAAAAAGACCTACAAGCTCACCGATCTGGATTGCGCCCACTGCGCTGCCAAAATGGAGACCGCCATCAAGAAGATCGACGGCGTCTCCGACGCCAGCGTCAGCTTTCTCACCCAAAAGCTCAATATCGAGGCGGACGACGGCCGCTTTGAGGAGATCATGAAGCAGGTGGTGAAAGCCTGTAAAAAGGTGGAGCCCGACTGCGTAATTAACCTGTAAAGGGTAGACCGAGCGAAGCGAGCGTAAAGGTTTTCAGTGCAGCCTTTTTCAAAAGGCTGCGACCTTAAATTGCCCTTAGCCAAAAAGAAACCAGCGACCGGGGCGCACGCGCCCGTAAGGGCGATAGCCCCCTGGGAGCGGCCGGTGAGGCTGGAAGCTACAAAACTCTCCCCGTTCTCGCTGGCGCTGTTAGGCGGCTGAGAGGGCAACTGCCCCACCGGCCGGGAAAGGCGCGGCCGGTGGCCCTTGTTTCCCTTAGCTTCCTTATATGCGCTGCGCGCTAATAAGGTCCAGGGCAAGGTCGCGCCTTTTTGGAAAAAAGAGGTCTCGCCTGCCAGCTCGGTCAAGCGCTGCACGGTGCCCACCGAACACCAGCGCCCTAAAACTTTACTTGCCTTACCGTTCGCTCGTCCCATCTGATTTTTCTAGGAAAGGACATCTACTATGACACGCAAACAGAAAAAAA
The DNA here is from genome assembly GCA_904374805.1 of uncultured Neglectibacter sp. Classification (GTDB taxonomy): domain Bacteria; phylum Bacillota; class Clostridia; order Oscillospirales; family Acutalibacteraceae; genus Acutalibacter; species Acutalibacter pullicola. Next base: position 10,813 of record CAJFEW010000060.1, read on the forward strand.
TGCTCCTCCGCATCGCCGTCAGCGCGGTGCTTTTGGTGGCCGCGGTGCTCATCCCTTACGAGGGCCCGTGGCGGTTCCTGCTGTTCCTGCCCGCCTATTTCGTCATCGGCTGGGACGTGCTGTGGCGGGCTATCCGCAACATCGCCCACGGCCAGGTGTTCGACGAGAACTTCCTTATGGCCCTGGCTACGGTGGGGGCCTTCTGCACCGGCTTTTTCGGGGAGGGCGAGTACCCCGAGGCCGTGTTCGTCATGCTGTTCTACCAGGTGGGAGAGTTGTTCCAAAGCTACGCCGTGGGCAAGTCTCGCAAGTCCATTGCCAGCCTCATGGATATCCGTCCGGACTATGCCAACGTGGAGCGGGAGGGCAAGCTCATCCAGGTGGATCCGGAGGAGGTGGCCGTGGGGGACGCCATCACCGTGAAGGCCGGGGAGCGCATCCCTCTGGACGGGGTGGTGCTGGAGGGGCAGTCCATGGTGAATACCTCCGCCCTCACAGGGGAGAGTGTGCCCCGGCAGGTGCAGCCCGGGGATGATGTGATCAGCGGATGCGTCAACCAGAGCGGCCTGCTGCGGGTGCAGGTGACGAAGCCCTTTGGAGAGTCCACGGTCCAAAAGATCCTGGACTTGGTGGAGAACTCCAGCAGCAAGAAGGCCAAAGCGGAAAACTTTATTACCAAGTTTGCCCGGTACTACACCCCCATTGTGGTGTTCGGCGCCCTGGCTCTGGCTCTGGTGCCCCCCCTGTTCCTGGGCGATTGGGTGGGCTGGGTCCAGAAGGCCCTCATCTTCCTGGTGGTCTCCTGCCCCTGTGCGCTGGTCATCTCCGTGCCCCTCAGCTTTTTTGGAGGTATTGGCGGCGCTTCCCGCCAGGGTATTTTGGTCAAAGGCGGCAACTATTTGGAAGTGCTGGCCAACACGGAGATCGTGGTCTTTGACAAGACCGGCACCCTGACCCAGGGCGTGTTCAACGTCACCGCCATCCATCCGGAGGAGTCTTCGGAAAGCAGCCTGCTGGAGATGGCTGCCCTGGCGGAAAGCTACTCGGATCACCCCATCTCCCGCTCCCTGAAAGAGGCCTACGGCAAGGAGATCGACGCCTCCCGGGTGGGAGAGGTGGAAGAGCTCTCCGGCCGGGGGGTGCGGGCCCAGGTGGACGGCAAGACCGTCTGCGCGGGCAACGACAAGCTGATGGAGGACATCGGCGTCAAGTGGCACCCCTGCCACCATGTGGGCACCACCGTCCATGTGGCGGTGGAGGGGAAGTATATCGGCCACATCGTCATCTCGTAGCGAAGGACCTGGGCCTGGACGAAGCCTACACCCAGCTGCTGCCCGGGGACAAGGTGGACCGGGTAGAGGCGCTGCTTTCGGAAACATCCCCCAAGGGGAAGCTTGCCTTTGTGGGGGACGGCATCAACGACGCGCCGGTGCTCTCCCGGGCGGACATTGGCATCGCCATGGGTGCCTTGGGTTCGGACGCGGCCATTGAGGCGGCGGACATCGTGCTGATGGACGACAAGCCTTCGAAAATTGCCAAGGCCATGGAGATCTCCAAGGGGACGCTGCGCATTGTGCGGCAGAACATCGTCTTTGCCTTGGCGGTAAAGCTGTTGGTGCTGGCCCTCACCCCCTTTGGGCTTTCCAACATGTGGGTGGCCGTCTTCGCCGATGTGGGCGTGATGGTGATTGCCATACTAAATGCTTCCCGGGCCTTGCAAGCAGGGAAGAAATAATTTACAATACAGTGGGAACCCTGAAAAAGGGAGGGGCAGCCTGGCGGGTTTTTCCTGCCGGGCTGCCGCCGAAGGAAAGGATGGAAAAGGCTTTATGCTGGAATTGCAACATATTTCTTGGACTGCCCCCGGAGGCAGCCAGGTGCTGCGGGACGTGAGCCTCACGGTCCCGGATGGCAAATTGACGGTGATCACCGGCCCCAACGGGGGCGGCAAGACCACGCTGGCCAAAATTATCGCGGGCATTGAAACGCCGGACAGCGGCACAATCCTCTTGGACGGCCAGGACATCACCGGGCTGAATGTGACCGAAAGGGCCAAGGCAGGGGTGAGCTTTGCCTTTCAGCAGCCGGTGCGCTTCAAGGGCTTCACCGTGCGGCGGCTGCTGGAGCTGTCCGCCGGGCAGAAGCTTTCCTCCAGCACGGTCTGTGAGATGCTGGGCCGGGTGGGCCTGTGCGGCCGGGAATATATCAACCGGGAAGTGGACGCCACCCTTTCCGGCGGGGAGATCAAGCGCATTGAGATCGCCACGGTGCTGGCCCGCCACACCAAGCTCTCCCTGTTTGACGAGCCGGAGGCAGGCATCGACCTGTGGAGCTTCACCAACCTGATCGATGTGTTCCAAAGCCTGCGGGGCAAGCTGCAGGGCACTTTGATCATCATCTCCCACCAGGAGCGGATTTTGCAGATTGCCGATGAGATTGTGGTGATCTCCGGCGGCACTCTGCAGGAGATGGGTCCCGGGGAAGAGGTCCTTCCCCGGCTGATGGAGGGCAGCGCCCGGTGCGATGCCTGTGCCAAGAGGGAGGCGGTGTTTGCATGAAAAGCGTGACAGAAGAGCTTTTGAAACTGGTCTCTGATTGGAAGGGCGGCTTTCAGGGGGCTTTTAACATCCGAGAGGACGGGGGCTGCGCCGGCCGCCAATCCACCGAGCACATCCAGATTGACTCGAAGAAAGACCTGCCGGGGCTGGATATCCACATTCAGGCCGGCACCAAGGGGGAGACAGTGTCCATCCCCGCCTGTGTCACCCACGGCGACGTGGACGACCTGGTGTACAACGATTTCTACGTGGGAGAGTACGCCGACGTGACCATTGTGGCAGGGTGCGGCGTCCACACGGAAAACGGGGAGCCTGCCCGGCACAACGGCATTCACCGGTTCTTCTTGGAGAAGGGCGCCCGGGTTAAGTACATCGAAAAGCACGTGGGCACGGGCAAAGGCCAGGGCATCCGCTCCATCGACCCGGTGACCGAGTGCTTCCTCCAAGAGGACGCGGTGCTGGAGATGGACACCTCCCAAATCGGCGGGGTGGACCGCACCACCCGCAAGACTAAGGCCACTCTGGACAAAAGCGCCAAGCTGGTCATTCGGGAGCGGCTGCTCACCGAGGGCAAGCAGGAGGCCTACACCGACTTTGAAGTGACCATGAACGGGGAGGGGGCTTCCACCAATTTGGTGAGCCGTTCCGTGGCCCGCGGGGAGTCATACCAGGCCTACCGGAGCAAGATTGTGGGCAACGCCCCTTGCGCAGGCCATTCGGAATGTGACGCCATCATCGCCGACCAGGGCCGGGTGGATGCCAGCCCGGAACTCTCCGCCAACGACGGGGACGCGGCTTTGATCCACGAGGCGGCCATCGGCAAGATCGCCGGGGAGCAGATTATGAAGCTGCGCACTCTGGGCTTGACCGAAGAGGAAGCCGAGGAAAAGATTGTGGAGGGCTTCCTCAGCTGAGAGAGCCTGCCGCGAAAAATGGGTCCAGCCCTGAAAAGGGCTGGACCCATTTTCTTTTCATTCTGCTCCCGCCAGCTTTTTCTCCAGCAGCTTGCGCACCTCTTCCAAGGACCCAAACTCCGGCGCGCCTTCCCGCTGCCAGAAGTTCCAGAGAAAGTCCGCTCCAAAGTCGTGGAGGCAGCAGCAGTCCAGCAGCCGCTCCACAAAGGCCTCTTGGTCGGCCCCTGCAAAAAGCCGCAGCAGCTCTCCCTGCCCCTGGAACAGTTCAAAGGCGAGGGGGCCCAGTTCATACCAGGCGGGGGCCAGGTGGGCGTCCGCCCAATCGATCACCACCAGGCTGCCGTCCTCCTGCACCAGCAGGTTTTCCCCGGTCAGGTCCCCGTGGGTGAGCACAAGGCCCTTCAGCTCCAGCCCTTCCAGCCGGGCGAGCATTTCTTCCCGCAGGCTGGGGGCAAGCTTTTTCAGCCGGGGATTTTCCCGGGCCTCCTGCCGCAGATCCCGGGGAGAGAGGACGCCGGTGGGCCGGTGCAGCCGGGCAAGGAGGGTTTGCAGCTGTTCCACAAAGTGCTCCTGCTGCTTTCCGGAAGATCCCGCCAGCCAATCTCCCGCCTCTTTTCCCGGGGAATAAGCGGTGAGCAGGTAGTAGAAATCATACCTGTCTTTTACCATCCCGTGGCCCAGCACCGGCGGTGTGGGAATTCCCCAAGCATCCCCTTGCCGGGCGGCGGCCAGCTCTGTGTGGTAATCGGCGGTGGGATCCAAACCGGACTCTCTGGGAAAGAAAATCTTTACCACCACGTCCCCGCAGCGGAAGACCCCATTGGTTCCCGGAGTGAGAGGGGAAAGTTCCGTCCAGGGCAGCCCTTCCCGACGGAAAATTTCCCGGGCGAGAGGGGTGAACGCAGCTTTGTTTTGAAAGACTCGGGCCCAATCCCTCCAGTTTTCCACGGTTTCCGTAAACAGGCTCACGGTTTTTCCTCGAAATCTTTGTACAGCAGGCTGGGCTGAATGCCTGTGTTATTTTGGTATTTGCCGCTTTGATACAGGTCATAGTCCCCGCGGATGTCGTGGTAATAGATCTGGCAGATCTCCACATGCGGGTAAATGCGGATGGGCTGCACGCAGAAGATTTCCAAGGTCCAGTAGCCTGCAAAGCCCACATCTCCAAACCCGGCGGTCACGTGGATAAACAGACCCAGCCGTCCCACCGAGGAGCGGCCTTCCAACATGGGCACGAAACGGTCGGTTTTGGTGAATTCGTTGGTGCGGCCCAAATACAGCCGGTCAGGCTCCAGCACCAGCCCCTCCTCCGGAATGGTGAGTTTCTGCACCGGATTGGCAATCTTCATGTCCAGCTGTTTGTTTTCATAGACCAACAAGTCCGGGTGCAGGGACAGGTTGTAGCTGTTGGGGTTTAGGCGTTTCGGGTCGTAGGGCTCGATGACAATTTCCTTGCCCATGTGCCGCGCAATTTCTCTTCCCGATAGAATCATGGTGGTTCCTCCCTTCTCTGGGGCAGCGGGCTTCTTCCACGGAAGCAAGCGCTGCCTCCCGCCTATCGTCCGGAAAAATTCCTAGGGGATATTGTACCATGTCCAAGCTAAAATCACAAGAAGACTGAAAATTCCACAAAAATTCCTTGCACTTCCCTGAAGAATACTGTACAATAATTTCGTTGCATTTGAAACTTTTTGGGGAGGATGAAGGACCGGTGGGATGGAAGGAACGGGTAAAACCCTATTTAGGAGACAAGCAGTTTTATAAGCAGGTGGTGGCCATTGCGCTGCCCATTTCGGCCCAGAGCTTAATTACCATCGGGGTGAACATGACCGACACGGTCATGCTGGGAAAGTTGGGGGAGACGGCCCTTTCCGCTTCCTCTTTAGCCAACCAGTTCATCAGCATTTTCCAAATTTGCTGCATGGGCATCGGTATGGGCGCCTCTGTGCTCACTTCCAGATATTGGGGCATGCAGGACAAACACTCCCTGCGCAAAGCCATCACCATTATGCTACGGCTGTGCTTTGTGTTTGGCCTGGGCTTTACCTTGGCCACCATCTTGGCCCCAGAGGGCCTTATGCGCATCTACACCAGCGACCCCGCTTTGATCCAGGCGGGCGCCAGCTACTTTCGGTGGTCCATTCCCTGCTATTGGCTGTTGGGATTTTCCCTCACCTGCACCATTGTGCTGCGCAGTGTGGGTCAGGTCAAACTGCCTCTGATCTGCTCCATCTGTGCCTTTTTCATCAACGTGTTTTTCAACTACCTGTTCATCTTCGGCAGCTTTGGGGCTCCCCGCATGGAGGTGGCCGGCGCGGCGTTGGGCACGGTAATTGCCCGGGTGTTTGAGTTCTGTTTTATCTGCGGTTACTTTTTGTTTGTGGATAAAAAGGTGGGCTACCGGCTCAAACACCTTGCCATGAAGTGCCGGGACATGGTGGGAGACTATCTGCGCATCAGCATTCCCGTGTTGGTCAGCGACACCTTGCTGGGGCTGGGCAACAACGCGGTGGCCATGGTCATGGGCCGGATTGGGGCCACCTTTGTCTCCGCCAACGCCATCACCACAGTGACCCAGCAGCTTTCCACCGTGTTTATCCAGGGCATTTCCAACGCCAGCTCCATCATCACCGGCCACACTTTGGGTCAGGGAGAGTATGACAAGGCCCAGCGCCAAGGGGTCACCTTTTTGGGTCTGGGCACCGTCATCGGCGTTTTGGCCGGATTGCTTATTATGGCCATCAGCGGCCCCATTATCTCCTTTTACGACATTACGGAGGAGACCCAGGGCATTGCCGAACAGCTGATGCTGGCCGTGGGCTTTATTGTGATTTTCCAATCCATGAACTCCATCTTGACCAAGGGCGTGCTCCGAGGGGGCGGCGACACCAAATTCCTCATGGTGGCCGACATCCTGTTTTTGTGGGCGGCTTCGGTGCCCTTGGGCGCCTTGGCCGGTCTGGTGTGGCATCTGCCCGCCTTTTGGATTTACACGTTCCTGAAAATTGACCAGATCATCAAGGCTGTGTGGTGTGTGTTCCGGCTGGCCAGTAAGAAGTGGATCAAGCGTATCGACAGCAAATAAGGAGCGGCGCAGCGGCCAAGGTTTTGACCCCGTTCTTTTATAGAAACTTGTCCGAGGTAGCGCGGGGCTGCCGTGAACTCCGCATCCCTGAAAAACGGGGTGCGCAGGGGAGATATCCCGTAGAATGGTGCGAGTACAAAAGGACGCTCTGTGAGGGGCGCCCTTTTCCGGTTGCGGGTCTTTCTACACCTTCGTGCCGAAGGCTTTTTCGATTTCTTCCAGCTGCTGCGGGGATTCCACCCAGTTTTCCACGTATCCGCAAGCACAGCACACGTACCGGATCACCGGGATCTTTCCAAACAGCGTGGCCCGGCTGGTGTAGATGTTGTTGCCGCTGGCGTACCGGCCGGGTTGGTCCGGCACCCGCACAATGTGCCAGCTGCCGCACTTGGGGCAGCGTCCCGCGTTTTTCATGAGGGGTTCTCCTTTCCGAACGGTTTTCTAAAAGAGGCTGAATTGTCCTGCGTGCCGCCAGGACGCAGGGAGCCTTTTGAAGAGGCGGACCAAAAACTTTTACTTGTCTCTCCCAAACCCAATCGCGGGCCGCTTGCCAGTCGCCCTCAGCAGACCCCGGCGCCCTAAAGCGCCGTTCGCGTCTTGTCCAGTCCGGTCACGGACCTAAAACTCCATTTTTTTGTAGAAATGCAGCGTCAGGAAGAAGGAGGCCACATACAGCGCTGCCACGGCCACGGCGGCGATGGGGCCCAGCAGGCCAGCGTTGCGCTCCACAAAGTTAAAGGCGCCCCGGATGGCCTCATCTGTCCATACGCCCAGGCGGTTCAGACCGAACAGAATGGCCATTGGCACGAACACGATGCCCATGAACACCGCCACCACAAAGTTCTGCCCCAGCTTCAGGCACACGGGGATCATCACCGATTGGGCAAACACCGTCAGGCACAGGAACACTGGGTAGCTCCACACCGGCATGGGCGAGCCGATGGCCACGTTGTCCAGCACGATCAGCAGGTTCATCACAACGATGCTGGCAATCCCGGCGATATATTTG
>CAJFEW010000061.1 GCA_904374805.1 uncultured Neglectibacter sp.
GGGCCCGCCCTCGGCGGCCTCGGGGGAGACGTGGCCAATGGCCGGCCCCTTGCTGGCCCCGGAGAACCGCCCGTCGGTAATCAGGGCAATGGAGGCGGAGAGCTCAGGGTCGGAGGAGATGGCCTCCGTGGTGTAGAACATTTCCGGCATGCCGCTGCCCTTGGGCCCCTCGTACCGGATGAGCACTGCGTCCCCCGGCTGAATGCGGTGGTGAAGGATGGCGTCGATGGCCTCCTCCTCGCAGTCAAAGGGCCGGGCTCTCAAAACGGCCTGGTGCATCTCTCGGGGCACGGCGCTGTGCTTGACTACGCTGCCCTGGGGTGCCAGGTTGCCCTTTAAAACGGCGATGGTGCCGTTGGTGCCAATGGGCCTGTCAAAGGTGCGGATAACATCGGTGCGCTGCAAGCCGGTCTTTTTCAGCAGCTGGTCGCACCGGTCGTAGAAGCCGTTGTGCCTGAGCTCTTCCAGATTTTCCCCCAGGGTTTTGCCGGTGACGGTCATCACGTCCAGATGGAGCATAGATTGGATCTCCTCCATAATGCGGGGAACGCCTCCGGCGTAGTAGAAGTATTCTGCGGGCCAGCGGCCGGCGGGACGGATGTCCAGCAGGTAGTGGGCGCCCCGGTGCATCCGGTCGAAGGTGTCCGCGTCCAGCTCCACCCCAAACTCCCGGGCGATGGCGGGCAGGTGGAGCAGGGTGTTGGTGGAGCCGGAAATGGCCGCGTGGACCATCACCGCGTTTTCGAAACTTTTCTCCGTGACAATGTCTCGGGCGGTGACGCCTTCCCGGGCCATTTGCGCGGCTCGGGCCCCGGCTTTCCGGGCTACTTCCACCAAGTCCTCACAGGTGGCCGGCATCAAAGCGCTGCCGGGGAGCATCAGCCCCAGGGCCTCGGCCATGATCTGCATGGTGGAGGCGGTTCCCATAAAGGAGCAGGCCCCGCAGGAGGGGCAGGCGTGGTGTTTGTAAAAGGTGAATTGCTCCTGGGTGATTTCCCCCCTCTGGAACATGGCGCTGTATTTGCCAATTTGCTCCAGGGTCAGCAGATCGGGACCGGCTTCCATAACGCCGCCGGTGACCACAATGGAGGGAATGTTGATGCGGCCGATGGCCATCAGCTGGGCCGGCACAGATTTGTCGCAGCTGGAGATGAACACACCGGCGTCAAAGGTGGTGGCGTTGGCGTGAATTTCAATCAAATTGGCGATGGTGTCCCGGCTGACCAGGGAGTAGTTGCCCCCGTCGTGGCCCTGGCTCATGCCGTCGCACATGTCTGTGGCAAAGTACAAGGCGGATTTTGCCCCAGCCTGATCGGCTGCTTTGGCGGCTTCCTGGGCAAACTGAAGGAGATGGGCGCTGCCGGGGTGGCTTTGGCCGTAGGTGCTTTCTATTAAGACCTGGGGTTTTTCCAAGTCCTCCGCGGTCCAGCCCATACCCATGCGCAGGGGGTCCATTTCCGGAGCAAGGCCGCGGGTTTTCTGACTGTTCAGCATGTGCTTTCATCCTCCCGTATACGGTGCGGGGCCGGGCAGAAGGGCCTTGGAAACAGGCTGTGCGCCAAAACCTCGCTGCTTTGCCTTTATTATACAATACCCGAGGAAGGAATCGCAATGGATCTTCCCAGGAAATTTTCCGCCTTTCGTGAAATTGACAATTGGGTGATGGGCCGGTATACTGATATTGTATGGAGTGAGAAAATGGGGGAGTGGGTGTTTTGCATTACCAGAATCTACAAGACCTTCGGCTGGGAGAGGGGATTCCCAAAATCTGTGTGCCCTTAACCGGCCACGGCATGCCGGCGCTGCTCAGTGAGCTGCAGCAGGCTTTGGCTCTGCCGGCAGACCTGTTTGAGTGGCGGATGGATTGTTTTTTCGGCGATCCCTTGGCGGCGCTTCCCACCGTGCTGGATTGCCTGGGGGAAAAGCCGCTGCTCTGTACATTGCGCACGGTGGGAGAGGGCGGCAGCGCGGCGCTCACCCCGGAAGAATACGAGCGGCAGGTGAGCGGGGTGCTGGCCCAGGGCGGGTTTGCCTTGGTAGATATTGAGCTCTCCTGCGGGGAGGAGCGGGTGCAGCGGTTGCAAAGCCTGGCCCGGCGGCAGGGAATCGGCGTGGTGCTTTCCAAACACGATTTTGCCAAAACGCCCCCGGCAGAGGAGATTGTGGCCACCTTGCTGCACATGAAAGAGCTGGGAGCGGACCTGCCCAAATATGCGGTTATGCCCCACACGCCGGAGGATGTGCTGGCGCTGCTGGACGCCACCTTGCGGGCCAGCCGGAAAGTGGGCCCGGTGATCACCATGAGTATGGGTGAGTTGGGTAAGCTCTCCCGCGTGAGCGGCGGTGTGTTCGGCTCTTGTGTGACCTTTGGAGCAGGGCAGAACGCCTCTGCGCCAGGGCAGTTGGATGCAGAAGACCTGCGGGCCATTTTAGAGGATGTGCAGCCCCATGCCAGGGCGGAGCAGCCCGCGGGCACAGGCGAGGGAAAGGAATTGGTTCCATGAAAAACGATATTGATTCCCTGTTGGACTCCATGTTCCGAGGGGGAAGGCTGCAATTCCGAAGCAGCCAGCAGGGGGAAAAGAAAGGGGCTTCCCAGGGAGAAGCATCCCCTCTGGAGAAAGCAGCGTCCAGAGGGGAAAGTGCCCAGCAGGCTTTGCAGGCTGTGGAACAGGCAGGGGATAACCTTTCCGCCTCTCTCCAGGAAAGCATCGAGCGCCTTACCCAAGAGGCTCGGGCGGATATGGCGGATTTAGAGCGCCACCTCCGCCAGGATGGGGTGGACCCGGAACGTGTGGCCCGCAACACCGGCGCCCCGGTGGATCGGGACATGGCCTTTCAAGTGGCCCGGCAGGAGGCAGGGGCGTTGGTCTTGGGCCAGGATGCTTTTTTGGACAACTTGTTGATTGCCTTTAAGCGGCCTTTTGTGGCTGGCAGCGAGGAAAAGAACCCCCTCTGCCGGGTGGCTGTTCTGGGTCCCCACGGGACAGGGCGGCACAGCGCCCTGCGCTGTATGACTGCGTCTTTGGGACGGCAGGGAATTTTAAAAAGCCCCAAGGCCGTGTTTTTGGACCTTTCCCGGTACAGCACGGCGGACTCCGACCGGCTGTTTGTCCAGGACTTATACGCGGCGCTGAAAAGCGGCGCCTCCACGTTGGTGCTGGAGCACTGGGAAAAGTGTCCTGCTTCGGTGCTGTCTATGGTGGCAGCCCTGTTTCGGGAAGGGGAAGTCCCGTTGGCCCACCGGTATGCGGAGCAAAAGGGCATGTTGGTGGAAATCGGCACGGCGCTGGTGCCGGGGGCCGTGTCCAGTTTGTCCGCCAGCGGGAAGTATCTGTTCCTGTTGACCGAGCAGCCGGTGGCCAAGCTGGTGGACACCTTTGGAGCGCCCTTTGTGGCTGCTCTGGACGCCCCCTGTGAGACAGCCCCCTTTGCCCAGAAAGATTTGGAAGAAATTGCCCGCCGGGAATTGGAAGATCTGTGCGACCGTTCCAAGCGGCAGCTGGGCATCTCTCTCACCTTTGGACCGGAGGAGGTTTCCGCCCTGGCCGCCTGTTTCACGCCGGACCAGGGGGCCTATGCGTTAAAGGCTGTGGCAGATCGGTTGTATCGAGTGCTCAGTGAGGAAAAGCTTCGGAAAAATCTGGGAACTGTTGCCGGACGAATTTTGGCGGAAGAGGGCGTCTTCCAGGTGGAGTATGTACAGAGCGGCATCTCCGTTCGGGTGGGGGAGAAAACTTCTTCCGGCGCCCGGGAGGCAGCCATCGCCGCTGTCAAGGAGGAGCTGGGCCGGATTGTGGGGCTGCAGCCGGTCAAGGAGTATATTCTCTCCCTGGAGGACAACTTTAAAATGCAGCAGCTCCGCCGGGAGCGGGGCCTGAAGGCGGATTCCCCCTCCATGCACATGATCTTTACCGGCAATCCTGGCACGGGCAAAACCACCGTGGCCCGGATTGTCTCTCGGTATCTCAAGGCTATCGGCGTCTTAGAAGGGGGCCAGCTGGTGGAGGTGACCCGGGCGGATCTGGTGGGCCAATATGTGGGACACACCGCTCCTTTGACGCAAAAGGCCATGCAGGCGGCTTTGGGCGGCGTGCTGTTTATTGACGAGGCATACTCCCTGTATCGGGGGAAGGACGACAGTTTCGGGCTGGAGGCCATTGACACTTTGGTGAAGGGGATGGAGGACCACCGGGATGATTTGATCGTCATTTTAGCCGGCTATTCCCGGGAGATGGAAGAGTTTCTCACCGCCAACTCCGGGTTGAAGTCCCGCTTCCCCAATGTGATCGCCTTTCCCGACTACACCGCACAGGAACTGCTGGAGATCACCAAGAGCATTGTGCGGGGCAAAGGATACCGGCTGGATCCCGCCTGTGACGAGCCCCTGCTGGCCTATTACCAGCGCCAGCAGCAGGAGGGGGATCCCCGCACCAATGGCAACGGCCGCATGGCTCGGAATAAGGTGGAGGAAGCGGTGATCGCCTGTTCCCGCCGGAACGTCCGAATCCCCGAGGAGCAGCGGGACTTGGAGCTGCTGCTGCCGGAGGATTTTGGGTTTTCATCAGAGACGGCTCTGTGAGGCAAAAGACGGAGGGAGCGGCTTTGGATCTTTCTTTTACCACGGCGGAGGGCAAGTTTAACTACCGGGTGTGCGCCCTGTTGCTGCAGGAAGGCAAAATTCTAGCTATGCAGGATGAGCGCTCCCCCTATTATTACCTGCGGGGAGGCAGAGTGCAGATGGGGGAAACGGCGGAGCAAGCCGTGATGCGGGAAGTGCGGGAGGAACTGGGTGTGGCGGTGGAGATCCAGCGGCCGCTCTGGCTGAACCAGGCTTTTTTCACAGAGGATGTGGATCACCTTTTTTACCAGGAATTGTGCCTGTACTTTTTGATGGAGCCGGTGGGGCCGGACTTGCTGTCCAAAGGGGAGACTTTTATTTTGAACGAGGGCAGACACGTGCACAGGTTTACCTGGCTGAAATATGAGAGGCTCCGGGAGGAATATTTTTACCCGCTGTTTTTAAAAGAGGAGATTTTTCATTTGCCCCAGGAGCTCACGCTCCGAACGGAACGGGAGTAGACCTTGGAAAAGCTCCTTTTGTGAAAAGAGGAAATACGCTTACAACGCAAAACGAGAGAGGAACAAATCCTCTCTCGTTTTCTGCTGCAGCAGGGAATTACCAAGGATTGACCTCGGTGCCGCCCCGGCACCATTTCAAATATTGCAGGGCGTGAAGCTGGCCTGCCCATTCCCGATCGTCCTTGAAGATGGGATCGTGGAAGCCTTCCACCACCAGGTCGCCCTGGAAGCCCTTGGAATAGAGAATGTGGAACACGTCCCGCCAGTCGGTGTCCCCATAGCCGGGGGTGCGGGGCTCCGCAAACTCTGTGGCGCCGAATACGCCCCACTTTTTCACCCGGTCCCAATGGAGGGTGACGTCCTTGCCGTGCAGGTGGTACACCCGGTCGATCCACTGCTCCAGCTGAGGCAGGGGATCGATGAGCTGCACCATCTGGTGGGCCGGTTCCCATTCCAGGCCGATGGCCTTGCTGGGCACTGCGTCAAACATCATCTCCCACGCTTTGGGGTTGAATCCGATGTTGCAGGTGGCGCTGTTCCAGGTGCCGTCCATGGGGCAGTTCTCAATGCACAGGCGCACGCCCTTGTCTTCCGCCCGCTTGGCCAGCTCCCCAAACACCTCTTTGAACCGGGGAATGGCCTTTTCCACCGGCTCCCCTTCCAGGGCGCCTGCAAAGGTGGTGACCAGGTTGGTGCCAAACAGGTGGGCGTTGTCGATGAACTGTTCCAGAGTTTTGCGCTGCTCCTCATTTTGCAGTGCGTTGCAGTAATAGCCGATGGAGGACACCTTCATGTCGGAGCCGTCCAACAGGCGCTTGACCTTCTCCGCGTAGGTGGGCAGGTCCTTCTCCGTGAACACCATGTGGAAGTTCAAGCCCACGCATTCAAAGCCGGCCTGGATAAAGTGGGGCAGAAGCTGTTCGGTGCCCTGTCCGGGGACGCAGGTCCCAATGCGAATTTTTTCCATACTACATACCTCCAAAAAGAATTTTATGGTTCCGTTCCGCCCGAAGAGGGAACGGCAGTCAGCGGGTCATTTCCAGAAATTCGTCGTAGGTGGTCACCCGGTCCAGCACGCTGCCGTCGGGCCGCAGCTGGATGATCCGGTTGGCCACGGTCTGCACAAATTCGTGGTCGTGAGAGGTGAAGAGCACAATGCCCTTGAACTCCATCAGGCCGTTGTTCACAGCGGTGATCGACTCCAGATCCAAGTGGTTGGTGGGCTGGTCCAGCAGCAGCACATTGCTTTCAAACAGCATCATCCGGGAGAGCATGCACCGGACCTTCTCTCCGCCGGAGAGCACCTTCACCGGTTTGTACACATCCTCCCCGGAGAAGAGCATCTTGCCCAAAAAGCCTCGCAGGTAGGTCTCCGTGGTGTCCTTAGAGTACTGTTCCAGCCATTGGAGAATGGAGTCGTCCCCGTCCTGGAAATACGGGGAGTTGTCCTGGGGAAAGTAGGAGCGGCTGGTGGATACGCCCCACTTAAACGTCCCCTCGTCCGGCGGCAGCTCTTCCATGAGAATTTTAAACAGAGTGGTGATGGCAATTTCGTTGTCTGCCAAAAAGGCAATTTTATCCCCTTTGTTTACCCGGAAGGAAAGGTCGTCCAGCACCTTGACCCCGTCCACGGTTTTGGAGAGCCCCTCCACCGCCAGGATCTCCTTGCCGGGCTCCCGGTCCATGGTAAAGGACACGTAAGGGTAGCGCCGGGAGGAGGCGGGCATCTCCTCTAAGGTCAGCTTGTCCAGCAGCTTTTTTCGGGAAGTGGCCTGCCGGGACTTGGATTTGTTGGCGGAAAACCGCCGGATAAACTCCTCCAAGGATTTCCGCTTTTCCTCCGCCTTCCGGTTTTGATCCCGCAGCAGCCGCTGCATCAGCTGGCTGGATTCGTACCAGAAGTCGTAGTTGCCCACGTACATTTTAATTTTGGTGTAATCGATATCCACAATGTGGGTGCACACGTTGTTGAGAAAATACCGGTCGTGGGAGACCACAATCACCGTGCCCTCGTACTCGAGCAAAAAGTTTTCCAGCCAGGCGATGGAGTTTAAATCCAGACCGTTGGTGGGCTCGTCCAGCAGGATGATATCCGGCTGGCCAAAGAGAGCCCGGGCCAGCAGCACCTTGACTTTTTCCCCTTCTGTCAAGGTGCTCATCAAATTGTAAAGCAGCAGATTGTCCAGGCCCAAGCCTTGCAGAAGCTTTCCGGCCTCGGTTTCCGCTTCCCAGCCGCCCAGTTCGGCAAACTCGGCCTCCAGATCTGCGGCCCGGTTGCCGTCCTCCTCGGAAAAATCCTCCTTGGCGTACAGGGCGTCCTTCTCCTGCAGGACTTGATACAGCCGAGGATTGCCCTGCAAAATGGTCTCAAAAACAGTGTAGGTCTCATAGGCGAAGTGATCCTGCTTTAAAACGGACAGGCGGCTTTTCTCATCCAGGACCACCTGGCCTTTGGTGGGCTCCAGTTCCCCGGAGAGGATGCGCAGGAAGGTGGACTTCCCCGCGCCGTTGGCGCCGATGACGCCGTAACAGTTTCCCGGCTGGAACAGCAGGTTGACGCCGGAAAAAAGGTTTTGGCCGTTAAAGCTCAGGGTCAGGTCAGATACAGTGATCATAAACGAAAGGTTTCCTTTCCATACAGAGTGGGGGAGCGCCCGTCATTCCCTTTCCAAAACGGACACAATCTCCCCGATAAACATCCGGTGCAGATCCCTTTGGGGATAGTTGGTCTCCAGGGCCTTTTGGTCCAGAAAACAACGTTCCTCCAGGTCTTGCCGGTACAGTTTGCGGCAGAGGAAAACCAGCCGGGCCTGCTGGTAATAGGGGGCTTCCCGGTCAAACAAAGGGGTGAGCCCGGTGGCTTGGTCTTTGTCCAGCTCCCGGCCGGAGCGCCTGCCGCAAAGGGTTAAGGCTTCCCGGTACGCGGGATCGAAAAAGCACAGGGAATAGTAGTCTTCCCGCTCCACAAATTCCAACGTGTAGCGCTGGGGGCGGATGTAAATGGTGGACACATACTTGCCCCACAGTTCTCCCACGCCGCCCCAGCTGGCGGTCATGGTGTTGTGGGATTGGGCATTCCCTGCCGTGATGAGCATCCAGTCCTTGTTGATCAAAGTGAAGGGATTGTCCTTCAGGTTTTCCACTGTGATTTCTCGAAACGCCATGGCAACCATCCTTTCTGTGTGTTCTCTGTGATTCCTATGAGGCTATGATAGCTTAAATCACACTTTTTTGCAAGGGAGAGGGGAGAAAAAGGCCTGCCGCCCAAGAATAAACTCCTGAGCGGCAGGCCTTTATAAGGAGGGAAGCCCGTTTTATTCCCAAGAAATCCCCTGGTACTTGCGGAAGCTATCCATGCTGATTTGAATGCTTTCCATGGGAGAAAGCTGGGTGAAGTCCTGTTCCAGAATCACATACTCGGCGCCCACCTGGTTGGCAGCGTCCAGGATGTCCTGAATGGGCATGGTGCCCGTTCCCACTTCGCAGAAATCTTTGGGATCGAAGCCGCCTCCAAAATCCTCTCTTGTGGCAATGGGTTTGGAGGGGTCTTTCACCGTCCAGAGATTCACCGGGGAATCGGTGGTCTTGGAGAAGTCCTTCTGATGAACCAGCTTCATGCGGCTGCCCAGGGTCCGAATGACCTCCACAGGGTCAGCGCCGCCGCGCATGGCCCAGAAGGTGTCCAGCTCAAAGTCTACATAGGCGGGGTCGGTGTTCTCCATAATGTGGTACAGCACATACTTGTCCTGCAGCTTTTGAAATTCCTGGTAATGGTTGTGGTAGAGGAACTTCATGCCGTAGGGGGCCAAGGTTTTGCCCACCTGGTTGTAATATTCGCAGCGTTTCAGCAGCGTGTCGTAATCGGGGAAGAAGTCCACCGACTGGCCAATATACTTGTTGCCGATTTTGTGGTGGTACTCGATGATGGCGGGCAGCGTGGTTTCGTCAATGGGGCAAATGTGGCTGCTGACCACTTGGGCGCCAAATCCCCCGAGGATCTCCAAAAGCTTGTCCGCGGGCACGTCAAACCCTACGCCGGGATCCTGATCCGCTCTGGAGTTGGCCACCTCCAGGTTTTTATAGCCGATTTCCGCCACCTTGCGGATGGTTTCAAACGGATCTTTGGCCATTTCTTCTCGTACGGAATACAGCTGAATGCCGACTTTTAACGCCATGCTGCAACGCCTTCCCTTTCAAAAAATAGTATGGTGGAAATATTGCTTGCATTATAGCATACTTTTCTGAAAAATCAAAGGATTTTAAGAAAAAATTGGGAATTTTATTCTAAGACTAGAGGGCTTCATAGAAGCTGATCCCCTGCCCGTAAGGGAGAAATCCGCCCTTCTTTGCACAGGACAGAGAGGCGGCGTTGCTTTCTAAAGCGCTGTACAGGGGGATGTTCCCACTCTGTTCCACAGCGTTGGCCCACGCCGTCACCAGAAGAGACCCTATGCCCTTTCTCCGGTAGGCAGGAGCAGTTTCCACACCTGCCTCATGGGCGCTGCCCTTCCGAACGCTTCGACAGACGGCTACCACCTCTTTGCCCACACAAAAGGCAAAGCAGGGGGAGGCCGCCGGAAGTTCCTCCTCCAGCCAGGAAAATTCTCCCAAGGTATACGACCGCAGCCGCTCCGGCGTCAGTTCGACGCAGCTTCCCTCTGGGCTGCCATGTAGGAGAGGGGCTTTGCCCGCCGGCCGGTAGAAGCACCGTTCGCGCTCCGCTGCCAGGGGCTTTCCCAGGAGTTTTTCCAAGGCGGAAACCGGGAGGGGTTCCTGCTCTGTCAAAGACCGGGCAGCGGCCACAAGGGAGGCCGGCAGGTCGGCGCGCTCCCAGCACAGGGGCGGGCTTCCTTCTGGAATCCCCACGAAAAGAAGAGGGGCGGGCCGGGACCCATCCCAAGGCTCGTTGACAGTGAGAAGCGCGCCCTTGTCCGTGCAGGTGAACATGGCTTGGACATGCAGGGCCATCAGGGCTTCGTTACTCCACAAGGTGGGCCTCCGTCCACTGGAAAGTGGCCTGGCACACATCTTTCACGCAGCCCTGGTCGATGGGGGAGCGCAGGTCCACCGAGTGGGCCAAGTCCACAAAGGTCTTGGTGCCGCCCTGGCGCACAAAGGCCATGTACTTCTCCCAGGCCTTTTCCCGATCCTCCAGGGACAGGGCGTAGAACTGCAGGCTCATCACCTGGGCCATGCAGTAGTCGATATAGTAGAAGGGGTACAGGTAGATGTGCAGCTGCCGCTG
>CAJFEW010000062.1 GCA_904374805.1 uncultured Neglectibacter sp.
GAAAAACGACGGCACCGAGACAAACGACAAGCGCTTTTGGGACACCTTCGCCGGGGAGATGGGGGAGGAAGTCCTCCAGCTGCGGCCGGTGTTCGACGGCTTCTATGCCAACGAGTTCCACGGGGCCAAGGCCGCCTGTGGGGAGAACCCCCTGGCCCGCAGGGCCATCGACGGCTTAAAGGCCAAAGGCTACGACGTGGTTTTGGCCACCAATCCCATTTTCCCCCTGGTGGGCGTGGAGACCCGGCTCTCCTGGATTGGCCTGTCTTTGCAGGATTTCTCCTATGTGACAGCGTATGAGAACTCTTCCACCTGCAAGCCCAATCCGGCCTATTACGCCGAAATCCTTCGCAAGACCGGCAAGCGTCCTCAGGAGTGCCTGATGGTGGGCAACGACGCCACCGAGGACGCCGCCGCCCTGGAGCAGGGGCTGGAATTGTACCTGGTGACCGACTGCCTGCTCAACCCTAAGGGCAGGGATCTGTCGGGGATTCCTCAGGGAAGTTTTCAAGAATTTATGGCCTTTGCAGGCCTGGTGTGAGGGCATGGTATGAAACTTTATTTTGAACAGCGTCCCTTTTCTTGGGAGGATATGTACACCATTTACGACGAGACGGACCAGCGGGCCTACCAGGTGAAGGCGGAGCCCGATAAAAAATGCAACTGGATCATTTTGGAAAACCGCAACGGCATGGAGATCGGCCGGGTGAAGTGCTGGAAAAACCTGTTCGGCACCTGGAAGTTCCAAATTTTGCAGGATGAAACGCCCATTGGCACCGTGGAAAAGATCCGGGCCCACGGCATCACCCGGTACATTCTCAACTGCAACCGCTGGCGGGTGTATGGAAACATTCTGGGCTTTGAGTACGATGTGTTCGACGGGAAGTACCTGGTGATGCACGCCGGCAATGAGGACAACGCCTACCCAGGGAAATATGTGATCGACACCTCCTACTCCAACAACGAGCAGGCGGCCCTTTTGGTGGCATTGGCCATGGAAGCGGCCAACTCCACGCTGCCGTCCCGGAAAAAGTGAGAGGGGAAAAATCGAGGGATTTTTCCCCGGGCAGGGAAGGGGTTCATTCCACGCTGCTGTTTTGGAGCAAAAAAATTTTTGCAAGTGTGGTTTTTGCAACAGGAAAAGCGGTTCTCTTTGGGGTATCCTAGGAGACAGAAAGACACAGAAACCTTTGTGAAACTGGATACCTAGAAAGGATGCGAATACTATGTCAGTGATCACCATTACAAAAGACAATTTTCAGCAGGAAGTGTTAAACGCAGACGTCCCCGTGCTGGTGGATTTCTGGGCCAGCTGGTGCGGCCCCTGCAAGATGTTTTCCCCCATTGTGGACGAATTCGCCCAGGAGCACCAGGGCCAGGTGAAGGTGGGCAAGATCAACATCGACGAGGAGCAGGAGCTGGCTGCCCAGTTCCGGGTGATGAGCATTCCCACCGCCATGCTGTTCGTCAACGGCCAGCCCACCCAGACTTTGGTGGGCGTGCAGCCCAAGGCCCGTTTGGAGCAGATGCTGTCGTAACAGTCTGTGTTCGGAACGCCGGACGGGAAGTTCCTGCCCGGCGTTTTCGTCCCGTGAGAAAAGGAGGAACTGTATGCCGCAGGTGTATGATGTGCTTGTGATCGGCGGCGGGCCCGGGGGCTACACAGCGGCCCTGTACGCGGCCCGGGCCAATTTGTCCGTGATGGTGCTGGAAAAGCTGACCCCCGGGGGCCAGATGGGCACCACCGATGTAATCGACAATTACCCCGGCTTTCCCGAAGGGGTAGGCGGCTTTGAGCTGGCCCTGCAGATGCAAAAGGGCGCCCAGCGCTTTGGGGCCCAGACCCAGCTTTCGGAGGTGATCTCCGTGGAACTGGGGGGCACGGTCAAACAGGTTCGCACCCAGGACGGCACCTACCAGGCCCGCACGGTGGTGCTGGCCAGCGGGGCCCATCCCCGGGAGCTGGGCTTGTCTGGGGAGCAGGAGCTGCGGGGCCGGGGCGTGTCCTACTGCGCCACCTGTGACGGCATGTTTTACCGGGGCAAAACCGTGGCGGTGGTGGGCGGCGGCAACACCGCCGTCTCCGATGTGCTGTACCTGTCCCGGCTGTGCCAGAAGGTGTACCTGATCCACCGGCGGGACCAGCTCCGGGCGTCCAAAGTCTATTTGGACCCCCTGCAGCAGGCGGAGAACGTGGAGTTTGTCTGGGACAGCCAAGTGCAGAAACTGCTGTACGGGGATATGTTGACCGGGGTGCAGGTGCGCCACAAAAAGACCGGGGAGCTCCGGGAGATTCCCTGCGACGGGCTGTTTGTGGCGGTGGGCCATGTGCCCAATACGGAGCTGTACCAGGGGCAAGTAGAGCTGGACCAGGCCGGGTATGTGCTGGCGGACGAAACCACCCAGACCAACCTGCCCGGGGTGTTTGCCGTGGGAGACCTGCGGAAAAAGCCCTTGCGCCAGGTGATCACCGCCGCCAGCGACGGCGCCGTGGCCGCCCATTTCATTGAGGAATATGTGAGCACCACCCTGCAGGGGTGAGAAACAGGGCTACAGGCCGCGGCAGAGTGCCGCAGCCTGTTTTTTGTGGCAGGTAAGAGTTCCGGCTTTGTACAGCTTTCTAGTTTTTGTTTGGTAAATTTGTAAAAATTAAAGATTGACAAATAAAAAAACAGGTATATTCTTTGTGGTGAAAGTAGGTGATTCCCATGAACCGTAAGAGAAATGTGGGGCTATGTATACTTCTGGCCATCCTGCTGGTGGGAGGGATGGCAGGCAGCTATTTCCTGCTCCACAACCCCCCGCTGGGGAGCGAGTTTACCATGTGGGAGCCCATCCCGGAGTATTACGAAGACGTAAAAACGGTGGGGGTCCTTATCTCAAGAAAGTACACGTACACAGACCGGGACGAGAGTTCCGGAGAATGGGTGCTGGATCAGCAATTTGAGATCGTGAACCTGAGAAAAGAGGAGCTCTCCTACGAGCCTCGGTATCGCTACGACTATTTTCACTGGGG
The DNA here is from genome assembly GCA_904374805.1 of uncultured Neglectibacter sp. Taxonomy (GTDB): domain Bacteria; phylum Bacillota; class Clostridia; order Oscillospirales; family Acutalibacteraceae; genus Acutalibacter; species Acutalibacter pullicola. The sequence goes on from CAJFEW010000062.1 coordinate 3,017, forward strand.
CAAATGGTATACGGTGTGCCAGGTGGGCCCCACTTTGGCAGGCGGGCAGCCGGACCACAGCGTTCCCGCCCAAGACTCGGTTTTGGAAACCGTAAGGCTCCCTCAAGCCATTGGGAATTTTCCCGGCCGCTACCGGTGCTACCTGGAAGGAATTGGAAGTTTTGAATTTTATGTTATGGAAAGTTATTATAGATAACAAATTACTTGTTAATTAAAGGCGATAATTTATGAAAAAATAATAAAAAGAGGCATATCTATATTATTAACGGTTTTGTTAGTATGTATGACACAAACCGCATATGCTGCAGAAGAAGATGAATATATTCCGACGCAGATAAGTGTTTCTGCTGGCAGTGGTGGATGCTATCAATACAATGAGGAAACAGGGGACTTTGATTATATACCTGCGGATGGGCTTGAAGATCTCAAGCTTACCCCAGAGGGGCAATCTGAATTGCAAGGGACCCAAACAGTATCTCCAAAAGCAGTTATTGGTGCGGATAATCGGTCGATTGTCACTAACCCTTCAGGTGTTCTTGCAAGTACATGCTTAATTGGGGCTAGATTTGGAAACTTAGTTCAACATGGGACAGGATGGTTAATTAACAATCAATATCTAGTTACGGCTGCTCATGTTGTTTGTATTAAAGGAGATGGAACTTCGAATTATGGAGTGGCCGATCATGTAGCAGTCTATGTCGGAGCTTCGGGAGGGACTTCAAAGCAATATCGAAAAGGGCATGTCTTTGCTTATGGCGGTAATTATGAGTACGGAAATAATTACTTTTCGGCAGGAATGTTTGATGATTGGGCAGTTGTTAAACTTGATGATCCTGTCACTGTAAGTGTCTCTTATTTGGGGCTCCGTCCAGTTAATAGTAAAAGTGAAATGAGTTCGGGAGAAAATGCTTATTCTACACAAGGTTACCCCTGTGATAAAAATGGGTGTGATGAACCTGGTGTAGTATGGGATAATAGCTGGATGTACCGCACCTCCGGGAAAATTATGGCAAATAAAGAACGATATTTAGACATGGTTTCAACAAATCTTGACATGGCACCAGGTCAGAGTGGATCTCCTGTCTGGCGAACTGCTTCGGATGGTAGTAAAGTGGAAGCAATGGTTATTTCGACTACATACTATATGGGAAATCCAACTAATTGCCTAATTCTTATCAATGATTGGCTTTACAACTATCTAACTACAAACTGCAAGGCGTAAAAAAAGCCGCCCTCTGGGCGGCCTTTTTTACGCTTTTTTCTCCCGCATGAGCACGAAAGGCGTCATTTCCTTGCCGTTGCCGGCGGGGTTGTCTTTCAGGAGCTTTTGCAGCAGGGGCTTGTCCATGGGAGCTTGGGGGGACACGGCCAGCACATTGCCGCCAAAGTCGTTGATGTCGGCAATGCAGCAGTGGATGCCGGTTTCCTGCTCCACTTTGGCCGCCGCTTTGTCCGGTTCCTTGGGGGACAGAATGCCAAAGTTTTTGTAGTCGCCAAAGTAGGTGCTGTAGAAGCCGTCCAGACCGGCTACCTCCGGCCCGGCGATTTCGTAGAACACGCCCCGCTTGCCCTGCAGCCGGCCCAGACCTGCGGCCAAGGCGGCGTAGAGAATCTTAGGTTTGCCGCAGAGCATAATGGCCACCTGCATTTTGTACACGTTGTGCACGCCGATGCCTGCGCCGTCGTTGGTGCTGGCGAAGCGGGCCAAAAATTTGGCCATGCGGGAAATTTTCAAAGAGTCCTTGGGAATGATGTCCCGCTGGCAGAGGGAGACGATTTTCTCGCTGATATACACCACGTCCCCCTCCTGGAAGTAGGGCTGCACGTACTGGCGCATCAGGTCCGACAGGTTCTCCCCCACTTGAATCAAGTGGGTGTGAATGGGACAGCGGTAGTACTCTTTGCCGTCCACCTCCAGCAGCAAAGGCTTTTCCGGGTTTGTTTGGGATATTTCGTCAATGGAGCGCATAAAAGGCCACCTTTCCATAGGTTCTGCGCGTGACCGCGCCGGGCAAGCCGCACCGGCGGCTTGCCCGGACGCCGGAGTTCCGGCAGGGCAGGCACCTGCCCCCTGTGGCTGGGTATCTGCTCTGTATAGTATACCATGTTTTTTGCAAAGAAAAGGTCCTAATTTTTTTCCAAGAATGGGGCCCTGCCTGGGAAAAAAGGGATTTCTCAGAAAAAGATTGGTAAATGTATGTATTTTCTTTCCTGTTAAACGGGACTTTAATGCATGAATATTCTAAACTGTTTTCAAGGGATTCGGCAACCTGCCTAAAAACAGAAGGCGCTTTCTCGGGAAATTTCTAAAAAGACCGGCGGGGAAAGGGGTATGGAACCAGGGAAAGTTTCATAGGCATGAAAGAGACCAGAGAAAGGAGGATGCGGGTGGCCTATTCCGATGTGGAGCTCTTGGCCCGGATTGTGGAGTGCGAGGCCGGGGGCGAGGGGGAAACCGGCATGAAAGCGGTGGCCAGCGTGGTGATGAACCGGGTCCAGGTGGACTACGGGGAATACGGCAGGCTGTACACCATTCGGGAGGTGGTGTTTCAAAAAGGCCAGTTCACCTGTGCCATGGAGACCGTGGGGGGTGTGTACAACTACCAGAACATTTACAATATGCGGCCCACCCAGCTGCATTACGATATTGCCAATTGGGCCATTGCGGGAAACCGGCTGACCAACTTGGGCGTTGCCCTGTGGTTTTACAACCCCTTTTCCGTGACCTGCCGGGATGCGTTTCCCTCCCGAGTGGGGGAATTTGTCATCCGTCTGGGAGACCACTGTTTTTACAATCCCACGGAAGCCTACGCGCTGACGTGAGTGCAAGGAGGAACTTGTATGCCTGAGCGAAGAAGAAACCAGCCCGAAGGCCCCCAAACCCAGATGAACCGGCTGCGGGGCCGCAGCGACTTTTCCGAGGAGGCCGACGGCAGCCGGAGCCTGGACAACTTCAACACCCCACCCCAGCCCAGCTTCGACAACGAGGAGATGCGGGGCTCCATGCAGGCGATTTTGGCCCAAAACATTGGGGAATATGTGGTGATTGAGTTCTTGATCGGCACGGAGCACATGATCCGCAAGCAGGGCATGCTGTACTTTGTGGGCCGCAGCTTTGTCACCTTGTACGACGAAGACGTGAACAACTTTATTGTGTGCGACATCTTCTCGGTGAAATTCGTGTACTTTTACATGCCCGGCGACCGGCCCCGGTACAACTACAACCTGCTGCCCCCGGTGAGCGGCGAGCCCGGCCTGGGGGTGCGCCCGCGGTGAGAAAAGGCGCCAGCTTCCCCAAGGGAAGGGGCAAAGGTTTTCTTTCCCGCCTCCGGTAAACGGCGAGCCTGGCCTGGGGGTGCGCCCGCGGTGAGAAAAGGCGCCGGCTTCCCCAAGGGAGGGGGCAAAGGTTTTCTTTCCCGCCTCCGGTAAACGGCGAGCCTGGCCTGGGGGTGCGCCCGCGGTGAGAAAAGGCACCAGCTTTCCCAAGGGAAGGGGCAAAGGTTTTCTTTCCCGCCTCCGGTAAACGGCGAGCCCGGCCTGGGGGTGCGCCCGCGGTGAGAAAAGGCGCCAGCTTCCCCAAGGGAAGAGGCAAAGGTTTTCTTTCCCGCCTCCGGTAAACGGCGAGCCTGGTATGGGGCGCGCCCGCGGTGAGAAAAGGCGCCGGCTTCCCCAAGGGAAGGGGCAAAGATTTTCTTTCCCATCTCCGGTGAGCGGCGAGCCTGGCATGGGGGTGCGGCAGCCGTAACAAGAAAAAAATTTGCCAGCTTCCCAAGAAGCTGGCAAAACTTTTTTCTCAATCTTTCACCACGTCCCAGTTGTCCTTGAGGTAGATCACCCCGGACACCACGGCGAAGAAGGTGGAGATCCAGATCAAAACCTCCCCTGCCAGGGTCACTGGCTGCAGGATCTGGGGCCAGAAGCCTGCCAGATACTGCAGCAGCAGAACGAGGATGATGGCCACCATTTGGGACACGGTTTTCGCCTTTCCCCAGTTGTTGGCGGCGATGACGCGCCCCTGTTCCACGGCCAGCAGCCGGATGGAGGTGATGGCGAATTCCCGGGCCATGACCAGGACCACCGCCACTGAAGAGGCCAAGCCCTGTTCCACCAGGCAGATCAGCGCGGACATGACCAAAATCTTGTCTGCCAAGGGGTCCATCAGCTTGCCGAAATTGGTGATCAAGTGGTCCCGGCGGGCAATTTTGCCGTCTAAGTGGTCGGTGTAGGAAGCGGCGCAGAAGAGGAGCAGCGCAAACAGGTACCGGTGGGGCACAAACTCCGCCAGCAGGAAAAACACGAAAAAGGGCACCATCCCCATGCGCAGCAGCGTGAGTTTATTGGGCAGATTCACAGCAGGTTTCCCCCTTTCCTTACAGAGCCAAGCGGCCCCGGAGATCCCAGTCCACCGCGTGGGTGATCTCCACCGGGACAAAGGTCCCGGGCTTCAGCTCCCGGTCCCCGGCGGTGAACAGCACCTTGCCATCCACGTCCGGGGCGTCCCGGTAGGAGCGGCCGAACCAGGCCTCTTCCTCCGGGTCGTAGTCCTCCACCAGCACTTCCAGAACGGTGCCCACCAGAGCCTGGGCCTCCCGTTCCATGCGCAGGGCTTGGTCGTCCAGAATGATTTCCGCCCGGCGCTGCTTCACCTCTTCATCGATCTGGTCCGGCAGCAGGGCGGCGGGGGTGTCCTCCTCCTGGGAGTAGGCAAAGCAGCCCAGGCGCTCAAACTTCACGTCCCGGACAAACTCTGCCAGCTCTGTAAAGTCCTCTTCCGTCTCTCCGGGGAACCCGGTGATCAAGGTGGTGCGCAGCACCACCCCGGGCACCTTGTCCCGGATTTTTTGCATCAGGGCGGTCAGGCTCTGCCGGTCTCCCCGGCGGTTCATGGCCCGGAGAATCTTCCCCGAGGCGTGCTGCAGGGGAATGTCCATGTAGTTGACCACCTTTTCCTCCCGGGCCATGACCTCCAGCAGTTCGTCGGTGATGGAGTCCGGGTAGCAGTAGAGCACCCGGATCCAGTGGAGGCCGTCAATGGCGCACAGCCGGGTCAGCAGCTCCGCCAGGGCGTACTTTCCATACAGGTCGATGCCGTAGCGGGTGGTGTCCTGGGCGATGAGGACCAGCTCCTGCACCCCCTGCTTTGCCAGGGAGCGGGCCTCCTCCTCGATGCTCTCCAGGGTGCGGCTCCGGTAGCCGCCCCGGATCAGAGGGATGGCGCAGTAGGAACACCGGTTGTCGCAGCCCTCGGCAATCTTCAAATAGGCAAAATACTCCGGGGTGGAGAGCTCCCGCTCCCCGCACAGAGGCATTTTCCCCTTCTCCGGAAAGGCCTGGGCAAACCCCTCCTGCAGCATGGCGCGCAGCCAGGCGGCGATGTCCCCGTTGGCGCCAATGCCAAAGACGCCGTCCACCTCCGGCAGTTCCTTGTGGATTTCCTGCTGGTAGCGTTCCGCCAAACAGCCGGTGACCACCACTTTCTGCACGGTTCCCTCTGTCTTCAGCTGGACGGCCTCCAAAATGGCCTCGATGGATTCCCGCTTGGCGCTTTCAATAAAGCCGCAGGTGTTCACCAGCAGAATGTCCGCTTCGCTGGGATCCTCCACCGGTTGGAACCCTCCCTCCTTCAGGGAGGCCAGCAGCATTTCTCCGTCCACCTGGTTTTTGGCGCAGCCCAGGCTGACCATTCCTACTGTATATGCCATAGCGTTCTCTCCTTATGTGTGATTGTCAAAATTTCGTTTGCCACGCCGGTATTCCCGCAGCCGGGGATAGAGGGGAAGATCTGGCTCCGGATACCAGGAGGGGGTCAGGTAGGTTCCCTGCCCCACCCGGCACAGCCACTCCTCCAGGGGAAGCCACTGGGCGGCCTCTGTTTCCCCGTCCTGCAAGCGGAGGGCCGTTTTGTCCTCTTCTCTAGTCGCGGCGTAGATGTCCAGGTGCACGCCGGGAAGGACTTCCTGCAGCAGCAGGGTCAGCTCCTCCGGAAGGACGGCCAGGCCTGTCTCCTCTTGCAGCTCCCGGCAGGCGGCAGCCAGGGAAGTTTCCCCCGCCTGGGCGCAGCCCCCGGGAATTTCCCAACAGCCGCCGTGGGGGTCTTTTTCCGGGGAGCGCTGGGTGAGCAGAATCTCCCCCTGCCGGTTGAGCACCGCAATGCCCACCGCCAGGTGGTACGTCCCCTGCGGAAGAGGTTCTCCCCGGGGAATGGTGCGCCCCAAGGGACGGCGGTCTTTCTCGTATAGATCCCACAGTTCCGGCATGGTACTCCCCTCCTTTAAGAAAATGTCCGCTTCCCCTGCTGGTACAGGGCGATGCGGCGGTAGAGCTCTTGGCGGTAGGCCTGCCGTTGGGCGGGGCACAAGGTGCCCTCGGTCCCGGCGACTTGCCGCCACGCCTCCAAGGGGACCCACCGGGCGGCGTCCGTCTCCCCGGGCTGGAAGCGGATGTCCTCCGCATCCCCGTCCCAGGAGAGGGCGTAGATGTCAAAGTGGGTGTCCCCCCGGCAGTCCTCTTGCAGCAGCAGGGTGAATGTTTCCGGGTCTGCCAGCAGGCCGGTTTCCTCCCGGAGCTCCCGGGCAATGGCCTGGCGGGAGGTCTCCCCTGCCAGCACAGAGCCCCCGGTGTTTTCCCACCAGCCGGGGCACAGGGCCTTTTCCTTGGCCCGGCGGGTGAGGAGCACCTCTCCCCTGTGGTTGAGGAGGACCACAATCACCGCCAGGTGGTATTCCCCGGGGGCAAGGGGTTCTCCCCGCCGGTGGGTGCGGCCCAAGGGAGCCCGGTTTTTGTCGTAGAGATCCCAAAATTCCATGGGCAAACTCCTTTGTTTTTCGTTACCCATAATTAAACCATAAAACGAAAAAAACCGCAAGCCTTGCGCCTGCGGTTTCCCCTTTCCCATATCTATTAGACGGCCGAAAGGGAAAAAGGTTACAGCCTTTTGGGAAAAAATTTTATGCCTGCTCCAGCTGCTCCTTGGCGGCCTGCACCGCCAGCTTGACGTACTCCCCCAGGGGCTGCTCGGCCACGCCCACCACGGTGACGGAGCAGCGGTTCACCGGGATAAGCACTTTTTGGGCGCGGCTTTCGCTGACCGCTGCCGCCATGGCCGGGGTGATCTCCCCCCACAGGGCGTTGGCGGTG
>CAJFEW010000063.1 GCA_904374805.1 uncultured Neglectibacter sp.
GTCGGTGGCGTGGACGGCGATATGCCACAGGTTCTCGTCGGTTTCCGTGGCAAACTTGGGCAGGTTCAGGGTATCCAGGGAGATTTCCGCGCCCCGGACGGCCTTCATCAAAGCCATTTCAAAGGTGTCGGCGATGGACATGACCTCGCCGGTGGCCTTCATCTGGGTGCCCAGGTCACGCTTGGCATAGACGAACTTGTCGAAGGGCCACTTGGGGAACTTCACCGCCACATAGTCCAAAGCGGGCTCAAAGGCGGCGTAGGTCTTGCCGGTAACCGCGTTCTTGATCTCGTCCAGGGTGTAGCCAATGGCGATTTTCGTAGCCACCTTGGCGATGGGATAGCCGGTGGCCTTGGAGGCCAGGGCGGAGGAGCGGGACACACGGGGGTTGACCTCGATGACCGCGTATTCAAAGGAGGTGGGATGCAGGGCAAACTGGCAGTTGCAGCCGCCTTCCACCCCCAGCTCGTCAATGATCTTCAGCGCAGCGGAGCGGAGCATCTGGTACTCCTTGTCGGACAGGGTGACCGTGGGGGCGATGACGATGGAGTCGCCGGTGTGCACGCCCACCGGGTCCAGGTTCTCCATAGAGCACACGGTGATGGTGTTGCCCTTGCTGTCACGCATGACTTCGAACTCGATCTCTTTCCACCCGGCGATGGACTTCTCCACCAGAATCTGGGTGATGGGGGACAGAGCCAGGCCGTTGGCCGCCACTTCCCGCAGCTCCTCCTGGTTGTTGACAATGCCGCCGCCAGAGCCGCCCAAGGTAAAGGCGGGGCGGATGATCACCGGGTAGCCGATCTCCTGGGCAAAAGCCTCCGCGTCTTCCACGGTGGTGACCACCTTGGAGGGAATGCAGGGCTGGCCGATCTTCTCCATGGTGTCCTTGAACATCTGCCGGTCCTCGGCCTTGTCGATGGTCTCGGGAGAGGCGCCCAGCAGCCGCACGTTGTGGCTCTCCAAGAAGCCCTCCTTGGCCAGCTGCATGGACAAAGTCAAACCCGTCTGGCCGCCGAAGCCGGAGAGGATGCTGTCGGGCTTCTCTTTCTCAATGATCCGCTTAACGGTGGTCAGGGTCAGGGGCTCGATGTAGATCTTGTCCGCCATAGCCTTGTCGGTCATGATGGTGGCGGGGTTGGAGTTTACCAGCACAATCTCGATGCCGTCGTCCCGCAGGGCCCGGCAGGCCTGGGTGCCGGCGTAGTCAAATTCCGCGGCCTGGCCGATCACAATGGGGCCGGAACCGATGACCAATACCTTCTTAATGTCCTTATTCAGTGGCATATTAGTCCCCCTCCTTCATCATGGCAAAAAACTGGTCGAACAGGGCCTGGGTGTCCAGAGGGCCGCCGCAGGCTTCGGGGTGGAACTGCACGGAAAACGCAGGGCAGTCCAAATAACGGATGCCTTCGCAGGTGTTGTCGTTGACGTTGACAAACAGCTCCCGGGCCACGGTGCTGTCAATGCTGGAGCTGACCACTGCATAGCCGTGGTTCTGGCTGGAGATGTACACCCGGCCGGTTTCCAGGTTTTTCACAGGCTGGTTGGCACCCCGGTGGCCATACTTCAGCTTCTCCGTCTGAAAACCGTGAGCCAGGGCCAGCAGCTGGTGGCCCAGACAGATGCCGAACAGGGGGATATTCAACTTGCAGATCTCTTTCAGGTTTGCAATGATCTCGGTGTTTTCCGCAGGGTCGCCGGGGCCGTTGGACAGCATGATGCCGTCCACGCCCATGGCGGCGATCTCCTGGGCGGTGGTGGTGCAGGGGCACACGGTGACTTCCGCGCCACGCTTGACCAGCTCCCGGTAGATGTTCTTCTTCAGGCCGAAGTCCAGCAGGGCAATCTTCTTTTTCACTTCCCCTTCGGGGCGCACCACGTACCGCTCCTGGGTGGAGGAGGCCTTCACCGCGCCCGTGACCCGGTAGGCCTTCAGCTCTTCAAAATCCACGGTGGCAGGGTCGTCGGTGATCCTGCCGTTCATGACGCCGGTCTCCCGGATGATCTTGGTCAGAGCGCGGGTGTCGATGCCGGAAAGGCCGATGACGCCGCGCTCTTTAAAAAAGGTGTCAAGACTGCCCTGGGAACGGAAGTTAGAGGGAGCTTGGCACCATTGTTTTACAATATAGGCACAGGGCCCAATCGCATCGCTTTCAAAGTCGGCGGGAATTACGCCGTAATTGCCAATAAGGGGGAAGGTCTGCACCACCATCTGCCCCCAATAGCTGCGGTCGGTTAAGGTTTCCAAATAGCCGGTCATGCCGGTGGTAAACACCACTTCGGCGGTCATTTCTCCCTGGGCGCCAAAGCGCTCGCCGCGAAAGACCTTTCCGTTTTCCAGCACCAGGTATGCCGTTTTCCCCATACGCTCAACCCTTTCTGAATCGTTTTCTTCTCATCTGCCCCGGGGACTCTTCGCCAGCCGGAACGCTCCGCCGGGGCTCTTTCTCCGCTTTCACAGTTATCAATAGTATATCATACCCGATGGTGGGAAAACAAGCAAGAGAAAAATGCTTTTCTCCCATTTTCACAAACATATCCCTCTTTCCGAGGATTTTTTCTCAGGACCTCCCTCTTTACTCCAGGGAATCCTTGGGGGCCTCTTCTACAGGACCGGGATAGTCCCCTGTGAAGCAGCCCGTACACAAGGGCAGGCCACATTCCCCGCAGGCCTCCAACAGGCCCTCCACACTGATGTAGCCCAAGGTGTCGGCGCCGGTTTTCTTCTCGATGTCCGAAATGGACAGCTGGTTGGCGATCAAATTTTCTTCGCTGCCGATGTCGGTGCCATAGTAGCAGGTGTGCCGGAAAGGCGGCGAGGAAATCCGCAGGTGCACCTCCTTGGCGCCCGCCCGGCGCACGGCGGCTACAATCCGGTCGCAGGTGGTGCCCCGCACAATGGAGTCGTCCACCAGCACCACCCGCTTGCCTGCCACAGCGGCCCGCAGGGGGTTGAGTTTGAGATCCACCGCGTGCTCCCGCTGGGCCTGGGTGGGGAAGATGAAGCTGCGGCCGATGTACCGGTTTTTCACAAAGCCGGTGGCCGTGGGAATGCCGCTTTCCAGGGAGTAGCCCATGGCGGCCTCCAGGCCGCTGTCCGGCACGCCGCAGACCACGTCCGCTTCCACTGGGTGCTCTCGGGCCAGCATGCGGCCCATGTGCAGCCGGGCCTCGTAGACGCTTTGGCCGTCCAGCACCGAGTCGGGCCGGGAAAAATACACGTATTCAAACACGCACATGCTTTTGCGGGGACCTTGCAGGCAGAGCTCGCTGTGGAGAATCCGCCCGTTCTCTAAGAGCACCGCCTCTCCGGGCTTCACGTCCCGCAAAAAACGGAACCCGCAGCTGTCCAGGGCACAGCTCTCCGAGGCCACCGCAACGCCGCTCCCATTTTCCCCCAGGCACAGGGGCCGAAACCCGTTGGGGTCCCGCACCGCCACCATGCGCCCGTCCCCGGAAAGGACCACCAGGGAAAACGCCCCCCGGAGAAGCCGGCAGGCCTCCTTCACCCCGGTGACAAAATCCTTGGCCCGCATGACCTTGTAGGCAATCAGGGAGGAAACCACCTCGCTGTCGCTGGTGGCGGTGAATTCCAGCCCGAAAGAGGTCAGCTTCTCCCGGATCTCCCGGGCATTGACCACGTTGCCGTTGTGGGCGGTGGCAATGCGCCCTGTGAGAAACTCCGTCACAAAGGGCTGCACATTCCCCACCGTATTGGCGCCCGTGGTGGAATAGCGGACGTGGCCGATGGCCTGGGCAGCCCCAGGGAATTCTTCCATCACTTGGGGGGACAACGCCTCCGTCACAAGCCCCAGACCCTTGCGGCAGCACAGGGCGTTGTCCCGGGCGGCGGCGATGCCCGCCCCCTCCTGGCCCCGGTGCTGCAGGGCCAGCAGCCCGTTGTAACAGAGGCCGGCTGCTTCCCCTTCCTTTTGCAGGCTGACCCCAAACACACCGCACTCTTCCCGAAGCGCGTCTTGCTCTCTCTGCTTACACCCGTTCAAACAAGTCCCTTCCTTTCTCCTTGCACGGGGGATGTGCAAAACGAAAATTCCGCGTTTTGCTCCTCCCTGCTTTCACGAAAAGGGACGCGCCGCTGCCTTCAGGGTTTGCGGCCCGCCTCCGTTTTCTTTTCCTCTTTCGAGCTTTTTTATCCGTATTCCCGCAGGATTTCCTCCGCTACAGCCCGGCGGGTTTTTCGCTCCTCCATGGCCTGGCGCTCCACATATTTATGGGCCTCCTCCTCGGCCAGGTGCAAATACTCCACCAAAAGGCACTTGGCTTGGGAGACCACCCGCAGCTCTTCCAGCTTTTTCCGCAGCCTGGCGTTTTCCTCTTGACAGCGGCGCAGCTTTCTCTGGGCGGCGTACAAAAGCCCCAGCGCCTGGGACAGCGCCGCCCGGGAAAAGGGCCGTCCCAAGGTGAGCACCCCCCAGGGGGCCACCCGGTCGCTGACCTCCTCCCACAGCTCGCTCTTTACCACCAAAAGGACCCCGGGCCCCTCTTCCGCGGCGTCCTCGGCCAACTGGTGGCCAAACTCATCGGGCAAGGGGGCGTTGATCACCACGGTGTCCCACGCACCGGCCAGCAGCTGCCGCCGGGCCTCGCCCCCACTGGCCACCGCTTCCACCTGTTGAAAGCCTGCCTCCCGCAAAAGCCGCTCCCACTGGGCCCGGCTTTTTTCCGAACCCGCTGCCAGAAGAACCCTGCCCCGGTCCTTCCCCTCAGACGCCGGCGTAAGCACGGAGAATCTCCTGGGGAAGGATCTCCCGGAGGAAAGCGCTTTCCCGGCAGAGGGCTTTGGCCTCTCCCAGGGAACGGGGCAGGGGCTGCCCCTCCCCGGAGGAGGGAGGCAGGGGCAAGTTCCGTTCCACGCCGTCCATGCCGGCGTACAGCAGCAGGGCGAAGGCCAGATAGGGGTTGGCCGTTCCATCCGCCGAAGAGAGCTCTAAGCGGCCGTCCGGCTTGCGGCGCAGCAAGCTGGCCCGCCCGGTGTCCGCCCAGGAGACTTTGTCCGGCGCCCCAAAGGTGCCCAGCCGTTCGTAAGACTCCTCTCGAGGGGACAAAAACACGCTGAGTTCCCGCACGTGGGCCAAAATGCCCGCCATGAACGGGTCGCAGCAGCTCTCCTCCCCTTTGCGGGGCCGCATGGCAATGCGGAATCCGTTGCCCGCCGCGTCCGGCAAGGGCTTGGGGGAAAAGGTGGCCCACAGCCCGCTGCGGGAGGCCATCATCTTCACCACCGAGCGAAAGGTGATCACGTTGTCGGCGCACTCCAGCGCGGGACCGGGAGCAAAATCGATGCGGTTCTGGCCAGGCCCGCTGATGTGCTGGGAATACTGGGGCTCAATGCCCATGGCCTCCAAGGTCAGGCAGATATCCCGGCGCACATCTTCCCCCCGGTCCTCCGGGGCCTCGTCCAGAAACCCAGCCTGGTCAAAGGGGATTTCCGTGGGCTCTCCCTCTTGGTCCGTGCGAAACAGGTAGAAATCGTTTTCCACCCCAAAGTTGACCCGGACGCCCCGCTCTTTGGCGTAGTCCACCGCGTCCCGCAAGATCTTTCGCCCGTCCTGGGCAAATTCCCGCCCCGCCTCGTCCTTGATGTGGCAGTAAAACCGGGCCACCCGGCCGTGGGAGGGCCGCCAGGGCAGCAGGGAGATGGTCCCTGTGTCGGGAAAGAGAAAAATCTCGCTGTCCCCCGGCTTGTAAAACCCCTCAATGCGGGAGGCGTCCACGGCGATCCCCTGGGCAAAGGCCCGGGGCAGCACCGAAGGCAGCACCGAGATGATCTTCTGGTTTCCAAAAACATCGCAGAAAGAAAACTTGATAAACTTCACATCGTTTTCTCCTATGTATTCCTGTATATCCTCTTCGGAGTAGCGCATAAAGCAACCGCCTTTCCCCAGGTATTTTTTCCCTTTTAGTATACACCCAGCTGTTCTGCCGGAAAAGTCCCGGATCAGTTGTTTACATACAGCTGTTTGTAGGGATTTTTCGTGTTGGGCGTCAGTACAAAGTAATGCGAGGCAAGCAGGCTGCTCTTCTCCCGGCCAAAATAGGCGCAGAAGTTTTCCAGCAAAGGCTCCAGCAGCCGCAGATCCTCCTCCCCGGCGTCGCGGACCACCACCTGGGCCGGCAGGTCTGGGGGCAGGTGCTCGGTGCGCAGGTAGATGCGGCCTCCGTGCATGCCGGTGCCGCAGAAATTTCCCACAGGGCAGCGGTCCTCCCAGCCGATGCCCAGCACCACCAAAAGGCCCCCCGCCTGGTACTCTCCCAAAAAGCTGCCGCAGCGGCCGCCGATGACAATGACCGGCTTCTTTTCCTCATACTCTTTCATATGGATGCCGCAGCGATAGCCTGCGTCCTGCTCCATGTAGATAGAACCGCCCCGCATGGCGTACCCTGTGGCGTCGCCACAGCTGCCGTGCACCACAATGGTGCCGTCATTCATGGTGTCGCCGGTGGCGTCTTGGGCGTTGCCGTACACCTGGATGGTGGCCCCGTTCAAATACGCGCCCAGGGCGTTTCCCGGCACCTGCCGCAAAACGATTTCCCCCTGCTCCGCCCCGGCGCCGATGTATCGCTGGCCCAAGGCATACTGTGTGCTTGTCATACCATTTTCCCGCCTTTCTCCTTTTTTCCGCCGCTTTTTTCCGGGCCCCGCCTCAACGGCCGAACATCTCCCGGCGCTTGGCCTGAGAAAAAGCCATAAACTGGGGATGCTCCCGCAGCAGAGAAAAGTCCACCGTGTTCAGAGGGGTCTGTTCCCGGATCAGGGCTGTGTAAATCCCCGCGTTCTCCAGACAATCCCCCAGCAGAATGTACCCTTTTAAAAGGCCGTCTTCCACGAAAAAAGCCTTGTAGTTTTTCCCGTCCTCTTCCACCAGCTTCTCCCCCCGGTAGCTCCCGGCGGTAATCAGGTGAAGTCCAAAAAAGCCAATTGCATTCATCGGCATGGCCCGGGTGAACGAAGACGCTTCCCCAGCCATAGTTTTTCCGGCGCACTCTCCCTGGAAATAGGCGTTGGGCAGCAGGGCCAGCACCTTGTTTTCCCCGCTGGTGCTGTCATAACTTTGGCAGCAGTCCCCCGCAGCGTACACATCCGGCAGGGTGGTAAGACCTGTGCTGTCAATGACAACGCCTCGCTCCACCCGTCCCCCGGCGTCCTGCACTAAGGAGACGTTAGGGCGCACGCCCACCGCCAGCACCAGCACGTCAAAATTTACAGAAGCGCCGCTTTGCAACGTGGCAGTGTTCCCGGAAAACCGGGCCACCGTGTCTCCCAAATGGAAGGTAAGGCCCTGCTTTTCCAAGTGGGCTTGGACCCGTTTGGCCCCTTCCTCGTCCAAAATGCTGGGCAGCACCTGGTTTGCCAAATCTGCCACCTCCACCGACCGCACCCGGCGAGCGATGCCCTCGGCGCACTTCAGGCCAATGAGCCCCGCCCCCAGGATGAACACCCGGCTCTCCGGGGTCAGGGCAGCCTCCAGCTTTTTTCCATCGTCCAAGGACAAAAAGGTAAACTGCTTCTCCACCGTGTCCAGCCCTTCCAGCGGCGGCACAAAGGGAGTAGAGCCAGTGGCTACCAAGAGCTTGTCGTAGGAAAGCTCCTCCCCGCCTTCTAAAACCACCTTGTGTTCCTCCGGCTGCAGCGCCGCAGCCCTCACCCCCAGCCGGGTTCTCACGCCCATTTCTTCGTAGTAGGAGTCAGGCCGGTACTTCATCCGCTCCAGATCCGTCTTCCCCTCCAGCAGATAGGAGATCAGCGGACGGGAATAGGTGTGATAGGGCTCGCTGGCCACAACGGTAATGGGCCCCTCCCGATCTACGGAACGAATCCCTTCGATGCATCCCACCGCAGCCGCGGAGTTCCCCAGAATGACATATTCCATTTATGCCCCCTCCTTTTCTGCAAAGACAATGGCCCGGTTGGGGCAGCCTGTCACACAGGCGGGCTCCCCACAAGCGTTTCCTAAACACAGCTCGCATTTTTCCATGGGCCCCTCTTCCGAAGGCCGCAGGGCGCCGTAGGGACACACCAGCACACAGGTGTAACAGCCCACGCACTTGTTTTTGTCGATGCGCACCACTCCGTCCTGTTTGGAGATGGCCCCGGCAATGCAGCTTTTCAAGCAGAGGGCGTCCTCGCAATGGCGGCAGGACACGGCAAAATGGATGCTTTCTCCGTCCTCAATGTGAATGCGGGGGCGGAGGTCCTTGTCCTTTAAAGCTTTTACCATATCGTCCAAACCGGAATTGGCAAATGCGCAGTTCACTTCACACAGATGGCACCCCAAGCACCACTGTTCCTCTACATACACGCGTTTCATGGCAGCTCCCCCTTTATTCCCCAGCGTGCTTGATGCCCAAGATGCGCAGTTCAGCGTCGGTGAGGCCTACGCCCCGCAGCATCAGCCGGTTGCCCCGTGCGGCTTCAATGGAATTGATGCCCATGCCGCCCATCATCTCTTTGATCTCATGGGTCCAGGCATGGACCAGGTTTACCAAACGCTCCGTGCCCACGTCGGGATTCAGCCGTTTGACCAAATCCGGCCGCTGGGTGGCAATGCCCCAGTTGCACTTGCCGCTGTGGCAGCTGCGGCACAGATGGCAGCCCAGGGCAAGCAGGGCCGCCGTGCCGATGTACACCGCGTCCGCCCCCAGCAGAATGGCCTTCAGGGCGTCGGCGCTGGAGCGGATGGAACCGCCCACCACCAGGGATACGTTCTCTCGGATGCCCTCCTCCCGCAGACGCTGGTCCACGGCGGCCAAGGCCAACTCGATGGGAATGCCCACGTTGTCCCGAATCCGGGTGGGGGCTGCTCCCGTGCCGCCCCGGAAGCCGTCGATGGCGATGATGTCCGCCCCGCTGCGGGCAATGCCCGAGGCGATGGCCGCCACGTTGTGCACCGCGGCGATTTTCACAAGCACCGGCTTCTCATAGTGGGTGGCTTCCTTTAAAGAAAACACCAGCTGGCGCAGGTCCTCAATGGAGTAGATATCGTGATGGGGCGCCGGGGAAATGGCGTCGGTGCCCTGGGGAATCATTCTGGTGCGGGACACGTCCCCCACAATTTTCGTGCCCGGCAGGTGCCCGCCGATGCCCGGCTTCGCCCCTTGGCCCATTTTGATCTCAATGGCAGCCCCGGCATTCAGGTAGTCCTTGTGCACGCCGAACCGGCCCGAGGCCACTTGAACGATGGTGTTTTTCCCGTACGGGTAAAAATCTTGGTGCAGGCCCCCTTCGCCGGTGTTGTAATAGAT
>CAJFEW010000064.1 GCA_904374805.1 uncultured Neglectibacter sp.
GATAAGCACTTTTTGGGCGCGGCTTTCGCTGACCGCTGCCGCCATGGCCGGGGTGATCTCCCCCCACAGGGCGTTGGCGGTGAGGATGCCCATGGGCCCGCAGATCACGTCTGCGTCCCGGGCATTGACCACCACCGGGTTCTCCCCGGTGGCGCCGGCGTCGGCCCCAGCCTTGAGCATGGCGGTGGTGGCGGCGGAGTTGGCCCCCACGGCGATGATTTGCACAGGCAACCCGACGGCTTTGCACTGGCTGACCAAGGCTGCGCCCATACGGCCCCCCTGGCCGTCGATGACGAGAAGTTTTTTCTGTTTCATAGTGCGCACACTCCTAGGATATGTTCGGTTTACCCCCGGTAGTCCGTGTCCACGGTGCGGGTGACGTTCAGCTCCTGGCCCAGGAAATCCTGGGCGGTTTGGCCGTTTATGGTGAGCTCTTCCCCGCCGCAGCGGAGGAAAAGTTCGTCCAGGTCTTCATAGAAGCCGGCGAAGGTGGCCGCCATGGCCTGGAGCATTCGCTCCCCCTCCTCCCCGGAAAGGGCGGCCTCCTCCGAGAGCTCCACCGTCAGGGAGAGGGTGTCCCCCGGGGTGTAGGTGGCCACGCTGCCCTCCGAGGACGCGGCGCCATGGTTGTCCAGGCTGGCAGAGAGCAAGGTGGTGCCTGCCGGGGCGCCCCCCAGGTACACCATTTGCCGCACCACTTCCTCCAAATCTTGCGGGGTGTTGTGGACGATGTACGCCGCAAAGCCGTCCTCCTCAGGCACGTAGACGGACACGTCCCCTACCTCCAGGGGCAGGTCGGCGGAGGAGCTTTCCCCCTGGCTGGCAATCTGCTGGGAGGGCACGTTGGCGGTGCCGAACCAGCCCCGCTCTACCCCCAGGAAGGCCACCACGCAGACGGCCACCGCCCCCAGGGCCAGCAGGGGCACCGCCGTGTCCATGGCCCGGTGCAGGCGGCGGTACCGCTGGCGCAGGGAAAAGCCCCGCTGGCCCTGCTGCTGGAGGAAGTCCTCCCACACCTGCTCTACAACCCCCTCTCCCGGGGCCAGGGAGGCCAGGGCCGCCTGGGATTGCACCCTTGTGACCTTGGCCTTTTTCTCCGCCCCGGCGCACAGCCGCTGCCACCGGGCCGGGGAAACGCCCAGCAGCCGGGCTCCCTCTTCCGGGGGGAGCTGCAGCCGGTCCCGGGAAAACAGGGCGGCCTTGTGGGGCAGGCGCAGCTTTAAAATGGCCCGCAGGGGCTCTGTCAAGGTAAAGGGGAAGGAAAAGCGGGGCTCGGGGGCCTCCCCCTTTTTGCGCTTTACGCGCTTGGGCCGCCGCAGGGAGTCGTCGGTGCAGTTGAGCACGGCCACCCGCAAAAAGCCCTCCCGGCCCTGTTGGGCCAGGTTCCACAGCTTTTCCCCGGCGGCCATGTCGCAGAGCACGTCGGTCATGAGGGCCATGGCCCGGCGGGTCCCTCCGGTTTCCATATAGCACAGGGCGAACAGGTCGTTGCCCCAGGCGTCCAGCAGGTGTTTCAGTTGCTTTGTATCGGCGCGAAAAGCGGCCACACAAGGTCACTCCTTTTTGGATGAAGTTGGAGGCGGTTTCCGGTCCGGCTTGTGCCGGCGGCGTTTCCGCCGTTTTTTTTCCAGGTTTTTCAGGTCGGCGGCAATGCCGCTGTGCTCCAACCACATGCTCACCTCCGCCCCCAAAAACAGGATGTACATGCAGGAAAACAGCCAGAACATGAGAATGACCAAAGTGGCCAGGCTGCCGTAGATGGAGAAGTCGGAATAGTTTTCCACAAACAGGGAGAAAAAGAAGGAAAACAGCACCCAGCCCGCCGCGCTGAAAGCGGCTCCGGCCAGGTTGTGCAGGAACTTGGTCCGCCGCCGGGGCACGCCGCTGTAAAGCAGCAGGAAAAACAGAAGCAGCAGCACAAACCCTGCCAGGGATTTGAAATGCATCAGGAGGGTGGCCAGAAACGAGGGGGAGCGCTCCACCAGGTACCGGTAGATGGTGCTGCCGAACACCAGCAGCGCCGCTGCCACCAGCAGCACGGCTGCGAAGATGATCACATACACCACCGCCACAATCCGCAGGTGCAGGTAGCCCCGGGTCTCTTTGACCTCAAAAATCTGGTCCAGCCCCTTGATGATGGCCAGCATGCCCATGGAGGAGGACCACAGGGCGGCAATCACCGCCACAGGCAGCACCCCGGTGGACTCCAGGGGGCTGGGCAGCAGGGACTCCACATAGGCAGCCACCTGGTCGGGAAACAGGGCCTGCAGGGCCGCGTCGATCAAACTGAGGCCGTCGCTGAAGTGGATTTTCTGCATCAAGGTCAGCAGGAAGGCCACAAAGGGCAGAAAGGAGATGATGAGAAAAAAGGCCCCGTGGGCCGAGGCGGAGTCCAGCCGGTCCCGGTCCACCCGGGAGAGAAACCAGCCCACATGTTTTTTCAGCAGCTTCACACAGCGTCCCCTCTTCCTGTCCCGGCGTGCCGCGGGATTTTCCCACAGATACGTATGCGGCAGCGGAAAGGGCGACGCCGGGAAAGACTCCTGCAGGGAGTACCTCTTCTATCTTACCACAAAAGCCCTGGGTTTACCAGATTTTCCGCTGGGTTTTCCCGGAAACGCCGGGGGCAAAGGGACGTTTCGCAAAAGAAAAGATAGAAAATTGCAAAAAACAGGGGGTAAAGACGGATGTCCTTGCAGGAAGGATTTGTGAAAATCGCATGAGGGAACAGGGGATAATTTCCCCAAATTCTCCTAAGAAAGGTTACAAAACTGAAATAAATCGGGGTAAAACCAGGTAATTTCTTGTGAAAATAGTTAATATATACAAAAAGGGATGTGAACAAAATATGAATTTCTCGCGATTGTCAATTGCAAAACGCTTCAGGATGGTGTATTATTAACGCAACGTGAGTCGATGGTGACCCAAGGATGGTACTCCCACCGACTCATCATTTTATACTCTGAAAACCAGGGGGAATTTGCATGAAGCTCAGAAAGATTCTGGCTGTGGTTTTGGCCTTGGCCCTGCTGTGCACCACCTTCGCCGCCTGCGGCGACAGCGACACCGGCAGCGGCTCCTCTACCACCAGCACTACGGACTCCAGCACCACAGACGACAGTGCGGAGGCCGAAAACACCGGCGCCACCGGCGGCGAGCTGAACCTGCGCTCCACCATGGAGCCCACCAGCTTGAACACGCTGCTGGCTACTTACGCCTACGACTTCACGCCCATCAGCGCCATGGTGGAGTGTCTCTACCGTGACGATGAAACGGACACTCCCCAGCCTGCGGCTGCGGAGAGCGTAGACATTTCCGACGACAACCTGGTGTATACCTTCCACCTGCGGGAGGACGCCGTTTGGTCCAACGGGGATCCCGTGGTGGCCACGGACTTTGAGTTTGCCTGGCAGCAGGCCTTGAACCCGGACGTGGCTTCCAACTACGCCTACATGCTGTTCTTCATCCACAACGCGGAAGCGTACCTGGAAGGGGAAGTGGAGTGGACCGACGTGGGTGTGAAGGTGATTGACGAGTACACCTTGGAGGTCACTCTGGACAATCCCCTGCCCTACGCCACCGACCTGTTCGCTTTCTACACTTTGGCTCCCATCAACCAGAGCTTCTATGAGGAAGTGGGCGCCGACCTGTACGCCACCGATCCGGAGTACTTCTGCACCAACGGCATGTACAACCTGACCGAGTGGAACCACAACAGCGACATCGTATTCGAGAAGAACCCCAACTACTGGAACGCGGATGCGGTGGGCCCCGACAAGATCACCTATAAGATCATCACCGACGACCAGGCCGCTTTGAACTCCTACCTTTCCAAGGAGATCGACTACAACGAGCTGGACACCGGCGAGACCGTGCAGCAGGTGGAAAACGCCGGCATGGAAGTGGGCGTCAAGCCTGCCCGCAGCACCTTCTATGTGATGTGCAACACTGCCAACGAGTACCTGTCCAACGTGAACCTGCGCAAAGCTCTGGCATTGGGCTATGACAAGCAGGCTTTGGTGGACACTGTGTTCCAGAACGACAACCAGCCCGCCACCAGCTTTGTGCCCCCGGCCATTTACGGTGCTGCCGGCGCGGACGGCCCCACCTTCCAGGAGGCCTATCTGGAGCAGCATGGCGGCGAACTGTGGCCAGCTACTGGCGACACAGAGCAAGCCATGCAGTATTTGGAGACCGCTCTCTCCGAGCTGGGCTGCACGGCCGCGGACATCACCCTTTCCATTGACTGCGGAGACAACGCCCAGTCCCAGAGCTACGCCGCCTTCCTGCAGGAGCAGTGGCGTGTGAATCTGGGCTTGGAGAATATCACCATCAACCCCATGCAGACCAAGCAGGTTTCCGCCAACCGGAACTCCGGCGACTACTGCATGAGCCTGGCTGGCTGGTCTCCCGACTACAACGATCCCATGACCTTCCTGGACATGTGGGTCACCGGCGGCGGCAACAACCAGACTGGTTGGGGCAGCGAGGAATATGACAGCCTGATCGCCCAGGCCACGGCTGAGGCGGACGTGGATGCCCGCCAGGAACTGCTGTATCAGTGCGAGGACATTTTGGCAGATCAGTGCCCCATCCTGCTGACCTACTGGGAGTGCCAGAACTATTCCTACGACACCGAAAAGATTCTGGATGGCCAGATCATCACCGCCAACCAGACCAACTTCTGGTACGCTTCGCTGGCTGAGTAAGGAGTAGGGCTGAAACCCGTATCACTTCGCATAAGGACAAAATAAGACTATCATTGTGACAAGTCTTTCACCGCACGATTGCAGGCGAGGGCGCTCCGGTGTCCTCGCTTCGCGGTGTTTCTAGGGGGCTGGTCCCCCAGGGAATGGGAAAGGGGCGCCTTTCCTTCCTGTGAAACGAGAGAGGAATTTTACATTCGGAAAGGAGGAACTTGCAGCATGGCTTTGGCGAAGTATTTTCTCAAACGCATTGCCTACGGTGTGGTGACGCTGTTTGTGCTGGTTTCGCTGACCTTTTTCATGCAGCAGCTTCTGCCGGGCGACCCCTTTATTGGGGATAAGAATCTGCCCGAAGCGACTATGGAAGCCCTCTATGCCAAGTATGGGCTGGATAAGCCGGTGTGGATGCAGTATTTTATCTATTTGGGCAACTGCCTGCACGGGGACCTGGGCGTCTCCCTGCAGAACCACCGGGAAATCACCACCATTATTGCCGAAAGCTTTGTGGTTTCCTTTGACGTGGGCGTGCGCGCCGTGATCTTTGCCTTTGTGCTGGGCGTTCTGCTGGGCACAGTGGCGGCCATCAAGCGGGGCAGCGCGGTGGACACCATCTGCATGTTTGTGGCCCTGGTGGGCGTTTCGGTGCCCAGCTTTATTGTGGCCTCTATCCTGCAGTATTTCCTGGGCATGAAATTGACCATGGCCCTGGGAGACCCTGTGTTTGCCACCACCGGGTGGGATGAGTGGAACTCCAAGATCCTGCCGGTGTTTGCCTTGGGCTTTGGCTCTTTGGCGCAGATTTCCCGCCTGACCCGTACCTCCATGCTGGACGTGCTCAGCCAGGATTACATTAAGACCGCCAAGGCCAAGGGCCTCTCCCAGCCGGCGATTATTTGGAAGCACGCTTTGCGCAACTCCATTATGCCTGTGGTCACGGTGCTGGGCCCCATTACGGCGGGCGTGCTCACCGGCGGCTTTGTGGTGGAGAACATCTTCTCCATCCCGGGCATGGGGCGCTACTTTGTGCAGAGCATCCAAAACCGGGACTACACCTTGATTTCCGGCACCACCATTTTCTACGGCGCATTTTTGATTGTGGCCAACCTGGTGGTGGACTTGGTGTATGGCCTCATCGATCCAAGAGTCAAGCTGGAGGAGGGATAAAGCCATGGAAAAAATCGACAAGAGCCGGTTTACCTGGGTGGGGGCCGACCCGGAAAAACGGGAGGGCATTGCCCGCCCCAGCGTAACCTATTGGCAGGACGCCATAGGCCGCCTGCGGAGAAATCCGGTGGCCATGGTGTGCTTGGTCATCATTCTGCTGATTATCCTCTCCTGCGTATTGGTTCCCTTTATTGCCCCCTTTGAAAGCCGGGAGCAGCACATGGGGGAAAGCAACCTGGGCTTTTTTGCCCCCTGTACGGACGAGCGCTATGCGGACCAGGGGTTGGTGCACGTGTTCGGCACGGACCGGCTGGGCCGGGACCTGCTGGTGCGCACCTTTGAAGGCGGCCGGGTGTCTTTGATGATCGCCTTTGCGGCGGTGGCCGTCAACCTGATTATCGGCATGATCTACGGAGGCATCTCCGGCTATTTCGGCGGCACCGTGGACAACGTGATGATGCGTATTGTGGAAGTGGTCAACGGCATCCCCTACCTGATTGTGGTGGTGCTGCTGATGATGGTGCTCCCTCCCGGGATTTTCACCATGGTTATCGCCTACGCCACCGTGGGCTGGACCGGCATGGCCCGTTTGGTGCGGGGCCAGTGCCTGAGCCTGAAAAACCAGGAGTTTGTGGTGGCTGCCGAGGCCATGGGCGCCACCGCCTCCCGAATCATCGGGAAGCACCTGCTGCCCAACGCCCTTTCTGTGATTATCATCAACGTGACCCTGGCCGTGCCCAGCGCCATCTTTACAGAGGCGTTCCTCTCCTACATCGGCATGGGCGTGCCGGTGCCCCAGCCCTCTTGGGGCATGTTGGCCCAGGAAGGGGCCAGCGTGTTCCAGCTGTATCCCCACCAGCTGCTGATTCCCGCCATCGCCATCAGCTTGACCATGCTTTCCTTCAACCTGTTGGGCGACGGTTTGCGGGACGCCTTTGACCCGCGCTTGAGGAGGTGACCACCATGGCAAAGGATATGAAAAAGGTAGTTCTGGATGTAAAGGACCTGCACGTGTCCTTTGACACCTACGCCGGCGAAGTGAAGGCCGTGCGGGGCGTCACCTTCAACCTCCACGAGGGGGAAGTGCTGGCCATTGTGGGCGAGTCCGGCTGCGGCAAGAGCGTTTCCGCCCAGACCATTATGAAGCTCAACCCCATGCCTCCTGCCCGCATCCCCCAGGGCGAGGTCCACTTGGGCGAGCACGACATTGTAAACGCCAGCGAGAAAGAGATGCAGCAGCTGCGGGGTAAGGAAGTCTCCATGATCTTCCAGGACCCCATGACCTGCTTAAACCCCACCAAGACCGTGGGCAAACAGATTGTGGAGGCCATCCGCCACCACCGGAAGCTCTCCGCCAAGGAGGCTAAGGCGGAGGCCATCAAGTACCTGAAGCTGGTGAACATCCCCAACGCAGAGGAGCGGGCCCGGCAGTATCCCCACGAGTTTTCCGGCGGTATGCGCCAGCGGGCCATGATCGCCATGGCCCTGTCCTGCAACCCCAAGGTGCTCATTGCCGACGAGCCCACCACCGCCTTGGACGTGACCATCCAGGCCCAGATTATGGATCTGCTCAAGGAGATCAAAGAGGAGACCGACACCGCCATTATTCTGATCACCCACGACTTGGGCGTGGTGGCCGGCATGGCGGACCGGGTGGCGGTGATGTACGCCGGCAAGATTGTGGAGACCGGCACGGTAGAAGACGTGTTCTACCGCAACGCCCACCCCTATACCCAGGCTTTGCTCAAGAGCCTGCCCACCGTGGAGTCCGATAAAAAGGACCGGCTGGTGTCTATTGCGGGCACCCCGCCGGATCTGCTGGCGCCCCCCAAGGGCTGTGCCTTTGGCGCCCGCTGCACCCACTGCATGAAGATCTGCCAGGAGGAACAGCCCCCGGAGTTCACCGTGGGCGAGGGCCATTTGGCCTCCTGCTGGCTGCTCCATCCGGACTGTCCCAGCGCGGAAGAAAGGGGAGAGAAAGATGTCGACTAAAACAAGCGAGGTGCTCCTCTCCCTAGAGGACATCTGTAAATACTTCAAAGTTTCCGGCGGCACCTTGAAGGCGGTAGACCATGTGACCTTTGACATTCACAAGGGCGAGACCATGGGCCTGGTGGGTGAGTCCGGCTGCGGCAAGTCCACCTTGGGCCGGGTGGCCATGGGCATTTATCCCGCCACCTCCGGCAAGCTTTCCTACAAGGGCAAGCAGGTGAACTTAAGGCACGCCAAGGACCGGTTCAACTACTCCAAAGTGGCCCAGATTATCTTCCAGGACCCCTACGCCTCTCTGGACCCCCGCATGACCGTCTCCTCCATCATCGAAGAGGGCATGGCCATCCACAAGATGTACGACGAGAAGCGCCGGAAGGAGAGGGTCTATGAGCTGCTGGAGATGGTTGGCCTGAACCGGGAGCATGCCAACCGGTTCCCCCACGAGTTTTCCGGCGGCCAGCGGCAGCGCATCGGCATTGCCCGGGCCTTGGCCATTGAGCCGGAGTTCATTGTGTGCGACGAGCCCATCTCCGCCCTGGACGTGTCCATCCAGTCCCAGGTGATCAACCTGCTGTCGGACCTGCAGGAGCGTTTGGGTCTGACCTATCTGTTCATCGCCCACGACCTGAACATTGTCAAGTACATCTCCGACCGAATCGCCGTCATGTACCTGGGCAATGTGGTGGAGCTGGCCAGCTCCGACGAGCTGTACAAGAACACCCTGCACCCCTACTCCAAGGCTTTGCTGTCTGCCGTGCCCATTCCGGACCCGGCGGAGGAGGCGCAGAAAAAGCGGATTATTATCTCCGGCGACGTGCCCAGCCCCATCAACACCCCCAAGGGCTGCAACTTTGCCGGCCGCTGCCCCCAGGCCTGCGACCAGTGCAAAGAGTCCAAGCCCAAGCTGCAGGAGATCACTCCCGGCCACTTTGTGGCCTGCCATCTGGTGCAGCCCCAGAAATAAAAGAAAATAAGAAAAAACAGAAGGCCGCCCGCAAGGGCGGCCTTCTTTGGCGCTCTTCGTACGGCCACGCCCCCCC
>CAJFEW010000065.1 GCA_904374805.1 uncultured Neglectibacter sp.
TCGCATGATTCAAAAACTGAAATCAAGGAAAAGCCGCATAAAACCTGGGCTTTTCGCCTTCCTTTTGGCCGAGCGCATCATTTTTGGAAAGAAAACACACACCTGCGGTGAGCAATTCGCGCACCGCAGGTTTTTCTTTATTCTGAAGTTTTGTGCCCGCGCTTGTAGCGGGTATCTTTTTTGTCCACACTTCTCAGCGGCAAGCTGCCGCTCGCAAGACGCGCCCCTCATTTTCATGAGGTGCACTTTTTTGTGCCCGCATTTGGGGCAGGGATCTTTTTTCTCACCACTTCCTAAAAAGAAAACGCCGCACAGCCGTGTGGTGTTATTTTCTCAGAGAAACTCGGCAGGGTAACAGATCTCTTTCCCTGCCTGGGGGAGAAAAACAGGGGGCTTTTTGCGTGCAGAAAACCGTGGGACCGGCCTGCGCTTTCCCGGAAAGCAAAAAGGAGAACGGTCACCCGTTCTCCTTTTTCGTGGTTTTTTCCTCCGGGGCTTCCTGACGCTTTTCCTGATCGTACTCCCGAAGGGCCTGCTTTACTGCCCCTTTGACGATATAGAACAGGAGGAGCCCCAAAAGGAAAAAAACAGCAGCATCCAGATCAAAGCTTCCATGTACTTTCTCCTTTTTCCACTGGTTCAAGGGCAACTTCCCCCTGCAGGTTTGGCAGGCGCCTCAGCTTGGGGAGGCCCGGGCGAACGCAGGGAATGCCTCTGGTTTTTTGTGAAAACTTTCTCAAAAACGGTCGGTCTACTTGGCGCCGAAAACGGCGAAGGTCCGGGAGTAGCCGGCCCCGGCGCGCCGGAACAGCCTGCACGGGGGACTGCTTACACGTTGAAACGGAACAGCACGATGTCCCCGTCCTGCATGACGTAGTCCTTGCCTTCGCTGCGGACCAGGCCCTTCTCCTTGGCGGCGGCCATGCTGCCGCACTCCATCAGCTCGTCGAAGCCGATGACCTCCGCCCGGATAAAGCCCCGCTCGAAGTCAGAGTGAATTTTGCCTGCTGCCTGGGGGGCCTTGGTGCCCTTCGTAATGGTCCAGGCGCGCACCTCGGGCTTGCCGGCGGTTAGGTAGGAGATGAGTCCCAGCAGGGAGTAGCAAGCTTGAATCAGCCGGTCCAGGCCGGATTCCTCCAGACCCATGTCCTGGAGGAACAGCTGTTTCTCCTCCGGTTCCATGCCGGAGATTTCCGCTTCAATCTCGGCGCAGATGGGCAGCACGGCGGCGTGCTCTTCCTTGGCGAATTCCTCCACCACCTGGAAGTACTTGTTGTTTTCCACCCCATCCCGGAAGTCGTCTTCGCTCATGTTGGCGGCGAAGATGATGGGCTTGTTGGTCAGCAGGGAGACGGTGGAGAGAATCTCCGCCTCTTCCTCCGTGCATTCCACGCTGCGGGCGGACTTGCCCCCTTCCAGGGTGTGGTAAACCCGCTCCAGGAAATCCAGCTCGGTCTGGTATTTCTTGTCGGCTTTCAGCATTTTCTTGGTCTTGTCAATGCGGCGCTCCAGCACCTCCATGTCCGAGAGGATCAGCTCCAGATCGATGGTTTCAATGTCCCGTTTGGGGTCGATGCTGCCCTCCACATGGACAATGTCGTCGTTTTCAAAGCAGCGCACCACGTGGACGATGGCGTCCACTTCCCGGATGTTGGACAGGAACTTGTTGCCCAGACCCTCCCCCTTGGAGGCGCCCTTCACCAGGCCGGCGATGTCCACAAACTCAATGGTGGCAGGAGTGTACTTGTCCGGCTCGTACATTTCGGCCAGCTTGTCCAGGCGCTTGTCCGGCACGGCCACCACGCCCACATTGGGCTCAATGGTGCAGAAGGGGTAGTTGGCCGACTGTGCGCCGGCATTGGTAATGGCGTTAAAAAGGGTGCTCTTGCCTACGTTAGGGAGCCCCACGATTCCCAGCTTCATGGAGATTTCGCTCGCTTTCTGTATGGTAGTGTTCTTGTATTATACCGCTCTTTGCCCTTTCCTGCAAGCCTGCAAGGGTTTACAGGGGAAGAAACATCTTGTGCAGGACCCTGCCCTCCCGCAGGACCGCCCCCTCCTTCTCAAACCCCATGGCGTTCCAAAAGGCCATGCCCGGGGCGTTGCGGTCATAGCACCCCAGGCGCAGCGTGGAAAACCCCGCCTCTCCGGCGGCGGTCTTCAGGGCCTGGGCCAGCCGAGTCCCCAGCCCTTGGCGGTGGAACTCCATCGCCAGCTCCAGCAGGCCGATGTAGAGGGTCCCCTCGTCGGGATACCCCTCCACCAGGTTCAGTACGGCGGCCAGTACCGCCCCCTGGAACAGCCCCAAAAACAGCTTGTGCCGGAGCTCCCGGCCGGGGGGCAGGGCTGCCAGGTCCTCTTGGCAGCTCTTCAGGGTGGGCGGGGCTTCTAGGGCCACGGAGTTGTAAAACGTGTTGCGCTGGTACAGGGTCAAGACCTGGGGCAGGTCCCCCTCCTCCAAGGGGCGCAGGGCGGGGAAGGCGGCGCACAGCGCCGTCAGGAGCTCTTGGGACCGGGGGCTGTGTTCCATCTGAAAGTCCTCCTTTACAGGGTGTAGCCAAAGGTGTGTCCCAGCCAGGTCAGGCACCAATCCATCCAGCGGGCGTTGTAGGCGTCCTGGGTGCCGGTTTCCTGGGTGCACACGGACATGCCGTGGCCGCCAAAGGGGAGGAAGTGGGCTTCACAGGGGATGTTTGCCCGGTGCAGGGCAGCCGCCATGGCCAGGCTGTTCTCCACGGGGACGCAGTCATCCTCCATAGTGTGCCACAAAAAGGCAGGCGGGGTGTGGGGACCCACATGCTGCTCCAGGGAGAAAAAGCCGTACCCGGGGGTGCCGGGTTCGCAGCCGCTCACATTGCGCAGGGATTCCACATGGGCGCATTGGTTGGCTAGAATCACCGGGTAGCAGAGGATCATGGCGTTGGGGCGGTTTTGCTCCCCATACTCGCCCCCGCGCTTTCGCAATTCCTCGTGGTTCCACAAGGTGCCCAGGGAGGCCGCCAGGTGGCCGCCGGCGGAAAAGCCGCACACGGCGATTTTCTCCGGGTCCACCCGGTATTCCCCGGCGCGCTCCCGCACCAGCCAGAAGGTCTGGGAGAGCTCCTGCAAAGGCTGGAAGTTCCGGGCCTTTTCCCCGGTGGAGTAAAGCAGGGTGAACACCTGATAGCCTGCGGCAAAGAAGCGCAGGGCCACCGGGTCTGCTTCCCGCTGGGAGCACATGGCGTAGGCGCCTCCGGGGCAGAGCACCACGGCGGGGAAGCGCTCCCGGCGCACGGCCATTTCGGTCAAGGGCGTGTGCAAATAGCCTGTGACTTGGGCACAGGAGCCGGGAAGGGGAGAAAACTGTATCCGTTCCATAGAGAGAATCACCTTTCTTACAAACAGTATGTGCGGCCGGCAGGGAGAGTTTTTCTCCCAGGCAGGCCCTTGTCCTACAAGATTCCCTTGCCTTTTCCCGGAAAAACAGGTAGGATAGAGGGAGAAAGGAGGGGGACCCATGGGCCCTTATGAATATGTGGTAGAGAGCATCGAGGGAGACTACGCCTATCTGCGGCGGACGGACATTTACGACTTGGGCGAGCCCATGATGATCGCCATGGCCCTGCTGCCGGATGGCGTGGATGTGGGCACCAAGCTCCGCTGGGAGAACCTGGTGTATGAAATTCTCCATTGACCGCGGAAAAGCGGGAGAAAAGAAGGGGCTGTTGCCATGCGCAACAGCCCCTTTCCCCTGGGAGATTTTTTTACACCTGGGGCAGCTGCTGAAAGCTTGCCTCCAGCTCTTCGTCGGTGGGAATATAGTCGATCATGACGCCGTCGTTGTACTTCTGGTAGGCGGTCATATCGAAGTAACCGGTGCCGGTCAAGCCGAAGAGGATGGTTTTCTCCTCACCGGTTTCCTTGCACTTGAGGGCTTCGTCAATGGCGGCCCGAATGGCGTGGCTGCTTTCCGGAGCGGGCAAGGTGCCCTCTACCCGGGCAAACAGTTCCGCCGCCTCAAAGACAGAGGTCTGCTCCACGGCGCGGGCCTCCATGAGGCCGTCGGCATACAGCTGGGACAGCACGCTGCTCATGCCGTGATACCGCAGGCCGCCGGCGTGGTTGGCCGAGGGGATGAAGTTGGAGCCCAAAGTGTACATTTTCTGCAGGGGGCACACCATGCCGGTGTCGCAGTAGTCGTAAGCGAACTTGCCCCGGGTGAAGGAGGGGCAGGAGGCGGGCTCCACGGCGATGAACTGGTAATCCGCCTCACCCCGGATCTTCTCACCCATGAAGGGGGAGATGAGACCGCCCAGGTTGGAGCCGCCGCCGGCGCAGCCGATGATGATGTCCGGCTTGATGCCGTACTTGTCACAGGCGGCTTTGGCCTCCAGGCCGATGACGGACTGGTGCAGCAGCACCTGGTTTAAAACCGAGCCCAGCACATACCGGTAGCCTTCCAGGCCGGTGGCCACCTCCACGGCTTCCGAAATGGCGCAGCCCAGGCTGCCGCTGGTGCCGGGGTGGGCCTCCAAGATTTTCCGGCCGATGGCAGTGGTCTCCGAGGGGGAGGGGGTCACCGAGGCGCCGTACACCCGCATGACCTCCCGGCGGAAGGGCTTCTGCTCGTAGGAGACTTTCACCATGTAGACCTTGCAATCCAAGTCAAAGAAGGAGCAGGCCATAGCCAGGGCCGTGCCCCACTGGCCGGCGCCGGTCTCGGTGGTGACGCCTTTGAGACCCTGTTTCTTGGCGTAATAGGCCTGGGCAATGGCGGAGTTGAGCTTGTGGGAGCCAGAGGTGTTGTTGCCCTCAAACTTGTAGTAGATTTTGGCAGGGGTGCCCAGGGCTTTCTCCAGAAACTCCGCGTGCACCAGGGGAGAGGGCCGGTACATCTTGTAGAAGTCCAAGATCTCCCCGGGAATGTCAAAATAAGGGGTGGTGTCGTCCAGCTCCTGCTTGACCAGCTCGTCGCAGAAGACAGGCCGCAGCTCCTCAAAGGTCATGGGTTGCTTGGTGGTCGGGTTCAGCAGGGGGGCGGGTTTGTTTTTCATGTCGGCCCGCAGGTTGTACCAAGCCTGGGGCAGCTCGCTTTCGTCCAGGTAGATTTTGTAGGGAATCTGTGCCATGATGAACCATCCTTTCAGAAAATAATGAGAAGTGCAAGCTCAACCAACGTGAAAAACGAAAAAACGCACCTGTCCTACAAACTTAGGACAGGTGCGTGAAATTTCGCAACTGCGGTGCCACCTAATTTCGCCCCTTGGGGCGCGCTCATCGCGTACACTGTGATACGCTAGCTGCTGTAACGGTCAGCCTCCGTCTCGCCTAACAGGAAAGCCCTGCTCGGTTTGCCCTCGCGGGTCCATTCGCCTTTTTCCGTTTCGCTGTGCTCTCACCGTCCACAGCTCGCTTGGAAACGGTGCTAAAAGGGTACTCGTCCCGGTCACCGGTTTCAGGTTGATTGATTGTTATCACTTTAGCACGTTTTTTTCGGTTTGTCAAGCCTCTTTTTTGTGCCGTGCCAGAAGAGATTGAAACAGCGCTTCGGAATAGTGCCGCCGCTTTTCGGGAAAATCCCCGTCCAGCAGCAGAAAAATACACTGTAAAAGGCGGCGGCCCGTCTGCTCTGTAGGCCCCTCTCCCCAATCCATAAGGCTGGGAAACAGGTAGACAAACCCATTGTAGCGCAAAGCGGCTTTGGCCCGCTCTTGAAACCCGGCGTAGGACAGGGAAAACCCCCGCTCTTTTTGCTGCAGGTAGTAGGGGAGAAGTTCCTCTGGGGAAAACCAACCGGCCAAATCGATATAAAAGGGCGCGTAGCGGCAAAAGCCGAAGTCCAAAAGGCGGGGCCTGCCGCCGCAGCGGTACACATGGGCGCCGTCCCGCCCCTGCAGGTCTCCGTGGGTTAGGGTGAGGCACTCCTTTTCCTGGGAGAGGGCGGTCATATCCCGGGCAAACTGGCTGGCCGCCTGCTGCAGCCGGGGCAGATAATCGCCGAATTCCCGCTGGAAAGTGGGGCAAGTTTCCATTTTGCGGACAAAGTGGTCCAGAGAGAGGCGGGTGGTCACTGTGGCCCAGTACGCCTCATCCGCCCGGGGAAGCCAGGGCATTTCGCTGCCCTGGTCCAAGTTGGCCCTGTGCAGGGCTGCCAGGCTCTGTTCCACCTGGAGCAGCCACGAAGGATTGTCCGGCAGGGCAGGAGGAGGTGTTCCTAAATCCTCCAAAGCCATCCAGCGGATCTCCGGGCTGTGCAGGTCGGGTGAGAAGGCGGCGGGCGAACACTGCTTTTGGGCGGTCAGCCGCTCCATTGCCAGGCGCTCGGTTAGGTCCGCCTGTTTGAAAATCATGGAGGTTCGGCGGCCGTCGGTAAAAAGCACCTGCTTGCGCACTACAGGGCAGCCGGACCAGCCTCGCTCCTCTTCTCCCAGGGTGCCCTCCCCGAAACGGCTTACCGTTCCATAGCCTAACAGAGTTCCCAGCCCTTGGGCGGCCTCCCAAAGCACCTCCATACAGACCCTCCTTTCCCCGTTAGAAGCGGAAAAACAGTCAGGGCAGCAGGGCGTACAGGTCGGGGAACAGCTCCACGCTGCGCTTGAGAATGCCTTTTAAATGGGCGATGGTGATGCCGTAGTTGGTAAAAGGCACCCCATTGTCGGCAGCGGTCTTGCGGCGGTAGGTGATCTCCCGCTCGCCCAGCATGCAGCCGCCGCAGTGAATCACCAGTTTGTAGGGGGTCAAGTCCTCGGGAAAATCCCGGCCGGAGGAGTGCTCCAGCTGAAGCGCTTTGCCGGTGTACTCCCGCAGCCACTTGGGGATTTTCACCGTGCCGATATCCTCGCACTGGCGGTGGTGGGTACAGCCCTCGGCGATGAGCACTTTGTCCCCGTCCTGCAAGGTGTCAATGGCGGCCACGCCCTGCACTGCGTCCGTGAGAAAGCCCTTGTACCGGGCCATCAAAATGGAGAAGGAGGTCAGGGGGATGTCCTTGGGGGTGTCCCTATCCACCTGGGCGAAAGCCTGGCTGTCGGTGATGACCATGCGGGGTTTGGCGCCCAGCTTCGCCAGGGTGTCCGCCAGGGTGTTTTCCTTCACCACAATGGCGGTGCAGTCCGAATCCAGCACGTCCCGAATGGTCTGCTGCTGGGGCAAAATGAGCCTGCCCTTGGGGGCGGCGCTGTCGATGGGGGTGACCAATACCACCAAATCTCCCGGGGTGAGCAGGTCGCCCACCAGGCGTTTGCCCTCGCTGGGGGACCGGGTCAGCCGGGCCACCCGCTCTTTCAGCTCTTCGATGCCCTCTCGGGTCACGGCGCTGACGGCCACTTCGTTCTCCCCCAGCGGGGGAGCGGCGGTCAGATCCGTCTTGTTATAGGCAATCAAATAGGGCAGTTCCTTCTGCTGAAACAGGGTGATGAGTTCCTGGTCCGCCGGCGTTTTGCCCTGGGTGGCGTCCACCACCAGCACGGCGCAGTCCGCCCGGTTTAAGACCTGTTTGGTTTTTTTCACCCGCAGCTCTCCCAGGGATCCCTCGTCGTCAAAGCCCGGGGTGTCGATAATCACCACCGGCCCCATAGGCAGCAGCTCCATAGATTTCATCACCGGGTCGGTGGTGGTGCCCTTCACTTCGGAGACCACAGACAGTTCCTGGCCGGTAAAGGCGTTGACCACGCTGGACTTGCCCGCGTTTCTCCGGCCAAAGAAGCCGATGTGTACCCTCTCGGCGGAGGGGGTGTTGTTTAGACTCATGTGTATACCTCCTTGCCCAGTGCCTGGGCTCTCAATCCGCCTTCTTGCGTGACCCAAGGGCGGGTCCCTCCGCAAAAGCCGGGTAGAGACAAGTAAAAGTTTTGCCAGCTTTTTCAAAAGCTGCGGGTTGTAGGGCGGAGCCCTACGGTCTACCAGGGGTGCGGGGGGTCCTGGTCCCCGGTGGGGACCGTTCAGGACCGGTCTACGTTGCCACTTCGGTCGGTGCTGGGCGTCTGCCACTGGCAGACAGCACCCGAGGCGGCAGGCGAGACCCGTAGCCACCGCCTTCCCCTACTCCAAAAAAAAGGGGGACGGATGTCCCCCTCTTGGGGTGGCACAGAGACCGGGGTTTTGCTTGTGGAAGGGGCGGGCTGGGTGCCTCCGCGCCCGCTCCCGGGGCTATCGCCCGTTGGGCGCGTGCGCCCCGTCCGCTGCTTTTCTTCCACCGGCTGCGCCGGTTAAGGCCGTGGAGCTCTGCTCCACACCTCGCAAGTTTTTTGAAAAAAACTTGACTA
>CAJFEW010000066.1 GCA_904374805.1 uncultured Neglectibacter sp.
CGCCTTTGATAAGCTGGACCAGTTCAAGCTGTTTCTCTTTGATACCGGATTGCTCAAACACATGGCAGGCATTGACAACAGCGCCATCCTGCTGAAAGCGGACTATCAGTTCAAAGGGCCGCTGACCGAGAACTATGTGCTGCAGCAGCTTCGCGGGCAATTTGAAGTGGAGCCCCGCTATTACTCAACCAAAGCCGGTGAGATCGACTTCGTGCTGCAAAACGGCACAGAGATCATCCCCATCGAGGCAAAGGGCGGCGAAGATAAGTCCGCACCTTCCTTTAAGCGGTATATTGCCGAACACCACCCCGAACACGCCATCCGCTTTTCCAAGCGCGGGTATCGAAAGGACGGCGAGATCACGAACATCCCGCTTTATCTCGCCAGAAAAACAAGAGAGCTGCTGTGACGCAAATCCTCTCTCACACTGTGAGGGGGGATTGCTTGTCAGCCTTGATGGACCGGCCCCACGGCCCTCAGCATCCACAGCCACGGGGGCGGACCATACATCTACGCATCACCCAGAACAGAAAGAATCCTGCCAATAGCTCCGACCTCCCCGCCGCACATGGAGACTGTCCCGCCAAAGCACCCCCCAAATCCGCACTGCCAGCGTGTGAATTTTTGGGCCTCTTCCGGGCCCGTTTCTATGGGTTTTCTATGGGGCGTTTCTTAGAAACCCGTTAGAACTTTCCC
This sequence comes from uncultured Neglectibacter sp., assembly GCA_904374805.1. Taxonomy (GTDB): domain Bacteria; phylum Bacillota; class Clostridia; order Oscillospirales; family Acutalibacteraceae; genus Acutalibacter; species Acutalibacter pullicola. The sequence continues at coordinate 697 of CAJFEW010000066.1, forward strand.
CTCCCCGCGGGGACTTCCCGACCTAGGAATCTCCTCTCTTTTTCCTCTTCCGCCTTCTCAAAACCCGCGGAAACTCTGGCTTTTTGGGGTTCCCACAGCTTCCCCCATCTTCCGTCAAATTCCGCTGAGTTCGAAAATCCCGGACACACTCGAAAGGTATGCCGGCTTCAAACCGGCGCAAGAGTTCAAATCTCTTCCTCTCCGCCAGGCTGAGCCTGAACGCAATTCGCGTTCAGGGCTCGGCTTTTTCTTTTGCTTATTCCTTTTATTCCGTTGTTAGGTAACCGCCATCGCGCCCTTACCGGCGCAGGAAAATCAAACACAGAAGCGAACCGGGGCTGGAAATAGCACGGGGCCTGTGCTATAATCATCGCATTAAGAACCTGTTTTTCGACAATTTCCGACTGTGTAAAGAAGCTGCGATACAGCGAAAAAAGAAACTGCACACCATTCGAAAAAGAGGAGGAAGGGAAAGGAGACGCGTATGCCTTGTACAACGATTTTGGTGGGCAAGAAAGCCAGCCATGACGGCTCAACGATGATTGCCCGCAACGATGACGGCGGATTTGAAGCCAAGCGCCTTTTGGTCCACCCCGCCAGGGAGAAAGCTTCCACCTATAAAACGGTCCTCTCTCACCTGACCGTAGAGCTCCCGGAGAACGCCCTGCGCTATACCGACTGCCCCAACGTGTCAACGGAAAAGGGCGTATGGCCCGCCTGCGGCATCAATGAGGCCAACGTGGCCATGACCGCCACGGAGACGATCACCAGCAACGCCCGGGTCATCGGCGCGGACCCCTATGTCCGGTATCAGAAAAAGAAAAACCGCAACGCCAAAGAGGTTCCCGGTGGAATTGGCGAGGAGGACCTGGTGACTCTGGTGCTTCCCTATATTCATTCTGCCCGGGAAGGCGTGCTGCGCACCGGTGCTCTGCTGGAGCAGTATGGCACCTACGAACCCAATGGGATGGCCTTTGCGGACGCGGAGGAAGTCTGGTGGCTGGAAACCATCGGCGGCCATCACTGGATCGCCAGACGGGTGCCGGATGACCGGGTGGTCATCATGCCCAACCAGTTTGGCCTGGACCATTTTAACTTTGCGGACGCTTACGGGGAGCAGAAAGAACACCTTTGTTCCAAGGATCTGCAGGGGTTCGTGGAAAAGTACCACCTGGCGCTGGATACAGGCGCGGATTTCAATCCCAGACTGGCCTTTGGTTCTCATTCAGACGCGGACCATATTTACAATACGCCCCGTGCCTGGTTCATGGCCCGGTATTTCCTGCCCCGCACGTACAAGTGGGACGGGGATAACGCGGACTTCACCCCGGAAAGCAACGACATTCCTTGGTCTTTTGTGCCGGAGCGCAAGGTGACGGTGGAGGATGTGCGGTATTTGCTGGGTTCCTATTATCAGGGGACCCCCTACAATCCCTACGACAAAAACGCCCCGTGCAAGGGGAAGTACCGCACCATTGGCGTGCCCAACAGCGACGTCTGCGGGATCATGCAGATTCGCGGCGATTTGCCGGAGGCAATTCAGGGTGTGGAGTGGCTGTCCATGGGCGGCAGCGGCTTTACGGCCTGTTTCCCGGTATACGCCCATGTGACCGAGTTCCCCAAATACTTCAGCGGAACTACGGAAACAGTTTCCACAGACAGCATGTACTGGCACAGCCGGCTCCTTGCTGCGCTGACGGACGCCCATTTCGGGGATGCCCTAGTATTGGACGAGCGGTATGTGAGTGCCGTGATGAATCGCGGACAGCAGTACCTATACGAGTACGATGAGAAGATCCGGCAGGGCGAGCCTCTTGAAATCCTGAAGGAAGCTAACTCCAAGATTGCCGACATGGTGAAGGAAGAGTCGGACAAAGCCCTTTCCCAGATTCTCAAAAACGCCTCTGAGCACATGAAGATCCGTTATCACAGAGGGGATAACTGAGGGATCGATCTAGGAAACAAAGGGGTATCAGCCGCTGAGCGTCGTCTGCTCTGGGAGTTTCTGGGCGGGAAAGTGGGGACCGCCATCGGACGCTGCACCAGGAAAGCAGGCAGAGTCCGTCCCCATCTCGCTGCATCGAAACGCCACAAGAAGGAGTGCATCCGCATGGCCGCCAACATGTCCATGAGCCAAAGGGAGCAGTGGTACCTTACACAGGTCCGCCAGGTGGGCCTGCGCCTGGGGGATTCTCCGGAACTCTCCCAGCTGTGCCGAGCGGCCTATGAGGACTACCGTCAAGGGCTTCTCTCCGCAGCCGCTTATAATACCATACAGGCCCTGTGCGTCGATCTTGCCTACCCGCACTGAGGGACGAAAGGAAGGAGCCGTATGCCATTTACCATCGTCCAAGGAGACATTACACAACAGCATGTGGACGCCATTGTCAACGCTGCCAACCACAGTCTGCTGGGAGGGGGTGGTGTGGACGGGGCCATTCACCGGGCCGCCGGGCCGGAGCTGTTGGCCGAGTGCCGCACGTTGGGCGGCTGTGACACGGGCCAGGCCAAATTGACCCGAGGCTACCGCCTGCCCGCCACCTATGTGATCCACACCGTGGGGCCCATCTGGCGGGACGGCAGGCACAGGGAGCGAGAACTGCTCACAGCCTGCTACCGGAACTCCCTGCATGTGGCCCAAGAGCAAGGCTGCACAACCGTGGCCTTTCCCTTGATCTCCGCCGGGGTCTACGGCTACCCGAAGGACCAAGCCCTGCAAGCGGCCGTGGAAACTGTGGAGGATTTTTTGCGCACCCACAACCTGGCGGTGACTCTCGTTCTCTTCGACCGGGAAGCATGGGTCATGGCCAGGGAACAATACGGCACGTATGTAGCCGACCTACGCTGAAGGAGGCCCTATGACACAAGAAAAAGTCTTTCAAATGAAACTGCAAACGGTCTACCCCCTGCTGGTGGCCAAGGCGGAGAAAAAGGGCCGCACCCGGGCGGAAGTGGACCAGGTCACCTGCTGGCTCACCGGATACAGCCGGGAGAAGCTGGCCTCTTTGGTAGAGAGCCAGATCACCTACGGCGACTTCTTTCGCAACGCTCCGGCGCCAAACCCCCACCGAAAGGAGATCACCGGCTCCGTCTGTGGGGTGAGAGTGGAGACCATGGACGATCCACGGATGCAGGAGATCCGCTATTTGGACAAACTGGTGGATGAACTGGCCAAGGGGAAAGCTCTGGAAAAGGTGCTGCGGAAGTAGGAAGAAGATACAGCCGCCACAGCGCCGCCTGGACGCTCCAAGGCATGCCGCTCTTAATATAGAAAGCAGCAGCCATCCCCACCCCTCCTCGTATTCTGCAGCCCTGGGCACAAGCTAGCGATGGCGAAGGAAGTCTTCCCTTCTCTTCTCGCTCTCTATTTTATATAATAAAAATGTATAAAAGAATTTACTTTTATGCGTATTGACAGATTAGCGCTTTGCGAGTATGATGGTAAGCAGAATATTTTGCTTTTGGGAGGATTGCTATGAAAGTCAACATTGGTACCTATTCCTTTGGCGGCATCGCCAGCTATCTGGGCTTGGGCCCCACGCTGCTGGAAAAGTTCCAAACCATCAAGTCCCTGGGATACGACGGGGTGGAATTGCTCCCGGTAGATTTGGACAACGACGTGGAGGACATTAAAAAGTGGGCCCAGGAAACCGGTTTGGAAATCGTCTCCATTCACGCCAAGCCCACCGAAGACATCGTGAAGAAAATGGCTGCCCTGGGTGGCAAAGCTGTCATTTGGGCAGGCACGGATTTCTGCAACAAGGAAGAGGCCCTGGCCCTGGCCAAGGAGCTGGACGAGATGGCCGCCATGGCCGAGCCCTACGGCATCAAAGTGGGCTACCACAACCACAGCAAGGAATTCTTTGTGGACGAAGGACTGCCCTTGATGGAGTATGTGCTGGACAACTCCAGCAAGTGTTACATGCAGCTGGACTGCGGCTGGGCCATGAACGCGGGCACCTATCCCCCGTCCTTTATCCGCAAGTATAAAAACCGGATTCTGGCCATCCACGTCAAGGAAAATGACCGGGTGCAAGGGCCTGGACCCCGTCCGGCTTCCGCCAAAGAAGCCACCGGCGGCAGCCCCTTCGCCAACGTGAAGGAGCTTCCCCTGGAGCAGCGCCAGAAAATGCTGGAAGAGTTCACCGCCCGCAGCGAGAGTCCGGAAGGAAAGAAGCGCTTCGAAGTACAGTGCAAACTGGGAGCGCCCGAGTCCAACATGGATTGGCAAGAGATCAAAAATGCTTTGGACGAGCAAGACTTGGAAGCTTTCTGGGTTGTGGAACGGGAGAATTTCTACGACGACCACGACAAGTGCCTGGCGGAGGATTGCGCCTGGCTGAAAGAGCACATCCAATAAGCCTGCATGCTAGAGAGACCAAGGGGGCTGCCGCAATGCGGCAGCCCCCTTTTTTCCTAGGCAAAAAATAGGCGCACCCCCAAGGGAAACACATAAAACAGCACAGCCACCAAAATCCCCCCTGCGGTAAAGCACACCAGCGCCCCCTGGTTCCACCAAGAGAGCAGCTTTTCCCCTTTCTTCCAGCGGCACACCCATCGGTACAATCCCCAGAGGAAGGCTCCCAAAACCAACAGACCCAGCCCAGGCTCCCACCCTTGCGGCCGGAAAGAAAGCTCCACGTTGTTTGTCCCTGGAGAAAGGGGCAAGGCCAAAAAGGCGTCGTTTACCTGGCACAAGGGTACTTCCCGCCCGTTAACCTTGGCCGTAAATCCCGGATCCCAGGGCAGGGAGAGATAGAGCCACTCCCTTTCGCCGGCCTGGACTTGTGTTGTGAACCTGTCCCCGGCAGCCTGCACTTCCACAGCGGGAGCCTCCTGCAACACCCTTTCCAGCTTGGCCATGTCCATGCCTGCCACCCCGAAGGAGCGAAGAGACACATCCTTGTGCAATTCCACCTCCACCAGCACCCATTCCTTTTGAAAGGTGCCCAAACACAGCAGGCCGTTGTGACTTTGGCTGGGATAGCTTTCCGCCACCGTTGTCCCGTTGACCTGCACCGTAAAGGCGTCATTGTAGGCCTCCCGCAAGCGGGTGCTCGCCTGGCCAAACCCGTCAAAGTACAGGGTCTGCGGCTCCTGGACTGGGATCCTATAGGTTATGCGGCACGTTCCGTCCTCTGTGCGGCGCAGGGAGACGCTCCCCTCCCCAGCGGAGAGGGCCACCCCCTCTTGGCTGGAAGGGGAATAGAAGGTAAAAAGTTCCCCCTCTCCCCCCAACAGGGTATACAGCTGCTGCTGGGCCTGAAACCGGCTTCCCTCGGGCAGCGTGGCCCACGGCTCCAGGTCTCCCTGCAGGCGCAAGCCCAGAGGCAGGCTTTCCCTGTTCCGGCTGAGTTTGTAGGACCCCGTTTCGTACACGGTTTCCGAGAAGGGCACGGCGTCCTCCCGGGAGGAAAGGGTGTAGCGCTGGGAAAAAAGCGCGTCCGAAAGCAAAGTGCCTCCCACGCTGCTCACCTCCATCCAATAGGAGGAATACCCCAATTTTTTCATGGCGGACAAAGTGTCGGAAGCAGTCAGAGAGGTGTAATGGCCCAGATGGTTGTAGCCCAAGGCGCCCACCCAGTTGACGGGAAAGTCCTTGCGCAGGGTCTTCACCCGGGTGAAGGTTTCCTCGTGGATCTTCCCGCTCATATCCATCACCTCCCGGTAAGAGGTGTCCTCCCGGGCAGCGGCGCCCAGATAGACGCTCCCCTGAAAGAGACACTGCACGGCCGTCAGCACACAGAACAAGAGGGTGAACAGCCGCCTCCCCAACCAGGCATGCCGCCCCATCCAAAGCAGCCCCCCATAGGCGCAGGCAACCACTCCAAAGAAAAGCAGCAGGCAAAGGAGGGAAGAGCCATTTCCCCACAAGGTGGTCACATAGGCCGTCAACTGCTCCCCGTGAAAAGCCAGCAGCCACGCCCCGGTTCCTCCGGCGGACAACACCCCTAGAACGCCTCCGAAAACCGCAGAAGGCTGGCTTCCCTTTCCCAAAGGGCAGGACACAGCGCTCTCCTGCACCACCCAGCCGGCGCACAACAGCCCCAGCAGGGTGGTCATATACCCATAGCGGGCCGGAAAAGCCTGGTAGCTTCCCCCGTGCCACATTTTATTGACCGGTTCCAGAACTAAAGGCACCGCCATCCAGAGAAATAAGACCAAGCAAAATCGCACCCGACGGACAGAGATATCCCCTGCTCGCCGGTCCTGCCAGGGAAAAAAGAGCCAAAAAGCCCCGAAAAGTCCCGTACACAGCAACAACGGCAAGGTGGTGGCAAGGTTTGTCAGCCAGGGACTCTGCGCCAAACCGGCAAGCAGGTCTCCGCCTCGAGCGGACCGGCCATACTGCAGCAGCGCCGGCAGCCAAACCGGAGCCGTTAAGGAGGCGCTGATCAAACAGGCAGCGGCCATTCTTCCCGCCAGGGCCTTTCTCTCTTCTCGGGGAACCATTCCATACACATACAGGGCAAAGCCCAGCACAAGGAAGGCCACCACCATGTAGCTCAAGTAGAAGTTGAGCACCAACATCCCGCTGAGCGCCAGAAGGAACGCTCCAGGCTGGCCCCGGCACAGACGCCCAAAAGCCAGCAAAAGCAGGGGAAACAGGGCCATCACGTCCAGCCACATGAGATTTTGATAAAAGAGCAGGGCAAAGCCTCCAAAGGCGTAGAGCACGCCCAACAGGGCCTGCAAAGCCGGGCCCAGCCGGGGCAGCCATCGGCGAAACCCTACGAAGGAGGTCCAGGCGCACAGGGCTATTTTCAGGGCTACCAGCACATTCATCCACAGCATAAGGTCCGCTTTTTCCACCAGCACAACCGTCCAGGAAAAAGGGCTGGAGAGAAAGAAGAGAAACACGCCCCAAAAGTTCATGCCCCCTGCGTTCTGCAAGCTGTAAAACAGGGACCCCGCCCCTCCTGCAATATCCTGCAGCTGCCCCAGAAGAGGAACCACCTGCTGGGACATGTCGCACCAGGAAAGGGTCTTATTGCCCAAGGGAAACAGATCCCAGGCTGCAAAGATGGCCGCCAGAAGCAGCAGAGTCCCAGCAGGCGCCGCCGCATGCAGCCCTATGCTGAAAAGCCAAGAGCTCCCTCGCTGTTTACCAGTTTCCTTCACGTTTGCGTCCCTCTCTTTCCACACCGGCGGAGATGTTTCCGGTTCAGTGTATCACAGCTCTTGTAAGAAAACCCTTGTTTTTTAGCAAAGAAACGAATGGGTTTTCCAGGTTCTTTCCCATTAGACGGAAAACACCAGAAAAAAGTGAGCGGCCTGCCTTTTTCTATTGGATCGGGGCGTCTCTTTCCTCCTATCCGTACGAGTGGTTTCTTCGGATACAGCCCCTTTGCGGGGACTTTCCTCCTTAGAGCACTTCCAAAAAATGAAGAGAAAGCCCCCAATATTGTATCTTTTTAACAAGGATTTGACCGTTCGCTTTCGCAAAACACACAAACCCTCTCCCAAATGTCCAAAAAGAGGGCAAAGGGAGAGGATTTTTTATGCGCGTT
>CAJFEW010000067.1 GCA_904374805.1 uncultured Neglectibacter sp.
CTACCCCGAGCGGGTGAAGACCCAGCAGAAGAACTGGATCGGCCGTTCCACCGGTGCCGAGGTGGACTTCGACACCACCACCGGCGACAAGCTGACCGTTTACACCACTCGTCCCGATACCCTGTATGGTGCCACTTATATGGTGGTGTCCCCGGAGCATCCCTACCTGGAGAAGTGGGCGGACAAGCTGCAGAACCTGGAGGAGATCAAAGCCTACCAGGAGCAGGCTGCCCGCAAGTCCGACTTTGAGCGCACGGAAGTGGCCAAGGAAAAGACCGGCGTGAAGCTCCAGGGCGTTTCCGCCATTAACCCTCTGACCGGCAAAGAGATTCCCATCTTCATCTCCGACTACGTGCTGGTCTCCTACGGCACCGGCGCCATTATGGCCGTGCCGGCTCACGACACCCGAGACTGGGAGTTTGCCAAGAAGTTCGGCCTGCCCATCATCGAGGTGGTGAAAGGCGGCGACGTGGAGAAGGAAGCCTTTACCGACTGCGAGACCGGCGTCATGGTCAACTCCGGCATTCTGGACGGCCTGACCGTGGAGGAGGCCAAAAAGCGCATCACCGCGTACCTGGAGGAAAAGGGCATTGGCCACGCCAAGGTCAACTACAAGCTGCGTGACTGGGTGTTCTCCCGCCAGCGGTATTGGGGCGAGCCCATCCCTGTGGTATACTGCGAGAAGTGCGGCTGGGTGCCCCTGCCGGAAAGCCAGCTGCCCTTGGAGCTGCCCAATGTGCAATCCTACGAGCCCACGGACAATGGGGAATCCCCCCTGGCCCACATGACCGACTGGGTGAACACCACCTGCCCCCATTGCGGCGGTCCCGCCAAGCGAGAAACTGACACCATGCCTCAGTGGGCTGGTTCTTCCTGGTATTTCCTGCGGTACATGGACCCCCACAACGATGAGGCCTTCGCTTCTCCTGAAGCGCTGAAGTATTGGTCCCCGGTGGACTGGTACAACGGCGGCATGGAGCACACCACCCTGCACCTGCTGTACAGCCGGTTCTGGCACAAGTTCCTGTTCGACCAGGGCCTGGTGCCCACTCCCGAGCCCTATGCCAAGCGCACCAGCCACGGCATGATCCTGGGCGAGAACGGGGAGAAAATGAGCAAATCCCGGGGCAACGTGGTCAACCCCGACGACATCGTCAATGAGTATGGAGCCGACACCATGCGTTTGTACGAGATGTTCATCGGCGACTTTGAGAAGGCTGCTCCCTGGTCCAATGCAGGCATCAAGGGCTGCCGCCGGTTTGTGGAGCGCTACTGGAACCTTCAGGACATGCTCTGTCCGGAGGAGGGCATCCGCCCCGACATGGAGGGCGCTTTCCACAAGGCCATTAAGAAGGTCAGCGAGGACACGGAGGTGCTGAAGTTCAACACCGCCATCGCTGCGTTGATGACTTTGATGAACCAGGTCGCTGCCAAGGGCAGCATCACCCGGGAGGAGCTGCGCATCTTCACCATCCTCTTAAATCCCTTTGCGCCCCACGTGACAGAAGAGGTGTGGGCAGCTCAGGGCTTGGGCGAGGGCCTGGTGACCCAGCAGGCCTGGCCTTCGTTCGACGAGGCCAAGTGCCAGGACGACACGGTAGAGATCGTGGTCCAGGTGCGGGGCAAGGTTCGTGCCCGCCTGACCGTGGCCGCGGATATCTCCAAGGAGGACGCCCTGGCCGCCGCCAAGGCAGAGCCCAAGGTGGCTGGAGAAATTGCCGGGAAGGACATTGTCAAGGAGATTTACGTGCCGGGCAAGTTGGTCAACCTGGTGGTCAAATAAAGAGAAGTCCTGAGACAGGAAAAAGAGGGGCCGTTGCAAGGTGCAACGGCCCCTTTTGTGCGGGCATATCTCCCTTTGGTGAAATACGCCGGCAAGGGCTGCCCGAATCTCCGAAACAGGGGGCGGGATATGGAGAAGGGAGCTGCCCGGCGGGCAGCTCCCTTGCTAAAAGGAAAAGTAAGTAGGTGAACGCTGGATGTTACTCCGCCACGCCCTGGTTGGCGCTGGCGATGGCGCTGTTGGTGCTCTCCACCGCCTGGGCCACAGCGCTTTCCACATCGGAACCGTTGAACACGGCTTCCAGAGCGGTCTGCAGGTCGGTGCGCAGCTGGGGCAGCTGAGAGAGCAGGGGGCCTGCGGTGATGGAGTTTACGTTGGAGTTGAGCAGCTGGTCGGCAGCCACCTGCAGCTGGGGCAGCTCCTCATAGGTGGAGGTCAAGGTTTCGGTCTCGTAAGCGCCGTTGCAGATGGGGAAGTAGCCGGTGCTCACTGCCCAAGTGGCCTGCACTTCGGGAGAGGTGGCGTAGGTGAGGAATTCCATCACGCCGGCTTCCACATCCTCGTCCAGACCGGTGGCCACGCACAGGGCGCCGCCGCCGCCGTACACGCCTTCGGGCTCGGTGCCTTCGGGCACAGGCAGGTTGGCCACGCCCACTTCAAAGTCCGTAGAGCTGTCGATCACATTGCGGCAGCTGGCGGAGCTGGCGATGAACATGCCCACCTGCTGCTGGGTGAAGCCGCTGATGGTGTTGGTGCCGTCAGAGCCGTAGTTTAAGAGCAGTTCCTGGTCCTGCAGGTCCTTAATCCAGTTGTAGATCTGGGTAATCTGGTCCTGGTAGGACACTTCGGTGGCCCGGTCGGCGCGGCCGTTCTCGTTGTTGATCACATAGCCGCCCATGTTGATGACCATCTGGTCCAAAGCATAGCCATAGGCGTACATGCCAACGGGGGTGATGCTGTCGTTGCTTTCGGCCACTTTCTGGGCGGCCTCGGTGATGCCCTCAAAGGTGGTGGGGAACTCGGTGACGCCGGCAGCGTCAAAGACGGTCTTGTTGTAATACACCACAGGGGTGGAGCAGTTAAAAGGCATGGCCCACATGTCCCCGTCCACGGTGTAGAAGTTCACTTCCTGCTCCAGCAGGTCGCTGTCGTCAAAGCTGTATGTCTCAATCAGGTCGGACACAGAGGCGATCATGCCGGAGTCAATCATGGACTGGAGGTTCTGCTCGCCGATCTGAATGATGTGAGCGCTGTCGCTGCCGCCGGCCATGTTGAAGAATTTGCCGGTGGACTCATCGTAGGTGCCCTGGTTGGTGGCCACCACTTCATACTGGTCCTGGCTCTCGTTGAAACCTGCTACCACAGCGTCCAAAGCTTCCTGGGTGTTGCCGCTCATGGAGTGCCAGAACTGAATCTGCAGCTTGCCGGAGTCGGAGGTGGACGCGCCGGACCCGTCGGAAGAGCCGTTGGAGCAGCCCGCAAACAGGGTGACCAGCAGGAGGGCGCTCAGCAGGAGCGCGGCGATTTTCTTGCACACGTGTTTTTTCATAACTTCATTCTCCTAATATTTTTTGTATGGGTAATGCGCCGCAGGGCGCGGCGCGCCGGACACTGGGTTGTTTACTTGATAGCGCCCTTGGTCATGCCCTCCTGCAGGCGCTTCTGACCGAAGAAGATCAGCAGCAGCGTGGGCAGGGAGGTGACCATCGCGCCGGCGGCCATCATGCCGTAATCGCTGACAGCCTCGGTGTTCTTCAGCTGGCGCAGGCCGATCTGCACGGTGCGCACCGTGTCGTTGGTGGTGGACAGCAGGGGCCACATGTAGGAGTTCCAGTTTACCAGGAAGAAGTAGATGGCCAAGGTCACCACGGTGTTCATCACCATGGGCGCCACAATTTTCCAGAAGAATCCAAACTCGCCCATGCCCACCACCGTGGAGGCCTCTTTCAGCTCCATGGGAATCTGCATCATGTTCTGCCGGAACAGGAAGATGCCGAAGGTGGAGGCGATGCCGGGCAGGATCAAGCCCGCGTAGGTGTTCAGCAAGTCCCAGGACCGGATGGTCTGGAAGTTGGTGATCACCAGCACTTCGCCGGGAATCATCATGGTGGCCATCATAATCAGGAAGATAAACTTCTTGGCTTTAAACTCAATAAAGACAATGGCGTAGGCAGCCAGCAGAGAGAAGAGAATCTGCAAAACGGTGGAGAGCACGCCGGTGATGGCGGAGTTGAGCATGTAGTGCAGCAGCGGCTGGGTGCTGAAAGCGTTGATGTAGTTGGTCAGATTCAGGGAGTCGGGAAGGTAATCGCCCCGCAGAATGTCCGAAAGGTCCGAAAAGCTCAGACAGAGGGAGAACAGCACGGGGAAACACATGACCACGGCCGCCACAGTGAGAACGGCGTAGGTGACGATGGTTCTTGTTTTGTTCATTGATAGGTCACCAGCCTTTCGGTGAGTTTGGTCTGCAGCTGGGAGATCAGGAAGATCAGCACAAACAGGATGATGCCCTGGGCCGAGGCGGAACCAATGCGGAAGTTCACAAAGGCGTCCTGATACAGCTGGTAGACCATCAGGTTGGTGCTGTTGTTGGGGCCGCCGGAGGTCAGCATGTCGATCAGGCCGAAGGACTGGAACGCGTTGATCAGGGAGATGGTGCACACAAAGAACAGGGAGGGGGAAATCAGCGGAATGGTCACTTTCCGCAGGCGGTAGAAGAAACCGCCGCCCACAATTTCCACGCTTTCGTAGTGGGAGTCGTCAATGTTTTTCAGCCCGCCCATGAGCACCAGGTAGGAAAAGCCGATGTTCATCCAAATGGAGACGGCCGAGATGGCGAAAATGGCGTAGTGGGTGTCCGTCAGCCAGCCGATGGGCTGTCCGCCAAACCAGCGAATCACCTGGTTGAGCAGGCCAGCCGTGGGATGAAAGAGCAGGTTCCAGAACACAGAGCCAGCCGCCACGGAGATGCCCATGGTGGAGGAGAAAATGGTGCGGAACACCCCCATGCCGGGCCGGTCCTCTGCAGAGAGAACTGCCAGCAGCAGGGAGATGATCACCGTCAGAGGCACCGTGAGAATGGTGTACAGGAAGGTGGTGCCCAGAGATTGCAGGTAGTTCCCGTTGGTAAACAGGTCGATGTAGTTTTGCAGGCCCACAAACTGGGTCAGGCTGCCGGTGGTGGAGGTGGCGAAAAAGCTGGTGATTACAGTTTTCACAAAGGGATAGATGGTGAAAAGAATAAAGATCAGCATGGAGGGCAGCAGGTAGATCACCCACACAGGCAGGCGCTTTTTCGCTTCCACCACTTCCTCTTCCGTGCCCTGAGGCATGGTGGGAGCGGTTTTTTCCAAAGTCATAGAGGTTCCTCCTTTACGCGCTGAGGGCGGCGCGGCCTTTGATGTGCAGGGCAGGCCGGATCAGGGTGCCCTTTTCCGCGTCAAAGAAGTGGAAGTCGTTGGCGGAAAGGTGCACGGCCAAGTCGGAGCCGATGCTGATCAAGTACTGGCCGGTCCAGCGGGCGGTGAACAGAGCGTCGCCCACTTCAAAGAGCACCTGGGTCTCGTTGCCCATCATCTCTGTGTTGACCACTTTCACCCGGCAGACGCCCTCCGTTCCGGTGGAGGCAGGTTCAATCTGCTCGGCGCGAATGCCGATCTGCCACTGGTTGCCCTGGGGCAGGTTGGCAATTTCCTCCCCGCTGAGGGGCAGGGTGACCGAGTCGCCCAGCACCAAGGTGGAACCCACCCGCTTGGCCTGCACCAGGTTCATTTGGGGCGAGCCGATGAAGCCGGCCACAAAGGTGTTGGCGGGTTTGTTGTACAGCTCCAGAGGCGTGCCGGTCTGCTGGATTTTCCCACCGTGCAGCACCATGATCCGATCGCCCATGGTCATTGCTTCCACCTGGTCGTGGGTCACGTAGATCACGGTCAGGCCCAGCTTTTTCTGCAGCCGGCGGATTTCCGTGCGCATTTGGCCCCGGAGTTTGGCGTCCAAGTTGGAGAGTGGCTCGTCCATCAGGCAGATAGGGGACTGGCTGCAGACGCTGCGGGCCAGGGCCACACGCTGGCGCTGGCCGCCGGAGAGCTCTCGCGGCTTGCGCTTTAAGTAGGGGGTCAGGCCCAGCATTTCCGCGGCCTCGTCCAAGCGGCGCTTCTGCTCGTCCTTGGGGACCTTTTTCACATCCAGGCCGAAGAGGATGTTGTCCTTGACGGTCATGTGGGGATAGAGGGCGTAGTTTTGGAAGACCATGGAGAGGTTCCGGTCCTTGGGAAGCATGTTGTTGGCCAGCTTCCCGTCGATCTTCAAGGTGCCGGAGGTGATTTTTTCCAGGCCGGCGATAATGCGCAGCAGGGTGGACTTGCCGCAGCCAGAGGGGCCTACCAGCACGTAGAACTCCCCTTCTTCCACATCCAGGCTGATTTTCTCCAGAATGTTCAAAGTGCCGTCGTACGATTTTGTCAGGTCGCGAATTTCAATTTTACTCACTGTTCTTCTCTTCCTTTCCATGCGCCGAAGAAGTGCATTACGTTCAGGTCCTCTTCCAGGTCGGACCCGTGGGTGCCGTGGCCCTGCTCGTTGGTGTGAATGCCGTGGTCTGTGGCCCAAACCACCAGGGAGTCCTGGTTGCTCCAGCTCTCCTCGGCGGCCGTGCACAGCCGGTCAAAAGCGGCGATGTGGTTTTTCAAGGCCTGCAGAGATTCCTCCGACTCGGGGAAGGTCCGGTGCATCACGTCGTCGTACTCCTGGTTGTACACTTCCACCACGTCGTATTCGCCGGCGCGGATCAGCTCTTCCGCCTTGTCCGTCACCTCGCCGTCATAGGGGAGGATGAAGTAGTCCACACCGGGCCGCTCCAGATACAGGATGGCCAGGCTGGAGTTTTCCACGGCCACCACGGCGGTTTTTTTGCCGGCGGCAGGCAGGGTGTCGAAGAGGGATTCCTGCTGGAGCACGTGCTTTTCATATTTTTGAATGCCGTGCACGGCAGGTTCCACACCGGTGTACATGGTGCCGAAGCACACAGGGGTCACCGAGGGAAGCACCGTGCAGACGGGCACCCCCAGCTGGGTGTGGCGCAGCACGGGAGCAAACCAGTTGGTGTACTTTTGGAACAGCCACTGGCCTACCGCGTCCGGGTTGTAGAGCAGGGCCTTTTGCGCGGTGACAACGCCCTGCTGCTCCAGAGTCCGCCGCAGCAGCGGGAAGGATTCCCCTGCGGCTTTGGGAGCCGGAACGCCCAGCGCGTCCGCCACAGTGGCGGCGAACTGGGTCATAGAGATAGAGTTTTTCATGCAGTTACCTACTTTCCCTTGGAAATTCCGTCTTCTGAAAGACCTTTAACAGTATAAAAACCCTTTGTAAAGATTTCCTTTTTTCCTGTGTAAAAATCCCATGAATCCCTGTATAATTTCGTGAAAGGATCTCACGGAAACTGGGGGGAGAACCTTGGGGGAAAAAAGAAAAAATCCCAGGGAAATCCTGGGATTTTGGAAGGGTCTGGCCGAAAAAACGGTCAGAAATGTTTGTGTTGGTTTTGTAAAGGCGTGTAAAGTCCGGCGTGGGAGAAAAAGGGCGGGAGGCCTCCTTTTTGTAAAGAGAGAGAGTTTGCGGAAGGCTCTTGCCGCAGGGGACAAAAGGGTATCAGCGGCTTCTCCGGCGGCGGTAGTTGGCCCACAGAATCCAGGCCACCAGGGCCAAGAGAAGGAGGCCGCAGGCTGCCGTGGCGAGCGTAGCCCAAGGGCCGGATAGGCCCGGGCCGCCAAAGAGAAGATTCCACACCGCCCGCACCGGCCAGAAAAGGACGGTGCCCAGGGCGGAGAGAAGCTCTAAAACCACCCGGCCTAAGGCTCCCACCACTTGGAAGAAGGCGCTGGCAAGGCTTCCCAGCAGGTCTATGAGAGCAGAGATCATGTGCAATACCCCTTTCTTTCCCGCGTCATGCGGCAGCGGATTCTACAATGTGGGTGTACGTGCGGGCGGTGAGGGCATAGATGATGAGGTACGCCACAGCAAACACAAGGACGCAGCCCAAGGTGGAGAGCACAATCAAGGGGGTGTTGGCCAGGCCCATCACCAGCAGAATCTTTTCCAACATGGGGAAGGCAAAGGCCAGGTGGATTACAGCCATTAACAGGGGCAGGAAGAACACCAGCAAAATCTGGCTGTGGATGCTCTGTTTCACCTCTTTGTGGCTCATGCCCACCTTTTGCATGATGGTAAAACGCCGGGCGTCGTCATAGCCCTCGCTGACCTGCTTATAGTAGATGATCAGCGCCGTGCCCAGCAGGAACAGCACCCCCAGGAACAGCCCCAGGAAGAACAGCCCGCCGTACAGGTTCATAAAGTCCTGGCGGGAG
>CAJFEW010000068.1 GCA_904374805.1 uncultured Neglectibacter sp.
TATCCAACTGAGCTACTGGCACATATTAAATTTTGAACTTAACAAAGTTATCCCACGCCGCCTCCTTTAGTGAACCGTAGTTAGTTCTCTTAGGAGGCGACCGCTCTATACAACTGAGCTACGGGGGCCTATAAAAAAGGCTATCCAAACAGAAATATTTTACAATACTGCGGCAAGCTTGTCAATTTGAAATTTGAAAAATTAAAAAAGAACTTGCTTTTTTTCCATTCTCGTGGTATCATAATCTCTGCGTTCGAGAAGGAGGTGTGACGTATGCCGAACATCAAATCTGCTAAAAAGCGCGTGAAGGTGATCGCCACCAAGACCATGCAGAACAAGGCCATCAACTCTCAGCTGAAGACCGAGATCAAGAAGGCCAACGCTGCCATTGACGGAAATGCTGCCGATAAGGAAGCAGCTGTGCGGGTGGCTATTAAGAAGATCGACCAGGCTGCTGCCAAGGGGATTCTTCCTAAGAACACCGCTGCCAGAAGAAAGTCCACCCTCGCTAAGAAGCTCAACGCCAGCGCGTAAGTTTCCCAGGGATAGGGCCTAGTAATAAAAAACAGTGCGCAGGGCTTATGTGAGCCGCTGCGCTGTTTTTTTGTGGCTGTTTCCGGTTTTCTGCCTATTTTTCGGTTGACTTTTTTATGGGAATTGGGTATCATTAACTGGTAAGAACGGGTTACACTACAAGCTGTGGAGGTGCTTATAGATGAAAAAAGGAAGCAAGCTGGCTCTGTTGATCGGGATAGTGGCCGCTGTGGCCGCTGTGGTGGCCGCCCTTTCGGCCCTGCTGCTCTATTTGGACAAGAAAAAGGACGACGAGGAGCTGGAACATTATCTGGATTGTTCCATTCAGTGAGACCATAAGCGGTGGGAAATCCTGCCGCTTTTTTACTGTTCGTATTTTATGAGGGAGGTATTGGCAATGAAGCAAGTTGTATTGGGTAAAAGCGGCGTGACAGCGCCGGCCATTGGCGTGGGCTGCATGCGGATTGACAAGATGGAGGAGAGCGCTCTTTCCCGCTATATCCACACGGCCTTGGAATGCGGCATCACTTTTTTTGATCACGCGGACATTTACGGGGGAGGAAACTGCGAAGCCCTGTTCGGCAGGGTGTTGGCCAAGGAACCCGGCCTGCGGGACAAGCTGGTGCTGCAGAGCAAGTGCGGCATTCGAAGCGGGCTGTATGACTTTTCCCGGGAGCATATCCGCTCCAGTGTGGAAGGCATTCTTTCCCGGCTGGGAACGGACCATTTGGATTTCCTGCTGCTGCACCGGCCCGACGCTTTGATGGAGCCGGAAGAGGTGGCGGAAGTTTTCACCCAGCTGGAGCAGGAGGGAAAGGTGCTTCACTTTGGAGTGAGTAACTTCAACGCCCGGCAGCTGGAGCTGCTGCAGGCGGCGGTCAAGCAGCCGCTGTGCGTCAACCAGCTGCAATTTAGCTTAATGCACGCCGGTTTGCTCTCCCACGCTTTGGAGACCAACACCCAGTTCCCCCACGCGGCGGACCGGGACGGGGAGGTGCTGGATTACTGCCGGCTCCATCAAGTGACGGTTCAGGCCTGGTCGCCTTTCCAGTACGGCTTTTTTGAAGGGGTCTTCGTGGACAACGAAAAGTTCCCGGAGCTCAACGGAAAGCTGCAGGAGCTTTCGGAAAAGTACGGCATCTCCAAAACCGCTTTGGCCGTGGCTTGGATTTTGCGCCATCCCGCCGGTATCCAGACCATTGTGGGCACCACCAACCCCGACCGTCTGCGGGACATTGCCACCGCTTGTACGGTCGCCTTGTCCCGGGAGGATTGGTACGCCCTCTATTTAGCGGCGGGCAACCAGCTGCCCTAACAGGACGGCCAGGGATACAGAGAAAGCGAGAGGGGCTGTTGCACCGTGCAACAGCCCCTTTGTTCTAGGGAAAACATGTGTTTATGATTTGTCCCGCGGCCGCGCTACCAAAGCCGCCACATAGCCAAAGAAGATGGCCGCTGTGGTGCCTGCCGCCCCAGCGGTGAGACCGCCGGTGAATATGCCCAAAAAGTCCTCCTCTTCCACGGCTTTTCGAACCCCCTCGGACAGGGCCCAGCCAAAGCCTGTCAAGGGCACCGTGGCGCCGCAGCCGGCAAATTCCACCAAGGGTCCATAGATTCCCAGGGCTCCCAGGACCACCCCGCTGGTGACAAAGAGCACCATAATGCGGGCAGGGGTCAGGCGTGTTCTGTCGATGAGAAGCTGGCCTACCACACAGAGCAGGCCTCCCACCCAGAAGGCGTTCACATAGTCCATACCATTCGCTCCCTTCTTGCCCCTAGTGTGTCCCTTCTGCAGGGAGATATCCCCCAGAGGGCTGGGAAAAAGAGAGGGTTTTGCCGGGAAAGGGAGAGGATCCGCTTCCTCTGCAGGGTTGCTGGTCAGTGCAGCAGTTCCCCCAGCTCTTCCAGATCCTGTACCACCAGATCTGGGACAAGAGGGCTTTCCTCTAGAAGCTGGGGCGTGGTCTCTCCACTGAGCACTAGAATGCTGGTTACGGCTGTTCCCGCCGCCACAGCAATGTCTGTGTACAACCGGTCTCCCACCACGGCCACTTCCTCCGGACGGCATCCCGTCTGCCGCAGCAAATAGTGCAGGGTGTGGGGAGAGGGCTTTCCGAAAAATTCGCACTGCACCCCGGTGGAAGCCCGCACCAGGGCGGCAATAGACCCGCAGTCTGGAATAAACCCGCCCTCTACCGGGCAGTTCCAATCGGGGTTGACCCCATACACCGGTTTGCCCGCCCGAATCAAGTCGCAGGCCACCCGCAATTTTTCGTAGGTAAGGGTGGTGTCAAACCCCAGCACCACCAGGTCGGCGTCCTCCGCATCCGGGGGAAAGCCGGCTTTTCGAAAGTCCTCCAGCAGGGGAGGGGTGCCCACCACATAGCAGCGGGCGCCTGGATGGTGCCGCTGCAGCCACTGAAGGATCACTTCGTTGGAAAGCAGCATTTTTTCCGGAGGAATACAGATTCCCATGTTGGCAAGTTTTTCCAAATAGGCCTCTTTGTTTTTGGAGCTGTTGTTGGTGAAGAAGCAAAAGTTCCGGCCGGTGGCCCTCACCTGCTGCAAAAACTTTGGGGTGTAGGGAAATAGCCGGTCTCCCAGATAAATGGTGCCGTCCATGTCCAGCACGAACATGCGGATTTCCCGCAGTTTTTCCCGGTTTGTATCTGTTGCGCCCATCCTTGTCCCACGTCCTTTCTGAGACGATTATACCATGCTTTCCCACTGGCTGCAACGGCTCCTTCCCTGGGCTTTACCGGCCCTTTCCCAGGGCGGCGTAGAGGGCTGCCTGGGCCAGCCGGCGCTTGGATTTTTGCAGGTGGCGGCACACGGTGGCTTTGTTTACTCCCAGCAGACGGCCCGCCTGCTGCTGGGTCATGCCTCGGAGCACACACAGCTCCACGCACTGGCGCTGCCGGGAGGTCAGTTCCCGGCCCATGGCGGTGTGCAACAGCCGCAAAGCGGCTTCCCGCTGCTTTTGATTGGAGGAGCTGCTGGGCGGCGCCCAGCTTTTCTCTTGGGAAAATACCTCCCAGCTCAAATGGTCTTTTGCCATGGTTTCTCCTTTCCTGCTTTGCGCTCTAAAATTCTCGCCACGTAGCGGCAATCTTGGTACATGCCCTGCAGAAGGGCCAGGCGGCGCTGCTGCAGGAGCTGCTCGTCTTTGCTGCGGGGGAGCGGTTCCCGGCGTACAGCCTCGATTTTTTGCCGAACCCGGGCGGCCTCGTCCCAATATGTCTTGCTCCAAGCCAGAAAGTCCACGGTTACAACACTCCTTTCGAAATTTTGTTCTATCGTGGGGCTTACTGTATCAGAAGAGACAGAAAAAAACAAGCCTTTTCTCACAAAAAATAGAACAAAATTTCGAGCGCGTTTTTGGGAAACTTCCTGAAAAAGGGGTGTTATTTTTTCCCATCCTGCGGTATAATAAACGAAAGAAACGCCCTCTGGGGGAAAGGAAGGTATCGGTATGGAATTTCTGAAAAATGTGGGCCGGGCGGTCGGAGAGGCTGCTGGCTATCTGCGTGAAAAAAACCGTCGCGCCGCGCAGCTCAGCCGTCTCCGCACGGTGATCCACTGCCACGAAAAAGCGGCGCAAAAGGAATATTTGGCCCTGGGCCGCTACTACTACAACAACCTGCGGGATAAGGACAACCCCGTTACCGAGCCCCATTGCGCTGCGCTGGATCAGGTGGAGGAGAGCCTGGACCGGGCTTTGAAGCAGCTGGAAACATTCTACAGTGTGGAAGACGACGGCCGGGAAGAGATCACTTTGGACGATGTGGCTGTCTATGAGCAGGATCCCACGGCGGTGGAGGAGCCTGTGGAGCAGGCTGCGCCCGAGCAGGCAGCGGTGGAACCGGAAACCTCTGCGCCGGAGAAGACGGCCCAGGAGGCCTGTGAGAACCTGCCCTTTGAAGGCTGAAGCAGGGGAGGAATGAATCGGGAATGTCGACGGAAATTTCGAAGGACATCATCTGCCCCCAGTGTGGGGAGTCGCAGAAGTACAGGCTTTTTGCCAGCATCAACGCCAAGGAAAACCCGGAACTGAAGCGCCGGGTGCTGGATGAGACCCTGTTTGACTGGCGTTGCACGCGGTGCAACTACTTTGCCGCCATGGCCTATTCCTTTTTGTACACGGACCCGGACGCCGGCTACATCATCTGCGTCACGCCGGCAGGGGAGGGCAGCGTGACGGAGCCCACCCAGGAGATCCAAGACTTTACCAAGCGCAGCGTCCGCAACCTGGCGGAGCTGAAGGAAAAGATCTTGATCTTTGACGCCGGCTTTGACGATGTGGCGGTGGAGTTGGTAAAGAACGCCTTGTGCACCATTATTCGGAAGACCTACCAGGTGGACCGGGTCCACGGCTACTTCAGCCGGGTGAACAACGGAGAGATGGAGTTTGCCATTTTCCTGCCTCGGAAGTATGAACCGGTGTACCACTCCACCAAGCTGGAGGTGTACCGGCAATCCCAGGAGGTTTTGCGGTCGTTAGACTTTGTAGATCCCCAAGGGTTTGCCAAGGTGGATTCCCGGCTGGCTCGAAAGATCCTGGAGGAATATCAAAACATTTGACCAGGTACAGGGGATGGCCCTTTCACAAAAAATGGGGACTGCTGCGCTTTGCAGCAGTCCCCGCTTTCGTTCGGGAGGGATCCAGGCTTGCGATGGGCCCTTACTTTTTTCGGGCCCCTGTAAAGTCTACGTTCTGGTCCGGGGCCACAGTGATGCCCCGGGTGTTGGGATTGACAGCATAGTAGGTGGTGTCCTGGAAGATGGGGTAAAAGACGCAGCACTCCGCCAAATGGGTCTCTGCCTCCCGATAGGATGCCAGGTCGAAAGACAGGGAGCGGAGGGTCTGGTCGAAGGTTTCATCTTCCAGCAGCGTGGGAGAGGCAGTGCTCTCAAAGGAGCGAAGCACGTCGTAGGGGGTGGTGCCGCCCGCCCGCAAGGTGTACAGGGCTGCCTCGTAGGAGCCGGAGGCAATGCGGGCCTGCAGCTCCCCTTCCTGCAGGGGCTCCAGGTTGAAGGCGTTGCCCAGCACCTGGTTCCAGGCCACCAAAAATCCGTTGGCCACAGCAATGGACTCTGGGTCGTCCCGGCAGAGCACTGTGATGGAAGGAATCTCTTCCAGATCCAATTCCTGCAGCAGGGAGGGGATCTCCTCCACGGCGGAACTGTCTTCCTGGGTGTAGATGCGGGCTCCGTCTCCGTAGTAGCTCTCCCCGTTCCAAACCACACAGGGCGGCATTACCCCCAAAGCTTCCACCGGGTTTTCCCGGCGGGAAAGCAGATCCTCCCGGTGCAAGGTTTTCAGGAACAGGGAGCGCAGGGCCCTGTTTTCCAGCTTTTCCGAGCAGGGATTGAGCAGCAGCCCGGTCACCGCGTCGTCCAAAGAGAGCACCCCGCAGCCGGCCTCTTCCGCTTGCTGGGCCAGGGTCTCCGGCAGTGTGAGAATGTCCACATTGCCTTCCAGCAGGGCCTGTACCGGGTCTTGGTCGTAGGCGTCGTCGTAGTCAATGAGGAAGGTGACGTTGGCCGGCTGCACCGTCCGGTCTCCCCGGTAGGTGTCCGAACGGGTCAAGCGGAGGGACCGCTCTCCCGGGTCTGTCTGCCAGGCGTACACACTGGAAAAGGTGAAGGGCCCGTTGGAGATCACATACTGGGAGGAGAGGCCGTAGTGGCCGGCGCAGGCCTCAAAATAGGAGCGGTTGCAGGGCATGTAGTGGGTGCCGGCTGTAAGGGCGGGAAAGTCCGGGTTGCTCTCCTCCAGGCGGATCACCAAGGTGTGTTCATCTTCCGCGTATACGCCCAGGGCGGAAGCGTCCACCTCCCCTGCGGCGTAAGCCCGGGCGTTTACCAGGGAGAGCATGTCCTCTGCCACAGAGCCCGTACCGGGATTGAGGGTCCGGGTGATGGCGAACACAAAGTCATCGGCGGTGACCGGGTCTCCGTTGCTCCACTGAGCTTTGGGACGGAGATAAAAGGTGAACTCTGTGGCGTCCTGGTTGGATTCCCACCGGCGGGCTACACCGGGCACCGTTTCCCCGTCCTCGTCAATGCGGCAGAGGCCCTCGAACAGGGAGTCTATGACCATGCCGGACGCAGCGTCTGCGGCGGTCTGCGGATCCAGCGAGGTTACATTCTGCGGCAGCAGGTAGGTGAAGCTGCCGTCCGCCTGATAGCCCCCGCACCCTGCGCAGAGGCAGAGAAGGGCCAGGCACAGCAGCAGAGAGACAAATCGTTTTCCCATGGCCATTCCCCTTTTCCAACCGTGTTAGCATCTATCCGCTGTACAGTATACAAAGGGAAGGGGAGTCTATTGTTCCTGACAAGAAAAAAGAGCCCATGGGAAAACTTTTTCCCCTCTCTCTTTGTCCGGAAAACGGGCGAAAAGGGAAGGGGGAAGCGCTGGATTTTTCTTTGGCTATCCTGTATACTGAAGAAAACAGCGCAAGGAGGCAGACGATGAGCAGTTTAGGAGAAAACCTGGTTCATGCCCGGAAGAAAGCCGGACTCACCCAAGAGGCGGTGGGGGAGAAGCTGGGGGTTAGCCGCCAGACCATCTCCAAGTGGGAGCTGGATGAGACGTTGCCGGATATCCGCCAGGCCCGACATCTGGCCCAGCTCTACCACACCACCCTGGACGACCTGATGGACTACGACGCGCAAGTGGTGATCCAGCACACCAGCCAAGAGACCCAGGAAAAGATCGATTGGACCCAGCTGTGGGGGCAGATGTACCCTGTTCTCACCACCTACCAGCAGCAGGTGGATGTTTCCCGGTATACCGGCCCCTTGGGAGATTTGCTCCAGGATTTGGAAACCACCTATCACTACCAGCCCTTGGACGCCTTTTTGGTGCTCAAGGACATTCTGGGAAAGATGTGGACAGAGCAGGGCCCCACAGGTGCTTGAAAGCGCAAAGGAGCCTCCCCTGTTGGGGAGGCTCCTTCCATTTTTTTGGATCCTTACAGGATAATGCTCTCGCCGGTCATTTCGGCGGGCTGCTCCAGGTTCAGAATCTTCAGCATGGTGGGGGCAATGTCCGCCAGGCGGCCGCCCTCCCGCAGCTGGCAGGGATGGTTGATCACACAGAAAGGCACGGGATTGGTGGTGTGGGCGGTGAAGGGTTCCCCGTCCTCGTCCACCATCTTGTCGGCGTTGCCGTGGTCAGCGGTGAGCAGCACACAGCCGCCCATCTCCTTGACGGCCTCCACCACACGGCCTACGCAGGTGTCCACGGCTTCCACAGCCTTCACCGCAGCTTCGAACACGCCGGTGTGGCCCACCATGTCGCAGTTGGCGTAGTTGAGGATGAGGGCGTCGTATTTGCCGGACTTGACGGCTTCCACCATCTTGTCGGTGACCTCATAGGCGCTCATCTCGGGCTGCAGGTCGTAGGTGGCCACAGCGGGG
>CAJFEW010000069.1 GCA_904374805.1 uncultured Neglectibacter sp.
GGAGAAGCTGCCTGGCTGCTACCTGCACCGCACCGCCATCAACGACGTGGCCCGTGTGGAAGGGCGCACCTTCATCTGCTCCCGCAAGGAAGAGGACTGTGGCCCCACCAACCACTGGATGGAGCCCCAGGCCGCTTACAAGATGCTGTTCGACATCGCCCGCGGCAGCTACAAGGGCCGCACCATGTACGTGATCCCCTACTCCATGGGCCCCATCGGCTCCCCGTTGGCTAAGATTGGCCTGGAGGTCACCGACTCCATCTACGTGGTGCTGAACATGGCCATCATGACCCGCGTGGGCCAGGCCGTCCTGGATGTGCTGGGCGACAGCGAGGACTGGGTCAAGGGTCTGCACTGCAAGTGCGACATCGACGAGGAGAAGCGCTACATCTGCCACTTCCCCGAAGATAACTATATCATCAGCGTCAACTCCGGTTACGGCGGCAACGTGCTGCTGGGCAAGAAGTGCTTTGCTCTGCGCATTGCTTCCTACCTGGGCAAGAACGAGGGCTGGATGGCCGAGCATATGCTGATCCTGGGCATTGAGAATCCCCAGGGCGAAGTGAAGTATGTTTCCGCTGCGTTCCCCTCTGCCTGCGGCAAGACCAACCTGGCCATGCTGATTCCGCCGGAAGGCTATCGCAACAAGGGCTACAAGGTTTGGACGGTGGGCGACGACATCGCCTGGATGCGCCAGGGCGCTGACGGCAAGCTGTATGCCATCAACCCTGAGAACGGCTTCTTCGGCGTGGCCCCCGGCACCAACATGAAGTCCAACCCCAACGCTTTGATCTCCACCCAGAAGGGTACCATCTTCACCAACGTGGCCCACAACCTGGACGACAACACCGTGTGGTGGGAAGGCCTGGACAAGAATCCTCCGGAGAACGCTCTGGATTGGACCGGCGAGCCCTGGAACGGCAAGACTTCCGACAAGAAGGGCGCTCATCCCAACAGCCGCTTCACTGCTCCTGCCAAGAACTGCCCCTGCATCAGCGCTGAGTTTGACAAGGGCGAGGGCGTGCCGATTTCCGCCATCATCTTCGGCGGCCGCCGCGCCCAGACCACGCCCCTGGTGTACCAGTCCCGCGATTGGAACAACGGCGTGTTCGTAGGCTCCATTATGGCTTCTGAGACCACTGCTGCCGCCACCGGCGCTGTGGGCGTGGTTCGCCGTGATCCCATGGCTATGCTGCCCTTCTGCGGCTACCACATGGGCGACTACTTCCAGCACTGGTTCGAAATGGGCGAGAAGCTGGGCGAGAACGCTCCCAAGATCTTCAACGTCAACTGGTTCCGCCTGGACAGCGAAGGCCACTTCCTGTGGCCCGGCTTCGGCGACAACTTCCGCGTGCTGGAGTGGATCCTGAAGCGCTGCGAGGGCAAGGTGGACGCCAAGGAGACCGCCATCGGCTATGTGCCTTATGCAGAGGACATCAACCTGGAGGGCATTCAGGACTTCGATATCGAGACCCTGCGCTCCATCCTGGAAGTGGACAAGGCTGCTTGGGCTAAGGAAGCTGAGGGCATTGAAGAGTTCTACAAGCAGTTTGGCGACAAGCTGCCTCAGGAACTGAAGAATCAGCTGGAAATTCTGAAGAAGAATTGCCAGTAAGCGTAGAAAATACCATTCTTCTCATGGTTTCATGAAAGGCGGCAGCCGGGAAATTTTCCCGGCTGCCGTTTTTTGCTGCCTGTAAGCGGAACAGTCCGGGCCTAAAAAATTGTTAAGGAAAATGTGTGTAGGGGAAAAAGAGGCCAACGTACTTGTTTCCCAAAGGAACACGGAGTCTTTGCAGCTCCTTTGCAGAGACGGCTGCCTGGTTTATCGGATGAAGAGCAAGCGGGGGATGCCCATCCTTTCGTACCCCGTCCAGGGAGTCTGACCAAACCGCGGGATTCCGGGTGGATGGGGGCGTAAGAGCGGCAACGCCGGCGGAAGAAGCCCTGTCTCCCCGCCTG
Organism: uncultured Neglectibacter sp.; assembly: GCA_904374805.1. GTDB lineage: Bacteria > Bacillota > Clostridia > Oscillospirales > Acutalibacteraceae > Acutalibacter > Acutalibacter pullicola. The sequence continues at coordinate 1,963 of CAJFEW010000069.1, forward strand.
TTTCCAGGTTTTTTACAAATCTCTTCCCTTGCCTTGACGGAGTATGGGGAAAAGAGTACAATAAATAGCGATATTTTTTCTGTTTTTTAGGAGGGGATGACCGTGAAGAAACCGCCGGAAGGGCTGCTGTTCAGCCGCCGGGACGTGATTCGTATTATACTGCCTCTGGTGGCAGAACAGTTTTTGGCCATGTTTGTGGGCATGGCAGACTCCGTCATGGTGGCGGGTGTGGGAGAGGCCGCCGTATCGGCGGTCTCCCTGGTGGATTCCATCAACGTGCTGCTGATCAACTTGTTTACAGCCTTGGCCACAGGCGGCGCCGTGGTAGCCGGCCAGTATTTGGGAGCGCAGAATGAGAAAAAGGCCCGCCGTGTAACAGACCAGCTGGTGCTGCTGATCTTCCTAATCTCCCTGGTGGTGACGGCGGCGCTGTTTTTCCTGCGGAATTTCCTGCTGCGCACGGTGTTTGGGTCCATTACGGAGGAGGTTATGGGCTACGCCCAAACCTATTTCACCATCACCCTGTTTTCCATTCCCTTTATCGCCCTGTATAACGGGGGCGCAGCTATCTTTCGGACCATGGCGGATTCCCGCACGCCCATGCTCATCTCCTTTTTGATGAACGCGGTCAACATTGGCGGCAACGCTCTGTTGATTTTTGGGTTTAAGATGGAGATTGCCGGAGCGGCCGTTCCCACTTTGGTCTCTCGCGTCGTGGCTGCCGCAGTGGTGCTGGGCCTTCTGTGCCGGGAGCGGTACACCCTGCATTTCTCCAGACCCTTCTCCCTCAAGCTGGAGCTGCACACGGTGGGGCGTATTTTGGGCATCGGCATTCCCAACGGCATCGAGAACGGCATGTTCCAGTTTGGCAAAATCATGGTGGTGAGCCTGATCTCCTCCTTTGGGACGGTGGCCATTACGGCCAACGCCGTGGGCAACGCCATCAGCGTGTTTCAAATTCTTCCCGGCTTTGCCATTGGCACCGCTTGCGTCCCCATTGTGTCCCGGTGCTTTGGCGCAGGGGAGTCCCGGCAGATCCGCTATTACACCTCCCGGCTGCTGGGTTTAACCTTTGTGTTTAACATTCTGATCAACGTGGTGCTCTCCCTGGCCATTCCTCTGATTCTGCAGTTGTATCAGCTTTCGGAGGACACCATGGGCTTGACCACCTGGGTGCTGCTGTTCTCCGCCGTGGTGAGCTCCACTATTTGGCCGCCTGCCTTTATGCTGCCCAACGCTTTCCGCGCCACCGGGGATGTGACGTACACCATGATTGTCAGCGTGGCGTCCATGTGGATCTTCCGGGTGGGCCTGAGCTATGTGCTGGGAGGCTATTTGGGGCTGGGCCTGCAGGGCGTGTGGTACGGCATGGCCGCAGACTGGCTGTTCCGGGGCATCTGTTTTGTGGCCCGGTACTTTAGCCAATCTTGGAGGAAGCGGATCTCCCCCCAGCAGGTAGCGGAAAAAACAGTCTGAGAGGGGTGCGCCATGAAACGACTGGTGGTAGTAGGGGGCACTATGGGCGTGGGCAAGACCACAACCTGCAAAGCCCTGAAAAGACGCCTGGCCCCCTGTGCCTTTCTGGACGGGGATTGGTGCTGGGATATGGAGCCTTTCCAGGTGACCTGGGAGACAAAAGCTTTGGTGCAGGAGAACATCGCCTTTATGCTCGGGCAGTTTTTATCCTGCTCTGCCTTTGAAAATGTACTTTTCTGTTGGGTGCTGCACCAGTGGGAGATCACAGAGGCTTTGCTGCAGCGGCTGCCTTTGGAGGGGGTGCAGGTGCGCACCTTTTCCCTGATGGCCCGGCCGGAGACTTTGCGGGCCCACTTGGAGAAGGATGTGAAAGCCGGCCTGCGCACCTGGGATGTGGTGGACCGAAGCCTAGCCCGCCTGCCTTTATACGACGCCCTTCCCACGGAAAAGCTGTGGGTGGATGGGCTGACCCCGGAGGAAACCGCAGAGCGGCTCTGGAAGATGCTGTAACCCTCTCCTAAGTTTCTGGTTTGCCCGCGAAAGAAAGGAAGGGCCTGCTGCAACATTCGTTTTGCAGCAGGCCCTATTTGTTAGGTTTACAGGCAGCAAAAACGTGCGGGCCATTCTGGAGGGATGACCCGCACGAAAGGGTGTTATGCCAAATGTTTGCCGGCTGCCTCTTGCAGCAGGCGGAACAGGGCGTCTGTGCCTGCCAGAATGGGCTGAGGCTCCTGGTAGGTAAACGTTCTGCCTGGCACTGTGCCGATGTGGGCCCCTGCCTCCTGCAGGATGACTGAGGCTCCGGCGTAATCCCAGGGGGAGAGGACCGCTTCAAAGAACCCGTCGCAGCGGCCTGCGGCAATGTAGCACAGGTCCAGAGCTGCTGAACCGCACCGGCGCAAATCCCCGCAGCGGAGGAACACCTCTTTGGCCACGGCAAAGGAAGCCTCGGCCAGATCCCGGTGGTAGGGGGCGGTGCCAAAGACGAACAGGGCGTTTTCCAAGGGGATCTCCGCAGCATGGATGGGGTTCCCGTTGCAGAAGGCGCCTTGGCCCCGGACAGCGGAAAAAAGCTCATTGGCCCAGGGGTCGTACACCAGGCCCAGCATGCCTTCCCCGTCTTTTACCAGGCCGGCGGAAATGGCGGAAGGCCGGTAACGGCGGATAAAGTTGGTGGTGCCGTCGATGGGGTCCACAATCCAGTTCCAGCCGGGGGCCAGCTGGTGTTCCTCCTGTTCTTCCGCAAAGAAACGGGCTTGGGGGAACAGGGGGCCTAAGCGCTCCAGCAGAAAGGTTTGGGAGGCCACGTCCGCCTCGGTGACAAAGTTGGCGTGGCCCTCTTTCGAGGTCACTGCCGGGTGGGGGATAGAGCGGATCAGCTCTCCGGCCTCTCGAAGGACGGCCCCCGCCTGGAGGGCCAATGCTTGCAGTTCCATGGGTGATTCTTCCTTTCCAAAAAACTTCCCCCTTATCATAGCAGAGAATGGAAGAGGACGCAACGCCCCTCTGTTCGTAGACTGTTAAGAGAGGTTTAATGGAATTGTCAGAGGATGTTCAAGAGAAGTTCAAAAAACTCCCCTATACTATAGACACAGCAGAAGAGAAGAACATGGTTCATCCTCCTTACAAGAACAACATTTTACTCCTCTTGCTTTTTCATATATTTCATCCCTCTCTCAGCCGCCCGGAAAGCACCCGGGCGGTTTTTTACGCCCGGAGAATGCGGCCTTCCTTTCGAGGTTTTGCATGGGGCGCAGGGCCGTCCCGATAGCCCAGGCACAGGTGGGCCACTGCCACCAGATCTGCCGGCACGCCCCACTTCTCCCGCAGTTCTTTGCCAAAGTCGGTGGCAAACACTTCCTCTGCCCGGCCAATGTAGCAGGCGCCCACGCCCAGTGCATGGGCAGCCAGCCACATGTTTTCCGCCATCATGGCGGCGTCATCGTGGGCGTAGATCGAGTCCCGCACAAACAGGTGCAGCACGGTGGGGGCGTGATAGAAGCCGTCCAGGATGGTGTGATCGTCCTGAATGCTGGGCTGGTCTGCCGAAATGGCATGGGAAACCTTGGCGGGGTCCTTGCCTTTGAACATCATATACCGGTTGATTTCCCCCAGTTTCTGGTTGATCTCCCTGTCTTGGCAGACCACAATGCGGGAGTGCTGGTTGTTCCCCGCGCTGGGAGCATACAGGCCGGCCGTGAGAATTTCCTGTAAGGTGTCCTCTTCCACCTGGCGCTCCTGGAACCGGCGCACTGCGTGGCGGGTGAGAATGGTTTCGATACATGGGTGCATGGGAAAGCCTCCTTGTTTTTTCGGTGGTTTCATTGTAGAGGATGGTGTGTCCTTTGACAAGTAGGCACCTTTTTGTAACTGCCCCGGCAAAAAAAGAAGCGCCCCGTCTTGGAACGGGACGCTTGCTTTGCAGTATGGATCGCCGGTTTAGATGATAGCCAGCAAAATGAAGTTCAGAATGAACAGAGCAGTGACCACCCACAGGATGGGATGGACTTCCTTGGCTTTGCCCTTGCAGATCTTCACGATGCAGTAGGTGATGAAGCCAGCGGCAATGCCGTAGGAGATGCTGTAGCACAGAGCCATGAAGATGCCTGCGAAGAAGGCGGGAATGGCCTCGCTCAGGTCATCCCACTTAATCTCCTTGAAGGAGGAGGTCATCATCACACCCACCAGAACCAGAGCAGGAGCAGTGGCAGCGGAGGGGATGGCGCTGACGAAGGTGGCCAGGAAGGCGCTGAGAGCAAAGCAGATGGCAACCACAACACTGGTCAGACCGGTACGGCCGCCAGCGCCGATGCCGGCAGCGCTCTCCACAAAGGTGGTGGTGTTGGAGGTACCGAAGATGGCACCGATGGAAGTGGCGGTAGCGTCAGCAAACAGAGCCTTGTCCATCTTGGAATGGAAGCCAGCCTGGGTTTCCATGGCTTTCTCGTCCTCATCGGAGAAGATGCCTGTGCGGCGGCCGGTTCCGATGAAGGTGCCGATGGTGTCGAAGGTATCGGAGATGCTGAAGGCGAAGATGGTGATCAGCACCAGGGGGATCTTAGCAGCGTCAGAGAACAGGGAGGGCAGGCCGGCGCTGGTGAAGATGGCGCAGAAAGTGGTGGGCAGCTGCTGGCAAGCCTCGGTGAAGCTGATGGAATCGCCCAGAGAGGTGACTCCCATGGGGATGCCCAGAATGGCGGTGACAATAATGCCGATGAGGATAGCGCCCTTCACGTTGCATACCAGCAAGATGATGGTGAGCACCAAGCCGATGATGAACAGCCACAGGGTGGGATTGTTCAGAGTGGCCATAGCGGGGACGCCGGAGTCGAAGGCCACGAACTTCACATTCAGGAAGCCGATGTAGGCCACAAAGATGCCAATACCGCCGCCGATAGCGTTCTGCAGGCTGCGGGGGATGGACTTGATGATGAACTTACGAATCTTGGTCACGGTGATGATGATGTTGATCAGGCCGCAGATAAACACCATGGACAGGGTTTGCTGCCAGGTGAAGCCCAGGCCCAGGCACACCGTGTAGACGAAGAACGCGTTCAGGCCCATGCCGGGAGCCTGAGCGTAAGGGACATTGGCCACAAGGCCCATCACCAAAGTACCGATGATGGAGGCAATGATCGTGGCCAGGAACACGGCGCCCCAAGGCATCAAATCCTCTTCCAGGCCAGCAGCGCGGCCGCTGAGGGTGTTGGGGTTGACCACGATGATGTAAGCCATTGCAAAGAAGGTCGTCAGACCGGCAATGATCTCTTTCCATTAACTCACCTTCCTAAATATAGTACCGCTCAAGCGGCAAGCGCCGAAACATTCCCCCGAAACGGGAAAACCTGGGTTCAAAACCGCACGAACCCAGGTGCTTCGGCCCTCTACTCTGCATTATAAAGGCCAAAACCCTTTCTGTCAATCAATGGAGAAAAATGTTTCCTTTCCCAGGTTCTATCCCTGGGAGCGCCTGCCGTAGAAGGAAGGGGAGCCGGCGGCGGAGCAACCGGTTTTAGAGCTGCTTTTTGTGCATGTTTGCAAACATTTTGGCGATCTCTTCCCGTGTGGCGAAACACCGGGGCCGCAGGCTGCCGTTTGGGTCCCCCTGCAGCAGGCCCTGCTCCCGCGCCCATGCCAGAGCCTCCTCTCCCCAGCCCGGAGAGGCAGGAAGCTTTGCCAAGGCGGTGAAGTAGGCTTGGATTTCCCTTTGTACCAGTGCTTGCACCTGTGTTTCCGTCAAGGCGGGTTCCTCCTTCTCCTCTTTCGCCTGTACCAGGCGGGGATAGTCTTTATAGGCCCAGTTGCCGTCAAACAGCTTGCCGCCGATGGCAAGCCGGTCTGTGTACTGCCAGATGCCGTAGGGCTTTGTGTAGGTGCAGGCATGGTTCCACTGGGCCACCCATTTGTCGTACTTGTCCAGCCGGGTGCTGTTCAGCTTGCCGTTGAGCCAGCTGAGGGAGGCGTAAATTCCCGTGTAGTACCCGGCTTCCTCCAGGGCACTGCAGAAGGTCCGGCTGGTGGATACCACATCCGCGCTGGAAATCTGCGGGTCTTCCACGTCGTACCACACTCCGTAGAGGGGCGTTTTCCCCTGCAGCAGCCGCAGGGCATGGTCCGCCTCGCTCTGGGCCATGTTTGTGTTTGTGGCGTAGCTGTACAGATAGGCGCCCCAGGGCAGGCCCGCCGCCTCCGCCTTCTCCCAGTTCTCGGTGAAGCGGGCGTCGTCCTGGTGGGCGTAATCGGAGCCGTACCCCAGCCGGAGAAGCACAAACTCCACTCCTGCGGCCCGGAGAGCGGCAAAGTCTACATTGCCGTTGTGTTCGGAAAGATCCACGCCTTTTGTTTGATGCATCTTTTTTTCCCTCCTTGCAATCATGGGGAGAAATCCCCCTACCTTTACACCCTAGGGGTTCTTCCCGCTCCCGGAGCGGAGGGTGCTGATTTTTGGGGAAGCCCTTGACGGGACCCGGCCAAACCTGGTACACTTATATACAAAGCGTCGCGGCGGGAGTTCCGCGGCTTTGCCAAACCGGCTTCCAGGAAGGGAGCCCATGCCCTGAAGGGCCGCGAGACCAAAAGAAACGTTTTATCTATGCAGGAAGCAGATCGGGCGCGCAGAAGCGGGCCGGGTTTGTTTCCTTTTGTTTTCAGAGAGGAATTCTATGAAGATACAGGAGTTTTTCCGAGAGTGTCCCCGGGCGGCTCTGGGGTTTTCCGGCGGGGTGGACTCCGCCTATCTGCTTTGGGCCGGGCTGGAACAGGGCGCCCAGGTGCGGCCGTATTTTGTCAAAACAGCCTTTCAGCCCCAGTTTGAGCTGGAGGACGCCCGGCGGCTCTGCGCCCAGGTGGGGGTGGAGCTTACGGTGTTGGAGGCGGATATCCTGTCTGTGCCCTGTGTGGCGGAAAATCCCCCGGACCGGTGTTACCACTGTAAGCGGGCCTTGTTTGGCGCCCTGCGGGAGCGGGCCCTGGCCGACGGCTTTTCTGTGCTGCTGGACGGCACCAACGCCTCCGACGACGCAGGGGACCGGCCCGGCATGCGGGCCATAGCGGAGCTGCAAGTGCGCTCCCCTTTGCGGGAGTGCGGCATCACCAAGGCCCAGGTGCGGGCCCTCTCCAAAGAGGCGGGTCTCTTCACCTGGGACAAGCCCGCCTACGCCTGCCTGGCCACTCGCCTCCCCACCGGGGAGACCATCACCCCGGAGGTTCTCCAAAAGGTGGAGGCCGCTGAAGACGCCCTGTTTTCCCTGGGCTACAAAGACCTGCGGGTGCGGGTGTTCCACGGGGCCGCCCGGCTTCAGCTGCCGGGAGAACAGCTGGAAAGAGCAACCAAAGAGAGGGAAGCCATTTTGCAGGCCCTGTCCCCCTGGTTTGACACGGTGCTGCTGGACTTGAAAGAGAGGTAAAAGAGCGGTTCTGCAGGGGTGAAGCGTATGGGACGAGGCTTGGGTGTGAGACACCCTACCGTGAACCTCCGCCGTCGCTTCCGCCAAAGGGCGGCGGGCGCTTGGGGCGGGTTTCAGGAAGGACTAGTGATAGCCTCCCGCCGTCGAGGACGGCGTTAAGAAAACCCCCGGCGAGGGTTTTCGTATCTTTCCTGCGCTTGCTGACGCTAAAAGACCTTGGGGCTTTGCCCCAAACCCCACAAGCCTTTTTGAAAAAGGCTTGAGCGAAAACTTTACTTATCCCTACCTAAGTTAAGCGGTTTATTTCATTGTTGATTGTCAATGTTGGAAAGGAGGTCCTTTCTATGGACCAGCAGGAAATACGGGCCCTTTTGGAGCAGGTGGCCCAGGGGCAGCGCTCCGTGGACGAGGCCGTTCTGGCCTTGAAGATGGAACCCTTTAAAGAGCTGGGCTTTGCCAAGGTGGACAACCACCGGGGCCTGCGCCAGGGCGCTGCGGAAGTCATCTATGGAGCGGGGAAAACGCCCCAGCAGATTCGAGACATCGCCGCCTCCATGCGGCAGACAGGGGAGAAGGCCATTCTGATCACCCGCATGTCGCAGGAGGCAGCCCAGGTGGTGGGGGAGGCGCTGCCGCTGACTTATCACGAGATGGGCCGCATCGGCATTGTAGGGGAGATGCCTGCCCCCACCGGTAAGGGGACCATTGTAGTGGCCACCGGCGGCACCAGCGACATGCCCGTGGCGGAGGAGGCTGCCCTCACTGCGGAGGTGCTGGGAAATCAGGTCACCCGCCTGTACGACGTGGGGGTGGCCGGGCTGCACCGGACCCTGTCCCATCTGGAGGACATTATGAGCGCCCGGGTGATCATCGCCATTGCGGGGATGGAGGGGGCCTTGGCCAGCGTCATTGGGGGGCTTTCCGACTGCCCGGTGATCGCCGTGCCCACCAGCGTGGGGTACGGAGCGGCCTTTGGAGGCTTGGCAGCCCTGCTGTCCATGCTGAACTCCTGCGCCAGCGGGGTCAGCGTGGTGAATATCGACAACGGCTTTGGCGCCGGGTACCTGGCCAGCATGATCAACCATTTGTGAGAACGGCGCCGGAGGTGCAGGAGAGTTTCGCGCAAGCCTTTTCAAAGGCTTGCAGAGCGCGGGACAGAGTCTCCCGACTTTAACCGGAGCGGAAGCGGAGACCGGCGCCCACCGGGACGCGGCGGCCCTTTGAAAAGGTGGACGAAACTTTTCTTTGTCTCGCCCCAAACGCAAGCGCGGGCCCACTCGCGATTTTAAAAAGGAGGATCCCTATGAAAACACTGTATTTGGAATGTAACATGGGTGCTGCCGGAGATATGCTGGCTGCGGCCCTTTTAGAGCTGCACCCAGACCCCCAGGGCTTTGTGGAGCGCATGAACCGCCTGGGCCTTCCCGGGGTGGAATTTGCCGCCCAGCCTGCGGTGAAGTGCGGCATCACCGGCACCCATGTGTCCGTCACCATCCACGGGGAAGAGGAGGAGAGCCAGGATGTGCACCTCCACGCCCACAGCCATGAACACGTCCACGAGACGGTTCAGGAGGAGGCCCTTCACGGCCACTCGCACCACCACGACCATGAGCATGACCATGAACACGACCATGCTCACGCCCACGAGCACGACCACGGTCACACCCACGGCCACCATCACCACGCGGGCCTGGGGGATATCCGGCATATTCTCTCCCATTTGGAGATTCCCCAGGAGGTGCGGGCGGATGCGGAGGAAGTCTATCAGCTGATCGCCCAGGCGGAGAGCCGCGCCCATGGCCGTCCGGTGGAGGAGATCCACTTCCACGAAGTGGGCACCTTGGATGCAGTGGCCGACGTGGTGGCTGTGTGCTGGCTGCTGCACGACCTGGCGCCGGAGCAGATTGTGGCCTCCCCGGTCCATGTGGGCTGCGGCCAGGTGCGCTGTGCCCACGGGATTTTGCCGGTGCCGGCTCCTGCTACGGCCACCATCCTGCAGGGGGTGCCCACCTACGGCGGCGCCGTGGAAGGGGAATTGTGCACACCCACCGGGGCGGCTTTGTTGAAGCACTTTGTCCAGCGTTTTGGGCCCGCTCCGGTCATGCGGGTGGAGAAGACCGGCTATGGCATGGGGAAAAAGGACTTTGCGGCCGCCAACTGTGTGCGGGCCATGCTGGGCCAAAGCGGCAGTGCAAGCGGCCGGGAGACGGTGCTGGAGCTGTGCTGCAACCTGGACGACATGACAGGAGAGGCCTTGGGTTTTGCCCAGGAGCAGCTGCTGGAGGCTGGGGCTCTGGATGTGTTTACCCAGCCGATTGGCATGAAGAAAGGCCGCCCCGGGGTGCTGCTGACGGTGCTCTGCCGGGAGGAAGACCGGGAGCGCTTTGTGGGTCTGCTGTTTGCCCACACCACCACCCTGGGAGTGCGGGAACACCTGTGTGCCCGCTACACCTTAGAGCGTTCCCAGGAGACGGCGGAGACCCCCTGGGGCCCTGTGGGAAGAAAGGTGTCCACCGGCTGGGGAGTCACCCGAAACAAGCCGGAGTATGAAGACCTGGCCCGCATCGCCCGAGAGCAGGGCCTGTCTTTGGAGCAGGTGCGCTCCCAGCTTTCCTAAAGACTGTTTTCGCAAAAAGCCCCCGGCACGGGGGCTTTTCTTGTGGCATGCTTTCACAAGATACGGCTCTTGCCCTTCGGGGGAGAGGAAAAAGGGAGGGCCTCCAGCACGGGGCAGGGCGGGAAAGGAAGGGGCCCTTTCCGATGAAAAAGGGTCTTGGCGGAACAGATCGCCCGCTTATAGGCCGCCGCACAAGGGATACAAGAGGCAGATCCAACAGCGTCTCTTGCGAGGTGGGCCCTTCCAGGACTCACCCAGGCTCCTGGTCTTTAAAAAATTGCAGCTTTTTGCGGAAAAACCACTATCCCCAGTGGGCGGTTCCCTGCTATAATAGAACGAGTTTTGCGTGTAGAGGAGGAACCAACTGCTATGTCTGTCCGCACAAACTACCGTCACACCCAATACGCCTGCTACTTGGGCTATATCACCCAGGCCATTGTCAACAACCTGGCGCCCCTGCTGTTTGTGATTTTTCAGGATGTCTTTGCCATCAGCCTGGAGAAGATCACCTTGCTGGTGACAGGTAATTTCTGTTTGCAGCTGCTGGTGGACTTGGTGGCCGCCCGCTTTGTGGACAAAATCGGGTACCGGCCCTGTGTGGTGGCGGCCCATCTCTTTGCTGCGGCAGGGCTTGTGGGCATGGGGATCTTTCCCCGCCTGTTCTCTGACCCTTACGCCGGATTGCTGTTGGCGGTGGGCCTGTACGCCATTGGGGGCGGCCTGATCGAGGTGCTCATCAGCCCCATTGTGGAGGCCTGCCCTACGGAAAACAAGGCCTCTGTAATGAGCCTGCTCCACTCTTTTTACTGTTGGGGCACCGTGGGGGTTATCCTGCTCTCCACCTTGTTTTTGCAGGTGTTTGGCCGGGACAGCTGGAGTTTGCTGGCTTTGCTGTGGGCTGTGCTGCCCCTGTGCAACGCCGTATACTTCACCCAGGTGCCCATTGCCCCCCTCGCCCAGGAGGGAGAGAGTCTGCCCTTGGGCCAGCTGTTCGCCCAAAAGCTCTTCTGGGTTTTCATCCTGCTGATGGTGGCCGCCGGGGCCTGTGAGCAGGCCATGAGCCAGTGGGCCTCCGCCTTTGCAGAGAGCGGGTTGGGGGTTTCCAAAGCGGTGGGGGACTTGGCGGGCCCCTGCCTGTTCTCCGTGCTCATGGGCCTTTCCCGAGTGGGCTACGCCAAGTTCGGCGACCGGCTGGACCTGCTCCACTGCGAGATGGCCTGCGGCCTGCTCTGTGCGGGAGGGTACCTGTTGGCCGCCTTGGCGCCTCACCCTGCCCTGGCGCTGGTGGGCTGCGGCCTCTGCGGCATCTCCGTGGGGATTTTGTGGCCGGGCACTTTCAGCGTAGCTGCCCGCCACTGCCCCAAGGGCGGCACCGCTATGTTTGCTCTGCTGGCGCTGGCGGGGGACCTGGGCTGCGCCAGCGGCCCCACACTGGTGGGCATGGCCTCCGGCTGGTTTGGGGGCCGGCTGCAAGTGGGCCTGCTGTTTGCGGTGGTGTTCCCCGCGTTGCTGATCGTCGGGGCTCTGGCCTGCAAGCGCCTGCTGGCCCAGAAGCCTCGCTGGTAAAAGGGGAGCCCTTGCCTGTGGAAAGCGGCCGCCCTTTCGGCCCTTCTCCCTTACAGGGGGGCAGGAGGAAGGGCCCCTTTCCAGTTCCGAGAGTTAGACGACGCAAACTTTTTTCGCTGGAATGCGTTTTCCCTCTTGACAAATGCCTTGCACAGGTCTAAACTAAGAAACACCGGAGGTTAGAAGCTTCTAACCTCTTTGATCTGCCTCTTGGGTTAGAGAATTCTAACTGAGGGATAAGGGGGAATGCGTATGATGCCACTGGCAATGGCAAAGCCGGGAGAGACCTTTACCATCAGCAAGATCACCGGAAAAGACCAGGTGCGCCAGCATTTGGCGGAGCTTGGCTTTGTGGTGGACGCGGAGGTAACCGTGGTCAGCGAATTGGGGGGAAACCTCATTCTCCAGGTGAAGGACAGCCGCGTGGCCCTGGATAAGGACATGGCCACACGCATTTTGGTGTAATCCATTGTGATTGTAAAGAAAGGAGAGGGAACATGAAGACGCTGCGGCAAGCAAAGGTGGGGGACACCGTCCGGGTGGTCAAACTCCACGGAGAGGGCGCCACCAAGCGCCGGATTATGGACATGGGCATCACCAAGGGCGTGGAAATCCACGTGCGAAAGGTGGCCCCTTTGGGGGATCCCATGGAGCTGAGCGTGCGGGGCTATGAGCTTTCCGTGCGCAGGGCCGATGCGGAAATGATCGAAATCGCCTGAAGCGGCGCCTGTGCGCGTCGTTTTTTACCCCATGAGGGTTAGCTTGTGCTAACAAAAGGAAGGGAGACATACCATGGAAATTAAGATCGCGCTGGCGGGCAATCCCAACTGTGGCAAAACCACGTTGTTTAACGCCCTGACCGGCTCCAACCAATATGTGGGCAACTGGCCCGGCGTCACGGTGGAGAAGAAGGAAGGCCGCCTAAAAGGGAACAAGGACGTGGTCATTCAGGACCTGCCCGGCATCTATTCCCTTTCCCCCTACACCCTGGAGGAAGTGGTGGCCCGCAGCTACCTGGTCAACGAAAAGCCCGACGCCATCCTGAACATTGTGGACGGCACCAACATCGAGCGCAACCTGTACCTGACCACCCAGCTGATTGAGCTGGGCATCCCGGTTGTGGTGGCCGTGAACATGATCGACCTGGTGCGCAAGAACGGAGACAAGATCGACCTGAAAAAGTTGGGCGAAGCCCTGGGCTGCGACGTGGTGGAGATGAGTGCCCTGAAAAACGAGGGCGGCATGGAGGCCGCCCAGCGCTGTGTGCGGGCCGCCCAAAGCGCCAAGGGAAAGGCCGAAGAGGAACTGCCCCACGTGTTCACCGGCAGCGTGGAGCACGCCATTGCCCACATCGAGGAGTCCATTGCCGGAAGGGTGGACGCCCGCAACCTGCGGTGGTACGCCATCAAGGTGTTCGAGCGGGACGAGAAGGTGCTGGCGGAGCTAAACCTGGACGCCGGCCTGAAAAAGCA
>CAJFEW010000070.1 GCA_904374805.1 uncultured Neglectibacter sp.
TCAGCCAAGGCCACCTCAAAAACTGCGCCGCATAAACAAAGAAAAGAGATTTTGAAAACTCCCCGCCCCAGACAGGTGTAAATCCACCAAAAGGCGGGGCGGTTTTTCTCCACAAAGCGAAGCACATAGGTCTGGACATAGGCAAACGCTGTACGGTAGTGTTGGTGGTTGAAGAAAACACCCGGAAGGAGGAACCGCCAACCATGCCAACGAAAAGACTCACCACCAACGGAAACGTCTTTCGCCGCACCGATGGTCGCTGGCAAAGCGTCATCTGGTACTTTGACGAGCAGGGAGTGAAACGCCGCAAGGTGTTCTCCAGCAAGACGAAAACGGAGGCCCAACAGAAGATCACTACTTACATTGCCCAGTTCAATGCTGAGGTGCGCAACTCGGACGAATCCCAGAAAACACTTAAGGACAGCCTCACACATTGGCTCCAGGTTTTCAAGTTTCCCTCAGTGGAGCGGACAACCTACGACCGCCTGGAATGTACCGCCCAGCACCAGGTGTTCCCGTTGATAGGAGACAAAATTGTTGGGGACATTACAGCAGCAGATCTGAAATCCGTGCTGAACCATTGGATGGAGCGGGACTACGCCTACACCACGGTGAAAAAGGTGCATATCCTCCTCAACGAGTATTTCCGCTACTTAACCGAGGAAAGTTTCATCCAAAAGAACCCCATGCAATCCGTGCCGATGATGAAGAAGGCCAACTTCCTGGCGGCTCAAGACAAGGAGTTTGTGCCAGAGCAGGAGGCCGTGACAGTGTTCACCCCCACGGAGATTGCCAAGTTTAAGCGGGAAGCCTTTTCTACATTTTCCAACGGCAAGCGAAAATACCAACAATCAGCGGCCTACATTCTCATGCTAAACACCGGCCTTCGTACGGGAGAGTTATTGGGTCTGCTTAACAGCGATGTCGACCTAGAGCACCGGGTTTTGCACCTGGAGCGTGGCGTGAAAGAAGTTTGGCGCAGGGATGGCCTACAAGCCGAACCGGGCCGTGACGTGAAAGTTGGCAAGCTGAAGTCAGCAACTAGCAAGCGAACCGTGCCCCTCAATGACACAGCCATCGCCATGATCCAGGACTTGCGAAAGGAAGCCTACTTCGGTGAGGACAAACCTCTGGTGCCGGATGAGCATGGAAACTTTACACGCCCGGTAAACTTCCGCAAGCGATATTACAGAATCCTTGCAGCGGCTGGCATCGAGAAAAAGGGCCTGCACTCGCTCAGACACACCTTTGCCTCCAGCTTGGTGAACGGCATTAAGCAGGAGGATGGCACCATCAAATCTCTTACTCCCAGGCAGGTAGCTGACTTGCTGGGCCACTCCACCTCGCAGATAATGGAGTTGTACTATGTCAAAAAGGACACCTCTCGTTTACATGGTATCACCGATGGCTTTAATTTGTGAGCACTATGCGGCAGGATGCACAAAAACAAGCCCAAAAATTTTGCGCCCGAAAAACAGAGGAAAAGAGGAAACCGCACCCGATTTGGGCCAAAAAAGGCGAAACCGGGTGCGTTTTGGGTGCTGGAGGGGATGGGAACGGTTGAGGACGGGTCAAACCAGATGAGAAAACCCAGTGTCCGAACCAAAGTGAACCACAAAACCATGCAACACATGCAAAAAGAAAACCGGCAGAAACCCAGTGTTTTCGCCGGTTTTGTGGCAGGGGCAGAAGGACTTGTCTCGGCTGCCGCCTCGGTCGGCGCTGGACGGTCGCCACAGGCGACCAGCGCCCCACGACACGCACCGCAGGAGAGCCTGCGGGCGCACCTCCGATACCTGACTTTTTTGGCAGGGGCAGAAGGACTCGAACCCTCGGCACGCGGTTTTGGAGTGGATGTGGGGGAGTGCAGCAGGGAACGAGGGAGGGGGCGGTTTCGCCCGGTTCTCCCAGATAAGTCCCAGAAGAGCGGTGCTGGTTTGGTGCTGCGAAGGAATGCTCCAAAACTCAGCGAGCCCAAACGAGGCGGACAGAGCGCTGGTAGAGTGTATTTCCTGTAGTCGGGTCTGTCAAGGAAACGGTAAGGGTGTCCAGCAGGCTGGGGGCGTATCCGCTTTGGGGCTGGAGATTGGCTTTCCAGGAGTAATAGAGATCCCCGCCGCTGTGGGTTTCTCGAGCAAAGTTATGGCGGAGCGTGCCTTGGGCGGCGGTCTGCCCATCTTCTGTCGAAATCGTTACCGTGAGATCTTTGGCAGGGGCGGGGCCGTCTGTGACA
Source organism: uncultured Neglectibacter sp. (assembly GCA_904374805.1). Classification (GTDB taxonomy): domain Bacteria; phylum Bacillota; class Clostridia; order Oscillospirales; family Acutalibacteraceae; genus Acutalibacter; species Acutalibacter pullicola. The sequence goes on from CAJFEW010000070.1 coordinate 2,234, forward strand.
AACTCCACCGTGAACGCGTCTTGATACCGCAGGGCCCAAAGGCTGTTACCTTGTTCAAACAAGCCGGGAATGGAGGTAACGCTGTCCCAATCTGCCTGCCCCAGGGCGATCATGTCCGGATCGTCAAAGGGCATCATCCAGCTCAAAGAGGGATAGGTTTCCAGGTAGTTCCCGGCAAAGGTCATTCCGGCGTCCTGGTAGGTAGTGCTGGGAGTAGATTTTCCCGTGCGCAGGTCAATGGTGATCTCCGCCAGCACCCGCACCTCCATGCCGTGAGCGAGCATATCTTCTGCTGTGTAGGGGTCAAGATCCTCTTCCAAAAACCGAAGAATCACCTGTTGGGTGCCGCTGGGAAGCCCATCGAAGCAGGCGGAACCAGAAATCTCTGTGGCGTCACGGGGAATATCATCGGGGCTGGGCACCTGACTTTGGCTGAGATTGTAGGGAACCGGCGTCCCGTCCGGCAAGAAGAGCCGCGGAAAATCCACAGTGTACGAGCGGAAGCCCCAAAAGGGAATGGTGTATTCAATCTTGGTGTAGGAAGGCGTCGCCTCTACAGTGTGAACCTCCACCCCGGCACTGTCCCCGGTAATCGCCACTTGCTGGTTGTATTCGGTAACTGCGGTGAGGGAAATACTACCCGTGAAAGAGCCAGGGACGGCTTCCCATGCGCTCCCACCATCATAGACACGGGTGAGATCGGTGAGTTGATAGGTCACCTCCACTGTATCCCCATTGCCAACGGCAGAGGGGAGGGGGAGGGAGAGCACTCCTATAAGATTCTCCTGCTCGGGGTACAGAGAGACACCCGCTTCTTCCAAGGGGATCCCGTTTGCGGCAGCCGTCACGCAAGCGTCTAGAGAAGTGAGCCCGTCCAGCAAAGTCTCATTGGTTTCTGTAATGGCAAAGGTCAGATGAACGTATTCTCCATCGCAAAAGCCCTCCTCCACCGTGAGGGACAGATTTGTGTTGAAAGCCTGGGCTGTATAGTGGAGTTTCTCCACACCGTCATACGTCCCCATGTAACTGCCCAGGGATGTTTTTCCCGTGTTGTACAGGCGAAACGCCCGTCCAATCAGTGGGATACTCTCTGCGAAGGCGGGATTGACAGCATTTAACCCGCACAGAAGTCCGAAGACTGTCAACACAGCCCCAACGGCGGCAGTTACCCGCCGCCATACCGCCTTGACCGGTGGACGGGGATGGGATGGTAACTGGCGGCAAGTCTGTACGATCCTGCTGTGGATTTCCGGGGGCACGACATCCTGGGAAAAGTAAGTGCGGAGACCTTTTTTCCAATTCCGGTTATTTGCCATGAATGAGCCCCTCCTTTTCAGAGAATATGACGCGAAACCGTTTCCGGCTGCGGCTGAGCCTTTGTTTGACGCAGCTTTCGCTGACATCCAAGGCTTTCGCAATCTCCCGAACGGAAAGCCTGTCCCGGTAAAACAGGCCCAATAGCATTTTGTCCTCCGGCTTCATGGTGTCCAACGCTGCCTGTACGTCCAAAGCTTCGTCCCAATCTGGTGTTTCCACAGCCGCTGTCAGAGTTTCCTCCAGCTGGAAGTGAACATGCCTGCCTTGGGAAGCACCCACCTGAGAGCAGCACCGAATGAGAATGCGCACCAACCAGGTGCGGAAATATCTTGGCTCCCGTAGGGAGGGAAGGGCCTGCCATGCTGCCAAGACCGCATCTTGCACGGCATCGGCGGCGTCCTCCATGTTGTGGAGCAGGGACAGGGCCACTCGGGAGAGCATTTCTTCGTTCCTCAGGATGAGCTGGGTAAATGCCTCCGTGTCCCCGTTTCGTGCGCGCCGAACTAGCCGTTCCGCTCTTTGTTCCATGCCGCACTCCCCTCCTTTCTGTGCTTTCCACCTTATTGGTGGCCTCTCCCCGTCAAAAGGTAACAGGGGTGTCTAGCTTTTTTTCGCGTGTAGCACCGTTAAGGGAACCTCCATCTCGACCATTTTGTGTACGGGATAAAGGCTTACGTTGAGGAACATGGTCAGGGACTCTTTCCCTGCTTGCTGCTCCAGATAGGTGACTTTGTCCGCCCGGGACACCGTGTCGTACACAAAGAAAAGGGAGGCCTCCGTGCCCGGCTGGATCTTGATCCCCTCCGTATAGGGATCGAAGTCCGGATTGGCAATGGCCATGTAGTTGACGCTGGGGTTGAAAGACTGGGACCGGGCGCTGTTTACAAGATTCAAATCCCGAATCAGCACCCCGCCCTGGGTGTTGTCTTGGTTTTTAAAATCCACCTTTAGGACGATCACATCATGGCGGCTTTCTTCTCCCAGGTAGTCCAGCGGCTTTTCAAAGCGCTCCAGGAATTCCTCGTAGGTCATGGCTTCAGCTGAGGAGACGCGGACAAAATATCCATCTGTATTTTCCAGGCTGGTGTAGAAAAAATCCCCCTCCAAAGGAACCCATTCCCCTTGCGGATACGACATCTCTTGAAAACGTGTGGCTGTAGCGTTCACCGCAACTACCCGCCCGACCACCAGGCAGAGGACCAACAAAACAGCCGCTGGAATCACCCATTTCCTGTGTCGCTTCATAGGGGTGTCACCCGCCCTTCCTTCACAGAGTATAGCACATCCGAGAGGCTTTGCAGAATGGAAAAATCGTGGCAGGCCAACACGATCAGCGCGCCCCGTTTTTTCTCCTCCAAAAGCAACTCCTGCACCATTTCCACACCGTCCGTGTCCAGGGCGTTTGTAGGCTCATCGATCAGAAGCAGCTGAGGGTGTTCCAGAACGGCCCCGGCAATCCCCAGCCGCTGTTTCATGCCCAAAGAGAATTGCCGGTATTTCCGCTTGTCCGCCCAGCCCAATCCCACTTGCTCTAATATCTCCCGAATGCGCTCTTCTCCCACTTTCTTTCGGATGCCGGCCAGCAGCCGCAGGTTCTGGGCGGCTGTATAGCTGTCTAAAAACGCGGGGTTTTCAATGAGCATCCCCATGTCTGGAGGAAAGGATAGATCCTTCCCCAGCTGTTTTCCATCCAGAAACACTTCTCCCCTAGTGGGACGGATCAGCCCGGCGATCAGGCGCATCAGCATGGTCTTTCCGGAACCATTGACACCCCGTAACCCGTAGATAGTACCGCTTTCCAGGATGAGATTCACATCTTCCAAAACGGTAATTTTCCGGAGTACCTTCGTCACGCTTTTTACTTCGATGGTCATGCCCCATCCCCTCCTAAAATGTCTTTTTTCTCAAACAGTGCCCAGCCTAACAGCACGCTTCCCACAATGACCCACAGACAAAGCAGCCCGCCCAAGAGGGGGTCCAGGCCGGTAGTTGCCAGCAGGCTGCTCCGGGCAGGCATGGCAAAATTCCCAAGAAGGGCGGGGCTTTGCAGGTAGGTGCCCGCCAGCAGATAGGCTGTCAAAAGCAGGTAGCTGAAAAGGGGCTTTACCGCTACGGACAAGGCCAGCTGTAAAAGGCTAAGGGCCACCAGCGCCAAGGCAGTGAGAAAAAACAGCGGCCAGATGTCCCAGGTGGATGGGGAGGTAAGGGTTCCAGCGTTCGTTTCCAGCTCCTGGTACAGGTACACATGGGCTGTCATACTGGGCACGGCGCCAAAGCAGATCCCAGCCAGGACGCTGGCAGCAAAGGCCAAAAGATAATTTGCCACTGTGTTGCAAACTGTCCACAGGCATTTGGAGGCCCACCAAACGCCCCGTGTCCCAGAGAGGCACAAAAGCTGTTTTCCCATGCCCTGCAAATCCAGGAAAGGATAGTACAGAGAGGCGAACAGGATCCACAAAACGAATGTGATCCACAGAACCGGCATGGTGAAGGTGGTCCCGCCGCCGGGGACGGACTCCACTTTTCCGCAGCCTCCGGTGAGGGCAAGAAAGTAGTCCCCGGTGGTGACGGGCGTTTCAAAAAATTCCGGGTTGGTCAGCTCATAGATGCGCAGGGTGAGAAAGTGGTAGGAGGATAGGCAAAAGAACAGGAGAAACCCCACCCCCAGGCGGCACGGATGGTCCCCAAGGCCGTGGCGCAGGTCGTGGGCGAAGAATTTACAAAACATCGGCAAAACTCCCCTTTCCCCAGGTGGCGGCAAGTGGCAGGATCAGCAGGGCCCCCATTTGCCCCAGGAGCATCCAGGGCGATTGGGTCAGGGATGTGCCCGTAAGCTGCAAATAATTGAAAATCGAGGTTTCCAGGAAAGACCGGTACACCAGTGCCCGCCCGGCGGAGGCCACCAAGAACAGAAGAACCAGGTAAGGGGCGAACAGGGCGATAAAGCGGTTTTTCACGAAGTAGGAGACTGCCAAAGGCACGGTGGCCCACAGCCCCGCAAAAAGAGTGATCTCCCCCACATTGCACAAGGTGGCGGCCAGGGGATGGGAAAAATACAGGTCGCGCAGCAAGCTTGCGGAGCCCACCTGGTAATAGAGCGCCATTTCCACACTTGGCCGGTACGCGGGAATAAGGCAGGCAACCAGCAGCAGGCTGACCAGCATGGGAAGCAGTGCGGAGAGAGCCCCGGCAAAAAACACCGCAAAATGCTTGCAAAAATAATAGGGCCGTTTCCCGACTTTGGCCACCAGGATTCTGGCGTAGCCGTTTTGTTCCTCAGACAGATACGTCCAGCTGTAAGCAAGAGAAGCGTACACCGGACAGGCGTAAATGAAGATCAAGCCCGCCACGCTGTTGGGATGCCCGCCGATCCAGGAGTTGTACAGGGTGGTCGTTTGGAGGAAGGGCAGCTCCTGAAAGGCTCCGTTTTCCCCCATGGGAATGGTTGTCAGGGCGTTTTCCAGGTTTTGCCGGTATTCCCTGTAGGCGAGAATCCCATCCACCAGCGCCAGGGCGGATAGGAGCAAGAGTACCAGCAAGAACGTGGGGGTATGGAAGACCCGGTAAAGTTCTCCCCGAAGGCAGCGGCAAAACCTCATGACATTGCCTCCTCTCCAATGGAATCCAGCAGCACGCCGGCTTTGATGTCCCAATTTTGAGACACCGCCAGGAAGGGTGACTGCTGCTCCAGATAGGCGCGGTCAATAAGAAATTCCAAAACAAAATCCATGGTTTCCCCAGGCCGGAGCTGGAAACTCCAGTAGTCCTTGGTGCCGGTATTTTTGTCAAAGTACGACTCCATGGCCGTGAAGCGCTGGGTGACGGTGGTGTAGGTTGGGTCCTGCCGGTTTTGGGGGATCAGATCCTCATAGGCGGACAGATAGAACATCGAGGCGTTAAATTGATACTGTACCCCGGTTCGGTTGTGGGCGTCCACATTTTCCAGGTGGAGCTCCAAATGTAAAACACAAGGATCTGAAAAGCCGTCCGCGTACATCCCCCACACAGAATGGGCGGCGTCCTCACCGTTAACATCCTCTTCGTAGGGAAGCAGGGTGGCGGATTGTACCACAAGGGTCATGTCGCCATCCCATCCCAGGGAAGCAGTCTCTTCCTCCCGCGCTTCCCCCTGTTGATACTGCCGGGCGTGCAGGGTGTATGCTTCCCCTATCGTGCCCAAAGCGGCGAGAGTGGCGTCGGCGTCTGGATCCGAGAGGACTTCCGGGGTAGGGCTCTGACTGGAGACTGGCACAGAAGAATCTGCCTGTTCCGGGGGAGCGGAAGCACTCGCAACCAGTTGGCTGGGTGCTTCCGGCACTGAATCCGTTTCTTGGTCGGGCTGATGGTTTGTAGTGACGATAAAAAAGATGGTGACGGCGGACAGCAGGACGATCACCAGCGCGAGAATTCCAATATTTCTGTTTTTCACGGCAAACCCTCCTTATGAGTTTCTGCCCATTAGAGAGCCGTGGCAGAAAAAAGGTGACAATTCCCATCACCGGTTTCCCACAGCGCTGATGACTGCTCCCTTTCTTTGCGATGGCTGTTAACGGGTACGGTGCGCCTGGTGTAAGTTTGAAATGTTTGGGAACTGCTGTGAAGGACTTGAGCACCTCAAAATTTGCGGAGCAGTAAACAAAGAAAAGGCCTTCACAAAAAGGTGATTGAAAAGCCCTTGCAAGAACATACTGTGAACAAGTTGTAAAATCCGATCTCTCTATGGACGTAGCCTCGAACTTAGGGGTAGATTTTTTGAAAAACACTTGGGAGGTAACGCCACGGAAATCAAAAACACTTACACCAACCGAAGCCCATTGGGCCATTATTTTCTTCTGCCGAATGAGATTTTCATCCAGGGATTAATCCCTGGCAAACTGTCGGTTTATGCCTACTTGATTTTCTGCGAGGACAGGAAAACGCATCAATGTTGGCCCAGCATCGGGCGCATTAGCCAGTCCACTGGAATGAGTGCCAACACGGTTGCAAAGTATATTCGGCAGTTGGAGGACAAACGGCTCATTGATGTGGAACCAACCAAGGTGCGCACTAAATCTGGCGAGGTGAGGAACGGGACACTGCGATTTACTATTTGCCCCATCCAAGAGGCAGTGAATTACCACCTGAAGTGGGACTTGGTAGTGCTGCCAGCTCCAAGGCGTCTCAAGAAAAGACGCTGAGAACGAACTCGGCCCTGTGTGCCCCTGTGTGCGGATTTGGGAGCCGAGTAGGGGAACGACACCAGCGAAACGGGTTACCGGCCCCGTTGGGCCAGCGTGAGCCAGTTGTGAACAAGCAAGGCAAACCCAACAAACCCAAGAAAAGCGATACCCCGCCCCTCCCCCTTTAGGGGGAGGGGTAAACTTGTTTTGGAGGAGAAAAACCAAACTCGGCCCTGTGCGGCTCTGTGTGCGGTTTTGGGAGCCGGATAGGGAAGCAACACCACCAAAGTTCCGAGCAGGCCCTGTTGGAGGCGTGTGGGCCAGTTGTGGGCAAATTCTGGGACAGCGGCGGAACCCAGGCGGGTGAAAACCAGCATTGCTTCCATTCGGAGAGAAATCGTTGAGAGAAGCTAGGAAAAGGCAGAAAAGGAAAAAGCAGGCCCAGCAGGGTCTGCAAAGGCAGCGAGTTGAGGCACAAGACATCCTCGATAGAGAACGGAATTTTCCTCCACTCAGAGGACGGGGTTGGAGAGGGCTGTGGGCAACCTAGGTTGTTGAAACATTAGGCAGTGAAAAGAGGGTGTGAAAAAAGAGCAGGTGAAAGGGTAGGCGCCTAAGAACGGCGCCTACCCGGGCTCACAGTGGCCGGCAGAGCCGGCCACTCCGGGAATTTTTCGGTTTTGGGGCCTTGGCGTCAAACTGGGTGTCGTGAATGCCAGATTTTCCCAGTGTAGAGCCTTTCCCTACGGTGTCAGGATAGGGGTTACAACAATTTCCTGCTATCAGCAGGGCAAGCAGAGCGCTCGGCTGTCCGCCGAGCACAATTGGCGGGGCTAAGCCCCGAACCCCCTAGCCATTTTTCCTCTGCTCAAGGGACGGGGCCACCTCAAAATTTGAGCCGCATAAACAAAGAATAGACCTGTAAAAATCTCCCCGTCCCAGGTAGGTATAAATCCACCAAAAGGCGGGGCGGTTTTTCTCCGCACGGTTCGAAAACTAGGGGTGGACATAGACAAACGCTATAAGGTAGTGTTGGTGGTTGAGCAAAACACCCGAAGGGAGGAACCACCAACCATGCCAAAAAAGAGATTGACCACTAATGGCAATGTTTTCAAGCGCACCGATGGCCGCTGGCAAAGCGTCATCTGGTATTTTGACGAGCAGGGAATCAAGCGCCGCAAAGTGTTCTCCAGCAAAACCAAGACGGAGGCCCAGCAGAAAATCACTACCTACATCGCTCAATTCAACGCAGAGGTGCGTAACTCAGACGAATCCCAGAAAGCACTTCAAGAGAGCCTGACCCATTGGTTGCAAGTGTTCAAGTTCCCATCGGTGGAACGAACCACTTACGACCGCCTGGAATGTACCGCAAACCACCAGATCTATCCGCTAATCGGAGAGAAAATCGTGAGCGACATCACCGCCGCCGATCTGAAATCCGTCCTTAACCATTGGATGGAGCAGGGCTACGCCTACACCACTGTGAAGAAGGTACATGTCCTCTTGAACGAGTATTTTCGTTACCTTACGGAAGAAGGCTTTCTCCAAAAGAACCCCATGCAAAGCGTGCCCATGATGAAGAAAGCAAACTTCTTAGCCGCCCAGGACAAGGAATGTTTGCCAGAGCAGGAGGCCGTGACGGTGTTCACTCCCACGGAAATCGCCAAGTTTAAGCGGGAAGCATTTTCCGCCTTCGCCAATGGGAAACGCAAATACCGGCAAGCAGCAGCCTACATTCTCATGCTCAACACAGGCCTGCGGACGGGAGAATTGTTGGGCCTTCTCAACAGCGACATCGACTTGCAAAACCGAGTTTTGCACCTGGAGCGTGGCGTGAAAGAAGTTTGGCGCAGAGACGGTCTCCAAGCTGAACCAGGCCGGGATGTGAAAGTTGGTAAGCTAAAGTCGGCCACCAGCAAGCGCACGGTGCCCCTCAACGACACGGCCATCGCCATGATCCAGGACTTGCGGAAAGAGGCATACTTCGGAGAGGACACACCGCTGGTGCCAGATGAGCATGGTGACTACACTAGGCCTGTGAATTTTAGAAAGAGATACTATCGCATCCTAGCAGCGGCGGGAATCGAGAAAAAGGGCCTGCACTCGCTCAGACATACATTCGCATCCAACTTGGTTAATGGCATTAAGCAGGAGGATGGCTCCATAAAATCTCTCACACCCCGTCAGGTGGCAGACCTGCTAGGCCACTCCACCTCGCAAATCACCGAGCTGTACTATGTCAAAAAGGTCATGACCCTCACTGAGCTGTTCTTTCTGGTGGTGTATATTTCCGTTATAGGTGGGCTGTTCGGAGTGGTTTCCCTGTTCCTCAGCCGGGTGCTGAAGCGCTCCCTGCCCCTGTGGTTTTCCCTTTGCGGTCTGGCCCTGTATGGAATACCCGTGCTGTCGCCCCAGGTTCGGCTGTTTTCCCCGGAGCCAGAGCAGCGCCTGCCTGCTTTTACAGTAGCCGCTTGGGTATGGGCGGCGGGGTTCGCATTATTTCTGGCCTATCGTGTGATGCGGCTGCTGCTGGCGGGGAGAGCCCTCCGCCGCTGCCCGCGCTGCCGGGACCAGCGGCTCTTGCACCTTACCGCCCAGTGCGCCCAATCTCTGGGAATGAAGCGCATCCCACCCTTGCTGGAAACGCCTCTGGATTCTCCCATCTCTGTAGGAGGGGTGCTGCGGCCGGCGCTGCTGGCGGACGCCGCTGTCCTCTCCCAGCTGACAGACGCCCAGCTTCAAGCAGTCCTCACCCATGAGCTCACCCACATTCTGTGCCATCATTTGCTGTGCCAGCGGGTGTACGATGTGGTCTGCGCCATCCACTGGTTCAACCCCCTGGCTTGGCTGTGCCGGGAGGACTTCGCGCTCCACTGCGAAAGCGACTGCGATACCCACGTCCTTCGCTTTTTATCAGGCAGTATCACCATCGGGGAGTACGCCCGGGCCATCCTCCGCCTGTTGGAGCTGTCCGCCTGTAAAGATGGAAAAGCTACTCAAGGGGTAGGCGCCTTAGCTTTCCTCCACACCGAGCGCAGACTGGGCCGCCTCTTAGCAAAGCCCGCCCCTTGGAAGGAACGCCTGTTGTCGGCGGGGCTGGCAATATTGCTGGTGCTGGCCCTGGCCTTTTCCGCAGAGTTCAGCCGCCAGCACTTCTATCCCTACCCTGCCTATTCCGTGGGCATAGAGCACGGGGTCTAGCAGCCCCGCTCTCTTTTACTCAATAAATCTACATATGTAGTTATAAGGAGGCCGTTATGGAACCGAACATCGTCTTTTCCCACATCACAAAAACTTACAGAGGGGGCGTCACCGCTTTGGAAGACGTGTCCTTCTCCGTGGGCAGCGGCGTCTTTGGACTGCTGGGCCACAACGGGGCGGGCAAGTCCACCTTGATGAAAGCCCTTGTCACCGTGGAACCACCCACCTCTGGCTCAATTGAAGTTTGTAGTTTTGACACCACTCGCCAGGGGAGGGAGGTCCGCCAGTGCCTGGGCTACCTGCCCCAGGAGCTACCCATGTACCCAAGCCTGACCATAGGGGACTTCCTCCACTACATGGGGGAGTTGAAGGGTGTCCACGACAAGGCTCAGGTGGAAAAAGTCCTCATCCAGGTGGAGATGCAGGACTTTGCCAAGCGGAAGATCGGCCAGCTCTCCGGGGGCATGAAGCGGCGGGTGGGCATCGCCCAGGCCCTGCTGGGGGAGCCGCCCATTCTGGTGGTGGATGAACCCACCGCCGGCTTAGACCCGGAGGAGCGGGTGCGGTTTCGCGGGGTGCTGTCCCGCTATGCCCGGCAGGGGCGGACCGTGCTTCTCTCCACCCACATTGTGGAGGACGTGCACCAGCTTTGTCAGCACTTGGCGGTGCTGCGGAAGGGCCGACTTTTTTACGCCGGGCCTTCTGGGGGGCTGCTCCACCAGGTGGAGGGTCGGGTGAAAATCCTGTGCCTGGGGGACGAGCGAGAGTTGGCGGACTTGCAGCACCGGGCGGTGGTGCTCTCCACCACATACGAGCAAAATGCCATTTTGGCTCGGGTGGTAGACGAAGAAGGACGCTTTTCTCAGCCCCCGGTTCCCGCCACTTTAGAGGACGCCTACGTCTACTGCATGGGAGGGAAAAGCCATGAATAAGACCCTTGCCATCCTCCACTATGAGCTAAAGCTGCAGGCAAAACGCCCGGCAGTGTGGGGCGTGTTCCTGGCCGCCACCATTATGGCTCAGCTGGACTGCTTCCCCTCCGCCCAAAACCTTGCCCGCCTGGAGTTTTTAAACCAACCCGCCTATTTTGTCCACCGCGTCATGACATTGGACGCCCTGTTGCTGCTGTTCGGCCTTGCCGTTCTCCTGGCCAACCGCTTCCCCGCCGACCGGAAAAACGGCATGAAGCACCTGCTCCTCTCCTATCCCTTGGAGAGGCGACAGTACATCCTGGGTAAGCTGCTGGGCGGCTTTTGCCTGGCTTATCTCCTGGTCGCGCTGTTTCTGGTGAGCAACACCGCGGTCTATGTTCTGGCCGCTCCCTTTTCCATTACCCCGCAGGAGTGGCTGATTCCCCTGGGGAAAGCCCTGGCGCTGTGCGCTTTCCCCGCCAGCTGGTTTACTGGCCTGCTGGCGACAGCTGTGCCCGGTGTGATGGACATCCGTCTGTTTTACGCGGCGGCAGCGGTGTTCTTCGGGTTCAACGCCGCCACGGTGGGCTCGGCGGAGACCATGCCGTTTTATCTCCTTACCTCCGGGGACTTGGCCCGGCTGCTGTGGGTCCACCCCAAGTGGCCCGGGTTGGAGTGGGGCAGTGTGATAGCAAACGCCGCATTCCTCCTGGGAGGGGGTGTGCTGTGCGCCTGTCTGCCCTTTTTAAAGCCGTCCTTTTGGAGGGGCCGTCCATGAAACGCATAATGCTGGAGCTGAAAATCGCCGGGACAAATTTCCTTTTGGTGACGGCGGCGCTCTCTTTTGCCCTGGCGCTCTTTGCCGCCCTGGCCGGGGAGCTGCTGGACTTTGCTCCCATCGCCTTTGAGGTGGTGTTTCCCTTGTATTCCGCCATCGCTGCGGGAGAGTGGGGCCGCACTCGCTGCGACCCTTGTTTCGAGGCTATTGCCGCCCAGAGTCCCAGTTTGTTTTCCTGGGCCCTCCGCCGCTTCTTCGCCATCTTCGCCGCAGTGAGTCTTTTCGCCCTGGCAACTATGCTGGCCGCTGCTTGCATTCGTCCAGGGCTGGTAATGGGGGAAATGCTCCTGCTCTACCTTCCCACAGCGTTTTTCTTTGCATCGGTGGCGGCGCTGGTAGGCGTCGCCTCGCCGCAAGAGCACCTGGCCACGCTGATGTGCGGCCTGCTGTGGCTGGTGGCGCTGCTGACCCGCAGCCTGCTGCGCCTGTTCGGAGTAGAGTTTGTCTACCCGTTCCTCTGTTTTGCCGGGGACCAGCACGGCGTCTGGCTGTACAACAAGGCGGTGCTGGCTGGGATGGGGCTGTTCTTGTGGACAACCAACTGGTTCGTCTTGCGGAGGAAAAGTTGAGGAGGAGAAATTTCATTTTAAAAGGTCGGGAACAATCCCGGACTTTCGCTTACCCCAAATCGGGGGAGGGGCACCTCAAAATTTGCGGGACAGTAAGCAAAGAAAAGGGCTTCGCAAAAAGACTTTCAGAAAGAGCTTGCAAAAAATGAAGTGACCCCAAAAAGTTAGACAATATTTTGCAATAGAAAATGTTCAAGCAACGGAAAGGGCTTGTTGTCTGTGGATCGCAGGCGGCAAGCCCTTCAGCTTTGCCTTGATGCGGCGGTTGTTGTAGTAGTCCAGATAGTCCAGCAGTTCCCGCAGATACAGCAATTCGCTTTTGAGCAAGCCAAAAAAATTCTCCATCACGGCATTGTCCAGGCAGTTGCCCTTGCGGCTCATGCTCTGCCGGATACCCTTACTTTTGAGCATGTGTTGGTACTGCTTGTGCTGATACTGCCAGCCCTGGTCAGAGTGAAGGATCAGCCCTGTTCCGTCCGGTATGGTTTGAAAAGCTTTCTCCAGCATGGAAGTTACCATACGCAGAACAGGTCGTTCGGAGATCGTATAGCTTACCAGATAGCCGTTATGCAGATCCAGGATGGGCGAGAGATACAGTTTCTGGCCAAACAAGCTGAATTCCGTCACATCTGTAACCCATTTCTGGTTGGGCTTTTCGGCCAAAAAGCCGCGGTTTAACAGATTTGGCGCGATCTTCCCGACCTCACCTTTGTAGGAGCGATACTTCTTCATCCTGACGCGGCAAACCAGCCCCAGCTGCTTCATAAGCCGCTGGACAGTCTTGTGGTTGAGACAGATCCCCCTGCTCCGAAGGGTGATCGTAATGCGCCGGTATCCGTATCGTCCTTTGTTTTCGTGAAAGATCGCTGTGATCTCTGCCTTTTCCTTTTCATATTTATCCGCCCGTTTCATCCCCTTGAGATGGTAGTAGAACGTAGAACGGGGCAGCTGAGCGATTGAAAGCAGTATATCCAGAGCGTGTTTTTGCCTCAGCTTTTGAACTACCTGCGTTTTCTGCGCTGGCGTCGCTCGTCTTCCAAAACCAAGGCTTGCAAGTTTTTTAGGTATTCGTTCTCCGCGCGCAGTCGCTGCACCTCTGCAAGCAGATCTTCTTCTACCTCTTTCGGCAGTTGCTTTGGTCTGCTTTTCCTCCCCCGCCCCCGCCGTTCTACCGAAAAGCCCTCCGGTCCTTCTGTCAGGTAAATACGTTCCCAGTCTTGCACGCGTTTGTGCCGAATTTCGAATCTTTCTGCTGTTTCACAATAGCCCAGGTGCTCTTCCTGCATGGTTTCCACTACCAGCTTCTTGAATTCTGGTGTGTATTTTTTGTTCGGTACCCCTTTTGGCATAATAAAACACCCCTCTTGTTATTCAGTATACCATACTGTCTAACAAATGGGGTGCAGTTCA
>CAJFEW010000071.1 GCA_904374805.1 uncultured Neglectibacter sp.
GGTGAAGCTCTTCCCCGCCGAGGTGGTGGGGGGCGTGAAGATGCTCCAGGCGCTGTACGGCCCCTACCGCGGGGTGAAGTTTATGCCCACCGGCGGCATTAGCCCCCAGAATGTACAGGAGTACCTTTCCCAACCCAACGTAATCGCCTGCGGCGGAAGCTGGCTGTGCCCGGAAAAAGACCTGGAAGCAGGCAATTGGGACGCCATCACCCAAAGAGCGAAAGAGTGCATGGACCTGGTTCGGCAGGCGCGGAGCTGATCTGAGCCCGCCCAAGGAGGAGACGCCATGTTTCTCACAGGTTGTGTCACCGGCAAAAACGGCGCCCCCATTCCCAATGCCTCCGTGGAGCTGAAAGACAAAAATTTTGAAACCCTCTATCAGACCCTCAGTGACGAGAGAGGACGCTGCCAGTTGGACGTGCCCCCGGACTGCTACCCCTTTTTGACAGCGGTGAAAGAGTACGCCGTCCAATACTTGGAGTACTGGTGTCAGGACATTCCCCTCACCAAGCCCCTGTCGTTGGACGTGAGCTTTGACCGGCTGGAGGTGTACGGCCTCCACGTGTTTTCGGTCAAAGGGGCCGGAAACGGCTGGATGGCCTACTGCAGGCCTATGAGTCTGGACAAATTCCAGCAGGGGAAACAGGATCTCGCTCCAGAGGGCCTGTCTTTCACGGCCTTGCTTGACGGCGCCCCTGCGCCCATTCTCCAAGTGAGCCCTGTCAAAGAAGTGGCAGGGGGACAGGAAATGACTGCGTACCTGGTCCAGATCCAAGCGCCTTCCGGGGGCACGGTGTGGAACAAGTGCGAACTGCAAATCCAGGACCAAGACAGCAACTATGGAGCGGCAGCCATTTTTCACCGCCCCGGGTAACAAAACTGCCTGGCTGCGCTGATCGGCCCTTTGCGGCAATGGAGCCTGTACAAACACAAAAAAGGGAGCGATTTTATCGCTCCTTTTTCGTTCCTGAGCTGTCATCCATCTGGCGCCATACAAAAAGCCTTCCCCACAGGGAAGGCTTTTTTCTCACAGCAAGGAACGATCACTCTTCCGGCTTTTCCTCGGACTCTTCCTCGTCGTCGTCAAAATCAAACTCCAGAGTCTCTCCGCAGCCGGGGCAGACAATGCTGCCTTCCTCCAGCATGGCGTCGTTCAGCTGGATGGTGTCTCCGCAGCTGGGGCAGGTCACCTCAAACAGGGCGTCCTCGAAATCCTCGTCCTCCCCGTGGTGGTGATGGCCGCAGCCACAGCCGCACTCATCTTCCTCCAGGCCATAGAAATCCTCTTCCAAGGTCCCCAGGTCCTCGTCGATCTCATCCACCTGCTCCGCCATTTCAGCCACATCGTCCTCCAGCTCGTCCATAGACTGGCACAGGTCGTCCAGCAGCTCCACAACAGCGTTGAACACCTTGGTCTCTTTGGCCTCGGGGTCCAGCTCCAAGCCGTCCATAAGGCCGCGAATGTAAGAAGCTCTCTCGGAATTGGTCATGATGGGTACCTTCCTTTCTCCCGTGCATCACACACGGTGATCTCGTATGGTTTACGCGCGCTCCATGTACTCGCCGGTGCGGGTATCGATACGGATCATCTCGCCCTCGTTGATGAACAGGGGCACACGGATCTCCGCGCCGGTCTCCAGGGTGGCGGGCTTCAAGGTGTTGGTGGCGGTGTCGCCCCGGACGCCAGGCTCGGTCTTGGTGACTTCCAGCTCCACAAAGTTGGGAGGCTCCACGCCAAACACGTTGTCCTTGTAGGAGAGCACCTTGCAATCCATATTCTCTTTGACGAACTTGAAGTTGTCGCTGAGCACGCTCTTGTTGATCGGAATCTGCTCATAGGTCTCGTTATCCATGAAGTAGTACAGATCCCCGTCGCTGTACAGGTACTGCATGTCCTTGCGCTCAATGTAAGCGGTGGGGTACTTGTCGTTGGGATTGAACGTTTTTTCCGTCACAGCGCCGGTGATCACATTGCGGATCTTCGTGCGCACAAAGGCAGCGCCTTTGCCGGGCTTCACGTGCTGGAATTCGATGATGGAATAGACGCCGCCGTCCATCTCGAACGTCACGCCGTTTCTGAAATCGCCTGCGGTTACCATAGTATAACAACCTCCAAATTCGTTTCTCGTCTTTATTGTATCCTATCCTGGCCCGGAATGCAAGCTGTTTCCCCAGGAAACCCCACCTTTTACAGGCAGATCAGCTCCTTGGGAGACTTGGTCAGGCTGCGGCACCCCTCTGAGGTGACAAGCAGCATGTCCTCAATGCGCACCCCGTACTTAGCGGGAATGTAGATGCCGGGCTCGTCGGTGACCACCATGCCCTCTGCGGCAACGGTGCTGTCCCCGCGGCCAAAGCGGGGCCACTCGTGAATCTCAAAGCCAACCCCATGGCCCAGGCCATGGCCGAACGTGCCGGGATAGTCCTTCTCGATAATATCCCGAGCCACCTTGTCCACATCGCTGCAGATCACACCGGGCTTTACGTAGTCAATTACAGCCAGGTGGGCCTTCAGCACGGTCTCGTACACAGCCTTCTGTTCCTCGGAAACTTTGCCCAGGGCCACTGTACGGGTCATGTCGGAATGATAGCCGTCCAGCAGGGCGCCGGTGTCCATGGTGATAAAGTCTCCGGGCTTCACGGTGTTGTCTGAAGGAACTGCATGGCACTGGGACCCATTCTTGCCTGCGGCAACAATCAGTTCAAAGGCCACGTTTTCCGCACCTTGTTTGCGCATGAAGAACTCGATCTCCAAAGCCAGATCCCGTTCGGTGACACCTTCCTTGATAAAAGGCAGGATGTGCTGGAACGCCGCGTCGGTGATCTCCTGAGAGGCCTCGATTTTCTTGACCTCCTCCGGGGATTTGATCATCCGCTGGTCCCGAATGGCCTGGTCCAAGGTGTCGTCCAGCACGGCCTGAGCCCCATATTTTTGAAAAGAGGCTTCAAACCGGCGGGCCTGGGCCACGGAAAGCTGTTCGGTTTCCATATAGATCTCCCGGATCCCGTGCTTCTGAATCAATTCTCCCAGCTTGCCCAGAAGGGAATCAAAGCCCACCACTGTGCAGTATTGGGCCTTGTAGCGGGCGGCCTCCTCATAGCGGAAATCCATGAGCAGATAGGCCTCTTCCGCCGTGACCAGCAAAGCGCCGTCTGAGGCGGGAAACTGGGTGAAATAGCGGCGGTTTTTCTCAGAAAAGACCAGAGCGGCCTTTTGAGAGTCCCCGTGCACCAAGCGTTCAGCAAGACGTTCTACAGGGTTTTTCATCGCAAAACATCCTTTCGGCTTTGGAATTTTTCCCGCAGACCCGTTTCAAAAAATCTGCGGACCTTAAAGGTGAAGCCCTCTTCCGGCTCAATAGGCGTCAACAGCACAGACTGCATGCCGCACAAGTTGGCCCCCACCACGTCCGTAAAAATCTGGTCTCCGATGATCACGCACTCCTTGGGAGAAACCCCCAGCCGATGGGCCGCCCGCAGGTAGCCAATGGGCAGAGGCTTGATGGCAAAACTCAGAGTATCCAGGCCGAACATGGCCCCAAAGCGGGTCACCCGCTTCTTAAAGTTGTTGGAGATAATCATCAGCTTAAAGCCGTCTTTCTCCCGTTGACGAACCCACTCTACCGCGCCGGCAAGGGGTTCATGCGAGGTGTAGGTTGCCAAGGTGTTGTCCACATCCAACAGCAGCGCGCGGCAGCCGAGTTTTTGCAGAAACTCCGGCGTAAGATCTGTCACCCGTTTTTTCATAGCCGTCGGCCGGAAAAGCCCCATGGAATCCCCTCGCTTTTTGAAACAAAAAAGCGGGCAAACCGCCCGCTTTCAAGGTAAATGTGAGCAGCCTTATTTATACTTGCGCTTGCGAGCTGCTTCTGACTTTTTCTTACGCTTGACAGAGGGCTTCTCATAAGCCTCTCTCTTACGGACCTCCTGGATGACGCCCGCTCTGGCACACTGCTTTTTGAAGCGGCGAAGCGCGCTGTCCAGAGATTCGTTTTCCTTGAGCCGGATCTCAGCCATTTATATCCCTCCCATCCGCCATTCGGCAGGGGTTCTTTCGTCGTAGCACTATCGATACAACACAGATAATTATACTGTCCTACCCAAAGATTGTCAAGCCCCTTGTTTCTTTCATTTTTCTAAAGAGAGAAGACTTTTTAGAGCAGGCGGGTATAGACCCCACCCTCCCGGCGCAAAATCCCCTCGCTGATCATATCCCGGCGCAGCGTGCAATAGTCCTGGTGAAAGCGCAGCAGCACCTGGTTCAGCTCCTGCTCTGGGTAAGGCCGTCCCAGCTCCAGCTCCTTGGCGATTTCCTCTAGACAGATGCGCTCCTTCTTCCGCTGGGCAGGGATGGACTGAAGCCTGCCGTAGGAAAAAAAGCTGTCCAGCACCCGTTGGCGGTAACGCGCCTCCCGTTCCTGCTGACGCTGGGCATCGGAGGACTCCTCCCCCAGGATGTCCAACAGGCGGCACTGAAAGATCTCCCTGTTCAAAGAGTACATGGTGTAATACTGCTCCCGGCGGGAAGAGACCGCCCCGGCGTCCAGCAGCTTTTTTAGATGAAAGGACACAGTGGCTGGGGTGAGCTCCAGCCGCTCGGCCAGACGCTCCACGTACATGTCCTCCTCCAGCAGGGATTTGAGGATTTGCAGCCGAGAGCGATCTCCCAAACATTTAAAAAGCTTTAGGGCCTGTTCCTCTGTCACGGCTTACGCCTCCTTCTCTAAATGATTCCAAACTTGCTCCCAGGCCTCCAGTTTCCACTCTTCCACGGCAGCCCGCTCCAACGCCCCGTGGGTCTGGGCCAGGTCTCGGGCAGTGCGCCAGTTCTCCGGCAGGGCCAGCAGTTTTTGGCGGTAGGCCGCCTCCAGCTCCTGGGGCGGCAGGTGGGCTTCCAGAGCCTGGTACACCGTGGCGCAGATCTGGAAAATATTCCCCTGAATTTTCGCCCGGCGGGCCTCGTCCTCCCGGCAATCTTGGGAGAGAACCTCTCCCTCCTGACGACAGCGTTCCACCTGGCTTTCTAAATAGGTGAGCCAACTCTCCTTTTTCACAGCATTCGCCCTCTTTCGCAAAATTTGATTCGATGTTTATCAAATCGAATTAAGCATACCAGCCCCGTGGAAGTTTGTCAACATCTAATTCGATATTTATCAAAATATTCTCTCTTGAAAAGGGACGCCAAATATGCTATAGTACGATAAAAGGCTTTTCACAGAAAGGGGAGTACGCCATGGAAGGAAGCCACCCCATTGCCAACGGCAGGGAGTTTGTGGACGACCCGGCGGTCATTGGCAAGTGGAAAAGTATTGGTTCTCTAGCGCCAGGAGAGCCCCTTTCCCAGGAAACTCTGGATCCCAGTCAGAACACAGCCTTCGGCATCACCAAAGAGCTGTTTTTTCTTCCCGAAGGGAAACCCTATTGGATTTTTGAGGGCTGGACCAAGGGCATGGTGCTGGTTCACCATGGCGGTAACGAGCCCCTGTTGGAATACCGCTACACTGTACATTCCTGGGATGGCCGAAATTACCTGCTTATCCCCAAGGCCGGAGGAAATCATCGCACCAGCGTCTTTGAGCAGGTAGACAGTAAGCGCTATAGTTGGGAATCTCTCGGAAGGCGGGATGCCATTCACCTGCCTTTCGTGTCAGACGAGAACGTACTAGGCAAGTGGCACGTGGTGGGATATGTTGTGCAAAAGGAAGACTTTCCCCAGGAAAATTTGCTGGAAGAAGGGCTCGGGCTGACAGAGCTAAACTTTCTTCCCGACGGCTCTTTGGAACAACTGTACCTGGATCCGTCCGTGGAGGGTGGCAGGCAACTGCTGCACGACCGCTGGACCAAGGGCACCACACTGCTGCAGGGCATGAAAACCGCCCCCGCCTATGAACTACGGACCGTGCAGGGAAAAGAGTATCTTTTTTTAGAATGGAAAATGGGCAATTATATTTTCGGCGGTATGGATCCGGAATTTTTTGTGTTCCAGCGAGAGAGCTGACACAGGGCCCGAACATACAGAGAGCCGCCGCAAACTGCGACAGCTCTTTGGCAAGAGGGGGACGCACGGCGGTTGGCCGACGCACCCTCTTATTATTTTTACTGGGTTGGCTACGCCTGCATGGTTCGCAAAAACACCGGCACCTGAGAAAGACTCTCCAGAACGGGAACACCGGCAGTTTCCAAGCGGGCGCGGCTTTGGTGGCCCTGGGCCAACAGCACACAGGAGCAGCCGGCCTCCTGGGCCACCTCCCAGTCGTGGAGGGTATCCCCCACAAAAAGGACCCGATCCGGCGCCACACGCTTCTCCCGGAAGTAACGTTGGGCAATGCCTCCCTTGCTGTCCGCATAGATGTCGGAGAGCCCCAGGACAGCCTCCAAATATTCCCGGATTCCCAGGGAGTTCACCTGCCGGTCCAAGGTGGCCTGGGGAGACGCGGAAACCACAAGCTGCCGGATCCCCTCCTGCTGCACCGCCTGCAGCGTTTCTCTGCTCTGGGGAAACAGGCCGCACGCCGGGGAAAGTTGGGCGTACAGTTCCGTCCACTCCACCGCCAGATCTGCAAAGGGCTCCCGCTGCAAATCCAAACCCGCCGCTTTATAATAGTCCCGCACAGGAAACGTAAAGATCTCCTGATACCGTTCTTCCGTCAACAAGGGCAATCCCCGACGCTCCAGCATGACATTCATAATAGCAGCGCCGGTGCCCACGTCGTTCAGCAGCGTCCCGTTCCAATCCCACACAAGATACGCAACCATAGAAACTGTCCTCCGCCCAAACAAAAGCATTTCCCCGATAAGGGAATGCCGCTCCCTTTTCCGTAAAACAAAAAATCACGGCAGGTTATGCCGTGATTTTTGGAGCTGCTAACCAGATTTGAACTGGTGACCTCGTCCTTACCAAGGACGCGCTCTACCGACTGAGCCATAGCAGCGTATGGCGACCCGGAACGGGCTCGAACCGTCGACCTCTAGCGTGACAGGCTAGCGTTCTAACCAACTGAACTACCGGGCCATTTTTTCAAACGCCTTGTAGAACATTTCTGTTCTGCGTTTTTGCCCGAACACTCTCGAGCGACGGTCGTTATTATACCGCACCGAAACCAGAATGTCAAGGACTTTTTGACGGAAATTTTTGATTTTTCAAAAATTCACTCCAATCGCCTGGTTTCTCGGAGAGAATCCTCCTGCAAAACCGGCAACATCCGTGCAAATTCGGGGACTTTCCGAAGAGACTCCTCCTCTTTTCCGCGGAGCCATCACTGCGTTTTCTTATTATCAAAACGCAGCAAATTCTTTTTTCAAAAAAATGATTGACATTTTTCGATGGAGATGCTA
>CAJFEW010000072.1 GCA_904374805.1 uncultured Neglectibacter sp.
GCGCTTGTCGTTTGTCTCGGTGCCGTCGTTTTTCACCATGGCCTTGGTGCCCTTCCACACGGCGGCCACCAGGGGCTCCGGCTGAAAGCCAAAGGGCGCCGCCTTTTTTGCCAGCAGGCCAAAGTAGGTGTTGGTAAACTGCTCCAGCTCCATGGGCAGCAAGGTGCCGTCCAGGTCGAACAGCACCGTGGTGATCTGTGGGTCTAGCATGTGTAGTTTCTTCCTTTCCTAGGGAGGGCTTGCTCACTTTACCACAAAGGGGAGGACGCTGATCACAACCCCCAGCAAAGCAAACGCAACACCGCCAAATTTCGTGGATTTCACATAGAGGTCTGAGGGCGCCTCTGCCTGGGTGGATTTCCACCGTTCCGTCCAGTTCCAGAGAAGGTCTGGTCTTACAAACAGAAAAACTCCCAGCGCCACAAAGACGACGCCTGCCAATACAGTCCATCCCATAGACCGTTCCTCCTTTTTGCTCCGATGGGGCTTTCCCCTGTTCCAAATGCTCTCGCCCGGCGGTGGGTTTTGGGAAACTCCCTCCGTCACAGCCAGGGCCCCGCCTGCCGGCCCGGGGGATGTCTGCCAGCGGCAAACGCCCATCCCCGGCCGAAACGGGCGCTACGGCCGGTTGCTGGACGCGCGCCACTGGCCCGGGGCAGCCTGCAAAGAGGGAGCCTTTGAAAAACCCGAATATCTCTTCTTGAAGCCCCCTATCTCTCCCGGGGGGCGGAGCGCTGCCTACCGCCCTTTGGGCGGGTGTGGCGGCGCTCCGGGGATTCTTTTTTTGCAACGCTTTTCGCGTTGCTTTCAGGTCGCGAGACTCTGTCTCGCGCTCTGCAGCCTTTGAAAAGGCTGGCGAAACTTTTACGCGCCTACGGCGAAGATCCTTCCGCCCCTGCGGGGTCACCCGCCGGCCACGCCCTTTGTGGCCACAACGTCCACTCCGGTGCCGCACACGTTGGGAAGCACCACATCTCCCAGCTGGACCGGGGCTTGCACCCGTCCCTGACGGATGGCCTCCATGCAGGCAAAAATTTTCTCCTTGGGAATGTCCCCCCGGGTGCGCACAGGCACCAGGGGCTGGGCGCCCCCCTCCACCCGCATGGTGGAGGTGACCGTGCGCTCCGGGGCGGTCACTTCCTTGGTGCCGTACACTTCCCCCCGCTTGCAGGTGTTGCCCGTCACCCGGACCACCTGGCCCGCCTCGTCGATTTCCACCTGCAAGGGGCAGCCCAAGGGGCAGCTGATGCAGGTAAGCTCTCTCACTGCCATGTCACTTCGCCTCCTCTTCCTTGGCCACAACCCGGATCTCCCGTTCGCCGCCGGTCAACCATGCCTTTTGGAACACCACCTGTTCCATCTCCCCAGGGGCCATCACCGGCCGCTTCCGGGTGTACAAAAGCTTGTCGTCTCCGTACACCTGCACCAGGCCTTTCCGGATGTTCCGGCTCACCCGGAACCGCACCACCAGCTGGTCCTCCATGCGCTGGGGATCTACAGCGGCGGGCACCGTGTACCGGGCGGCTCCCTCCGGCTTGAGGGGGATCTCCCTGCCCTGGGCCGCCCTTTTGCCCTGGACATAGGCAGCCGCGTGTTTTCCCGCCTGCTCCGCCTCCTCGGAGACATAGTCCACCAGGTCGTGGACGTGCAGCACGTTGCCGCAGGCGAACACCCCGGGAATGCTGGTCTCCAAACTCTCGTTGACCGTGGGGCCGTTGGTCACCGGGGAGAGCTGTACCCCCACCTCTTTGGAGAGCTCATTTTCGGGGATCAGCCCCACAGACAGCAGCAGGGTGTCGCAGGGAATCTGCTCCTCCGTGCCGGGGATGGGTTTGCCTTTTCCGTCCACCTGGGCAATGGTCACCCCTGTGACCCGCTCCTTGCCCTGAATATCCACCACGGTGTGGCTCAATTTCAGGGGGATGCCGTAGTCGTCCAAACACTGGACAATGTTCCGCTTCAGCCCCCCGGAGTAGGGCATCAGTTCCGCCACGCACTTGACCTTGGCCCCCTCCAAGGTCATGCGCCGGGCCATGATGAGCCCAATGTCCCCGCTGCCCAGAATGACCACCTCCCGGCCGGGGAGATAGCCCTCCAGGTTTACAAGCCTTTGGGCGGTACCGGCGGAGAAGATGCCCGCCGGCCGGGTGCCGGGGATGTTCAGCGCTCCCCGGGGCCGCTCCCGGCAGCCCATGCAGAGCACCACGGCGCCTGCCTCCACCACCTGCAGGCCCCGCTCCCGGCTGACGCAGGTGACCAGCAGCCGGTCCCCCTGGCGCTGCAGATCCACCACCGTAGTGGAGAGCCAGTGGGGAATGCCCAGGGCCTCCGCCTTTTCTATAAACCGGGCGGCGTACTCCGGCCCGGTGAGCTCCTCTTTAAAGGTGTGCAGCCCAAAGCCGTTGTGGATGCACTGGTTTAAAATGCCCCCCAGCTCCGGCTCCCGCTCCAGAATGAGCACCTGTTCCACGCCGCTTTCCCGGGCGGCAATGGCGGCCGCCAAACCGGCGGGACCGCCTCCAATGGTCACAATGTCCACTTTCATGGCTCAGCCCTCCCCTCTTGTTTTTTCCAGCACAATTTGGGCGTCGTTTCCGCTCTTGCGGATCTGGGTCAAATCCAGGCCCAGCTCCTGGCTGAGCAGGTCCATCACCCGGGGGGAACAGAAGCCCCCCTGGCACCGGCCCATGCCCGCCCGGGTCCGGCGCTTGATCCCGTCCAGAGTCTTGGCCCCCAGAATGCCGTGGATGGCGTCCCGGATCTCCCCGTAGGAGATCTCCTCGCACCGGCAAACAATCTGCCCGTAGGCCGGGTCCTTCCGGAGCAGGGCGGCCCGCTCCTCCACAGGCAGGTCTTTCACCTTGGGCACCCCTTTCCGCAGGGGGTCAAAGGCCGGGTTTTCGGACAGCCCCAGCTTTTCGGTGATGAGCTCCGCCAAGTACTCCCCAATGGCCGGGGCGCTGGTCAGGCCAGGGGACTCAATGCCCGCCGCATCGAAAAAGCCCGGGGCGCTCTCCCCCAGCACAAAGTCGTCCCCGTCCTCGTGGGCCCGCAGCCCCGCAAAGGAGGTGATCACCTGCCGGGTGGGAATGTCCTTCACCCCCAGGGCGGATTTCTCCAGCACCTCCTGGAGGCCTGCCGCCGTGGTGGCGGTGTCCTCTGGGTCGCCGATGTCCTTGGCCGTGGGGCCCAGCAGCAGGTTGCCGTGGACCGTGGGGGAAACCAACACCCCCTTGCCGTATTTTCCCGGCAGCTGGAACACCGTGTGGGACACATGGTTCCCGGCGGTGTGGTCCAAGAGGCAATACTCCCCCCGCCGGGGGGTGATGTGCAGCTTCTCCTCGCAGACCCAGTTGTGCACCTGGTCGGAGAACACCCCGGCGGCGTTGACCACCGCCCGGGCGGAAAAGTCCCCCTGGCTGGTGTGGACCACCCAGCCCTGCTCCCCTGGCTCCACGCCGGTGACTTGGGTGTCAAAGGAGAAGGCCACTCCGTTTTTGGCGGCGCTTTCCGCCAGGCCCAAGGTCAGCTCAAAGGGGCACACAATGCCCGAGGTCTTGGCCAGCAAAGCCCCCGCCACCTCTTGGCTCAGGTGGGGCTCCAGGGCCCGGGCCTGGTCCCCGGTGAGCAGCTCCATGTCCGTCACGCCATTTTGCACGCCCCGGTCGTACAGCTCCTGGAGCTTGGGGAGCTCCTCCTGGGAGAAGCACACCACAAAGGCCCCCACCCGCTGAAAGGGGACGTCCAGCTCCTGGCTGAGCTTGTCCATCTTCTCATTGCCCCGCACGTTCATCTTTGCCTTTACGGTGCCGGGCTCCGCGTCGAATCCGGCGTGGACAATGGCGGAGTTGGCCTTGCTGGTGCCCTCGCACACATCCAAGGCTTTCTCCACCACTAAAAAGCGTCCCTGCCGGCGGGACAGTTCCCGGGCCGTGGCCGCTCCCACGACCCCGGCTCCAATGACAATCACGTCGTATGCTTTCATGGCGTCACACCCCTATTCCCTAGGATTTTCCCCTCAACTCGTCCCGAGGGCTCATACACTATTAGAATAGCACAAACTTTTGCATCCCGCAAGAAAAGAAACGGTGAAAACTCCTGGTTCTCCCTTGACTTCCCCGGGAAAATCGAGGAAAATAAAATAGAGAAACAAAAAGGGGGAAAACCCCTGGGGACGGAAAGGAAGAGAACGGTATGGAATATCTCATCGGCATCGATCTGGGCACCAGCGGCACCAAGACCGTGTTGTTCGACCGGCTGGGCAAGGTCATAGCCAGCGCCACGGTGGAGTACCCCCTGTATCAGGAAAAAAACGGCTGGGCGGAGCAGGACCCTTTGGACTGGTGGCACGCCTCCTGTGAGACTTTACAGTCCGTCATCGGGCAGAGCGGGGTGGACCCCCGGGACATCAAGGGCCTGGGCATCTCCGGGCAGATGCACGGCCTGGTGATGCTGGATAAACAGGGCCAGGTGCTGCGCCGGTCCATCCTCTGGTGCGACCAACGCACCGCCAAGCAGTGTGAGGAAATCACCCAGCGGGTGGGGAAGGAGCGGCTGATCCAGATCACCGCCAACCCGGCCCTGACGGGCTTTACGGCCTCCAAGATCCTGTGGGTGCGGGAGAATGAGCCGGAGCTCTACGCCCAGTGCGCCCACATCCTGCTGCCCAAGGACTTTGTGCGGTATAAGCTCACCGGGGAGTTCGCCACGGAGGTCTCGGACGCTTCCGGCATGCAGCTGTTGGACGTGCCCCACCGCTGCTGGAGCCAGGAGGTGCTGGAGAAGCTGGACATCGCCCCCGCTTTGCTGGCCAAGGTGTACGAGTCCCCGGAGATCACCGGGACCATCACCTCGGAGGCAGCTGCCCTCACCGGCCTGGCCGCCGGCACCCCTGTGGTGGGCGGCGCCGGGGACAACGCGGCCGCGGCGGTGGGCACCGGGGTGGTCACCGACGGCAAGGCCTTCACCACCATCGGCACCTCTGGCGTGGTGTTCGCCCACACAGATAAGATCTCCATCGACCCCCAGGGCCGGGTGCACACCTTCTGCTGCGCCGTGCCCGGGGCCTGGCACGTCATGGGCGTGACCCAGGGGGCAGGGCTGTCTCTAAAGTGGTTCCGGGACAACTTCTGCCAGGCGGAGAAGGACACCGCCGCGGGCATGGGAGTGGACCCTTACGTGCTCATGGACCAAGAGGCGGCCCAGTCCCCCATTGGCTGCAACCGGCTGCTGTACCTGCCCTATCTGATGGGCGAGCGCACCCCCCACCTGGACCCGGACTGCCGGGGGGTGTTCTTCGGCCTCTCCGCCATGCACACCAAACGGGACCTGCTCCGGGCCGTCATGGAGGGCGTCACCTACTCCCAGCGGGACAGCGTGGAGATCCTGCGGGGCATGGGCGTAGAGCTTTCGGAGATGTTGGCCTGCGGCGGGGGAGGAACCTCTCCTCTGTGGCGCCAAATGCTGGCGGACACCTACAACTGCCCGGTGAAGACCGTGCAATCCAAGGAGGGCCCGGCCCTGGGAGTGGCCATCCTGGCAGGCGTGGGCGTGGGCTTGTACCCCTCCGTCCAGGAGGCCTGCCAGGCCATGATCCAAGTAAACCCGCCCCAGGAACCCATCCCGGAGAACGTGCCCCAATACCAGGCCTTCTACCAGGTCTACAAGAGCCTGTACCCGGCCCTGAAGGAAAATTACAAGCTGCTGGCCGCCACCGGCACCTGAGGCAGGGAACACCCTTTCCCTGCACCCCAGCAGAAGACTTCAAAACCCATGAAAAAACGCCGTCCTCCGGGGCGGCGTTTTTCTGTGTATTTGTAGCTGTCTCCCGGCCTGGGGCGCCTTACTCCTCCGAAAAGAAGAACAGCTCCTCCACCGTGGTGTGAAACACCTTGGCAATGTCCATGGCCAGCTTGAGGGACGGGTTATACCGCCCGTTTTCCAGGTGGACGATGGTCTCCCGCCGGGCGCCCACCAGGGCGGCCAGCTCACTCTGCTTCAGGCCCGCCCGTCCCCGGTACTCCTTCACCTTTGTGCGCAGCATAGGTTCACATCCCCCTCTTGTCGATGAGGGCAAAGAGCACCGCCCGCACCACCGTCAGGGCCAGCAGGCCCACGAGGAGGGCGTAGCCCACCACAATGCCGGAGAAATCGGAGAACACGCAGAGCACCGCGGCCAGAACCAGCACTTCACAGGCGATCTTCAAGCAGATGGAATCGGTGGTCTTTAAATTTTCTCGGGCGAACTCGTCAAAGATGTCCCGGTGCTTGGCGTAGTAGAGCTGGTAAACGAACAGCCCGCCCGCCAAGGCCAGCACCGCCGACTGTACATACAGGTACGAGGTGTGAAAGTCCGTGCAGGCGCACATCCAGTAGTACAACAACAGCAGGGCCGCCGGGGCAATCTTCAGGAACATCCAGGCTCTCAGGTTGATGGTTTTCGTTTCTGCTTCGCTTTTCATAAGGCTCTCCTCCGTGTGAAATATTTGTAACTTCATTGTGTTATAAATAGTTCACTTCCTGTCTCTGCTATCAACACAAAACTGAAATAATTTTAACTTTTCTTCGGAAGGGCCCCTTCCCTGCCTCGCCAACGCCTCTCTTCCCCCCCACAAGCCCCTCTGGCAAGGGGAATGTTCAACCCTCCAACTTTCTTCCTCACACACTCTTTTCCCCATTTTCCGGGCCTGCTGGGGCCCTCTTTTGCAAAGGGCAGTGATAGATAAACTTCAACTCCCAGGGAAAAAGCCCTGAGAGAATCTAAAATTTAAGAGGGTTGAAATTATGAAGAAAAGCAAGTTTCTGAAGAAATCACTTGCGATGCCGTCGCAATGATTCCGCTCAGCGCTTCCGCGGCTCTTCCGGAGGACCTGACCTCCATCACCGTAGATGATGGAAATGGAAAAGTTACGGTCAGTCTGGATGATCCCACCGTGGAAGTGAAGAATCTGGATTTCGTGACTATCGGGCTGAATGGCCCGCTGACGGATGGCTGGGTTCTTCGGTCTAACAGTGGTTCCAAGTATAAGGAAATCACTGGCGAAACTGGGGATAACTCCCTGGATCTGACCAAAGTTGATGGTTACATCGCTGTGAACGGCGACACCGGCACGGTAACCCTGCAGCTGGTGAACAAGAACACCGAGAAAGAAACGGTGGAAGCCACCTACACCCTGACCCTGAACTATGTCAAGGATTACACCACTACCGATATTGAGCTGGTCAGCACCGGCGATGTTGTGTACTCCGCTGACATCGACAACGAGAAGGGCGAAGTGAACGTGGTTCTGGCGCGGGATAACAACAACACCCCTGCCAACACAACTGCTCCCAACGATACCCAGGATCCCAACGCTGGCGCTCAGATCACGGTTAAGGGTCTGCAGAATGCTACCGTGGAGAACGGTGGTGTTGTGGGCGTTGACGCTGACGACACCTTCACTGTTACCGCTGAGAACGGCGACCCCCGTGAGTGGAAGGTGAACGTCACCTCCTATCTGGACGCTTTCCGGTCCTTTACCCTGGCGGGCCAGACCGGCACATTCGCCGATGAAAACAAAAACAACATTGTGGACACCATCAAGGTGACCGTTCCCAAGAACACGGGGATCTCTGTGCCCGTCACCTACGTTGCCGAAGGCAACCTGCACTGCACTGTGGACATTTACGCGAACACCACCGGGACTGGCACCCCCACGAACCAAAACGTGGAGTCCGGCGACACCATCACCATTGCGCCCTTTACCGACGGCGTTTCTGAAAACCTGGTGGAGGTTACCCGCCTGAACGCCACCCAGTGGTATGTGCTGGAAGTGTCCTATGAGAAAGACCTGGACACCACCATCACCTACGCTCGTATGGACCGCACCAATGCGGACATCGATCCCGACGCTCGGACCATCACCGGCCTGCTGCCTGAGTATGTGAACAATACAGATCCTCAGGTACAAACAAAGTTGGAGAGCGTGCAGCTGACCCTGTACACCACCGACACGGTTTCCGAGGTGTATGCGGCTGGCGTGAAAATGGATCCTATTACCACTGATCTGACGGCTTCTGCCCCCTCCGGCGAAAAGATGTGGCAGAAAACTGTGGACCTGTCCAAGGGCCCCATCAGCGTAGTTGTCTACGCGGAAGATCCCAACAAGAGCACCACTTACACCGTGTCCGCTGACTTCGCTCCCCGGGCTGACGACGCCACTTTGGAATCCTTCTACCTGGTGGACAAGGACGGCAACTCCCACGGCGGCGTTGTGACCGGCAAGACCCTGACCATTGAAGTGCCCTACATGACCTTTGACATGAGCGACTGGACTGTGCTGTTCCGCACCTCTTCCAACGCTAAGCTGCAGTGGGATCAGTACGACTTGGTCAGCGGTGTGCATCAGGCTGGGAACATTGGCCTGGGCACTGTCCTTAACGGTCCCGACGATGTGAATACCATCGATGTGCGCGCCATCGATAAGAACGACCCCACCATTTTCGAAGACTACAAGATCAGTGTGAAGTTGAAGAATAACCCTGCTGAGGGCGATACCATCCAGAACCTGCGGTTTACCGCACAGCTGGATAAGACTTTCTCTGGCGCTGATCGTACCGACACCCAGTTCACCAACGCCATTGTGCGGGATGGTGCCAACAAGAATGACTTCAACACGGAAGTTCGGACTACCACGGCGGGTGGTCACACGGTCAGCACTCTGGCCTATGAGATCCCCTACTCTCTGACGAGCAATAACACTGAGAGCACATACATCAATGCTGTGACAGAGGTTGTGCCTGTAGATGGCGCATTGGTATTCGTCTACAATCGTACCGATGGAGCTACCGGCGCTCCTGGTTCCGGTCAGGATATTTACTCTCTCATTCAGGAGCTGCCTTCCACTAACACCGATGTGAACGCTACCACCACCATTCTGAAGGATGGAAATCAGATCTTTGTTCTGGATGAGGAAGTAGCTCGCGCAGCTATGTATGCTCAGGGTGGAAATTATGACTCCATCAACATTGATGGCTTTAAGTACGACGGCAAGTCCTTGCGTGAGTACGGCACCATGTATACTGTAGAAATCACTTCTCAGGATGCTAAGTCCGCTGCTACCCTGGAGTCCTTCCAGGTGGGCAACACTCCCCTGGATGTGGACAACACCGCCACTGGCGGCACCATTTCTGGCCAGATTCCTTGGGGTTTGACCATTGAAGATGGTTTTGTTACTACTGGTAACGATACTCAGAAAAAAGCGAGTGTGTTCGCTGAGTTCGAGTTGAGCGATTATGCGTTGTTGACTGCTACTAATGGTGGCAATATCTTTACCTTCTTCTCTGAAGGTGATGTGGATGGCGACGGTGTTGTAGATGGTATGTACGACGCTACCGGTACTTCTATCTACAAGGGTTACTACAACAACCGCAAGTTGGTCTTTGAGCGTGAGAACAACAGAGAGCACACTGTGCATGTTTATCTTGTGAATGGCAGTGGCGCTGGTGTGGAGATCGAGAGCGTCACCGTGCTGGCTGAAGACCGTCTGACTAGCAAGAAGTCTCAGAAGACCTACAACTTCGACCTGACTTGGGCGGAGCCTGAGACCGAAGCCGACATTCTCACCTTCTCTCTGGACGGCTACACCGGGACTGTGGATAACAGCGATCCCGAGAACCGCACCATCACCGTGAACAATGTGCCCTATGGCACCGACCTGACCGGTATGATCGCCGAGTTCACCACCACTCCCAACGCCAAGGTCTACCTGACCAATCCCGACGGCGTCCTGCTGGAGAGCGGTGTGACCAGCGTCAACTACACC
>CAJFEW010000073.1 GCA_904374805.1 uncultured Neglectibacter sp.
GAACTTGCAGCCCTGGCGGCGCTGCCACAGCTTGGAGACCTGCACGCCGTCCATCACCAGCTCCTTGCGGATGACGGTGTAGCCGCAGCGCATGCCGGTGAAGCCAGCGGTCTTGGAGAAAGAGCAGAACTCAATAGCGCACTTCTCCGCCCCGGGGATTTCAAAGATGCTGTGGGGCAGGCCCGGCTCGGTGATAAAGGCCTCGTAAGCGGCGTCAAACAGGATCACCGCCTTCTGCTCCAGGGCGTAGTCCACCCAGGCCTGCAGCTGTTCCCGGTTGTAGGCGGCGCCGGTGGGGTTGTTGGGCGAGCACAGGTAGATGATGTCCGCCTTCCGGCTGGGGTCGGGCAAAGGCAGGAAGCCGTTCTCCTCGGTGGCGTTGCTGTACACAATCTTCCGGCCGGAGAGGATGTTGGTGTCCACATACACGGGGTACACCGGGTCGGGCACCAGCACGGTGTTGTCCACGTCGAACAAGTCCACAATGTTGCCCACGTCGCTCTTGGCGCCGTCGCCCACAAACACCTCGGAGGGGTCCATGTCCACACTGAAGTTCTTGTAGTAGTTGGCGATGGCCTCCCGCAGGAAGGGGTAGCCGTCGCTGTCGGGGGAGTAGCCGTGGAAGGTCTCCTTGTGTGCCTGCTCCTCCGTGGCCTTGTGCATGGCCTCAATCACAGCAGGGGCCAGGGGCATGGTCACGTCGCCAATGCCCATTTTGATGATCTTGTTCTCCGGGTGCTCCTGGGTATAGGCCGCCACCTTCTTGGCGATGGTGACAAACAGGTAGCTCTGCTCTAAATTTTGGAAATTGCCGTTGAGTTTCATAGTCCTTCGATCCTTTCCACATACAAGTTGCTTTTTTCACCCTGGGTCTCCAGGAGGATTTACTGTTTCTCCTGGCGGGACTCCGGCCGGTTTTCCCGGTATGCCACAGCGGCCTTTACAAATCCCTGGAACAGGGGGTGCGGCCGGTTGGGGCGGGACTTGAATTCCGGATGGAACTGGCCTGCCACAAAGAAGGTGTTTTCCGGAATCTCCACTGTCTCCACAATGCGCCCGTCGGGGCTGGTGCCGCTGATGACCATGCCGGCCTTTTGCACCTGCTCCCGATAGTCGTTGTTAAACTCGTAGCGATGGCGGTGGCGCTCCTGAATCAAGTCCTTGCCATAGCAGGCCATCATCTGGGTGCCAGGCTGAATCTTACAGGGGTAGCTGCCCAAGCGCAGCGTGCCCCCCTTGTTGATGTTCTTATTCTGGTCGGGCATAAAGTCGATGACCTTGTGCAGGCCGTACTCGTCAAACTCGCCGGAGTTGGCGTCTTTGATGCCGCACACGTTCCGGCAGAACTCGATGACGGCAATCTGCATGCCCAAGCAGATGCCCAGATAGGGCACATTGTTCTCCCGGGCGTACTGGGCCGCCAAAACCATGCCCTCA
Source organism: uncultured Neglectibacter sp. (assembly GCA_904374805.1). Classification (GTDB taxonomy): domain Bacteria; phylum Bacillota; class Clostridia; order Oscillospirales; family Acutalibacteraceae; genus Acutalibacter; species Acutalibacter pullicola. Next base: position 1,438 of record CAJFEW010000073.1, read on the forward strand.
ATGCCCCGATGGCCAAAGCCTCCGGGAATGATGACCCCGTCCGCGTCCCCCAGGCGGGAGGCCACGTTCTCCTCGGTGAGAGTCTCCGAGTCCACCCAGTCGATTTCCACCCGGGCGCTCAAATCGTAGCCTGCGTGGCGCAGGGCCTCCATGACAGACAGGTAGGCGTCGTGGAGCTTCACGTATTTGCCCACCAGGGCCACACGCACCAGCTTTTTCCGGGAACGGATTTTTTCCACCATCTGCAGCCACTCGGTCATGTCGGGCTCGGGGGTCTCCAAGTGGAGCTCCCGGCAGACGATGTCGGAAAAGTGGCTTTTCTCCAGCATAATGGGCGCTTCGTACAGAACCGGAATGGTCAAGTTCTCAATGACGCAGTCCGGCCGCACGTTGCAGAACAGGGCGATTTTGTGGAAGATGCTGGGGTCGGTGATGGGCTCGTCCGTGCGCAACACAATGATGTCCGGCTTGATGCCCATGCTCTGCAGCTCCTTGACCGAGTGCTGGGTGGGCTTGGACTTGTGCTCCCCGGAGCTTTTCAGGTAGGGCACCAAGGTCACGTGGATAAAGAGGCTGTTCTCCTCCCCCACCTCCTGGCTCACCTGCCGGATGGCCTCCAAAAAAGGCTGGCTTTCAATGTCGCCGGCCGTGCCGCCGATCTCCGTGATGACAATGTCCGCATTGGACTTTTGTCCCACGCTGTAAATAAAGCTTTTAATCTCTGAGGTGATGTGGGGAATCACCTGAATGGTCTCCCCCAAATACTCCCCCCGGCGCTCTTTATTGAGCACATTCCAGTACACCTTGCCGGTGGTCAGGTTGGAAAACTTGTTCAAGTTCTCGTCGATAAACCGCTCGTAGTGGCCCAGGTCCAGGTCTGTCTCCAGGCCGTCCTCGGTGACGTAGACTTCTCCGTGCTGGTAGGGGCTCATGGTGCCCGGGTCCACGTTGATATAGGGGTCCAGCTTCTGGGCGGCCACCTTCAGGCCCCGGGCTTTCAGCAGCCGGCCCAGCGAGGCTGCCGTAATCCCCTTTCCCAACCCGGAGACCACGCCTCCGGTGACAAAGATATATTTCGCCATTGCAATTCCCTCCTGTTTTTTGCCGGATGGATTCCAGGCACCGTTACACTGTCACAGTGCCTTCGAACACGGAAACCGCTTCGCCGGTCATCCACACCCGGTCCTGGTCCCAGCGGATGGTTAGGTCCCCACCCCGCAGGTGCACTAAAATATCCTCTCCCCGAGGGCAGTGGCCGCACAGCACCGCTGCCACCGCGCTGGCGCAGGCGCCTGTGCCGCAGGCCATGGTCTCCCCGCTGCCCCGTTCCCACACTCGCATTTTCAGGGTGTGGCTGTCCAGCACTTGGATGAACTCCGTATTCACCCCCTGGGGAAAGAGGGGGTCGTGCTCAAACTGGGGGCCGATTTCCGGCAGGTCCAGTTCATCGGGGTCCCCGCCAAAAATCACACAGTGGGGATTGCCCATGCTGACACAGGTGATTTCGTAAATGCCTCCGGCCACTTCCACATTTTCAGCTACCAGCGGGCCGCTCTCCCAGCGCACGGGAATTTCCTCCGGAGCCAGAATGGCGTCCCCCATGTCCACCGTGACAGCGCTGGCTTCCCCGCCCTCCTCGTGGATGAGGCAGGTTTTCACGCCGCTGAGGGTTTCAATGTGCAGCTCTTTCTTGCGGGCAATGGCGTGGTCATACACGTATTTTGCCACGCAGCGGATCCCGTTGCCGCACATTTTCCCCTCACTGCCGTCCAAATTGAACATGCGCATTTTGGCGTCTGCCACGTCGCTGGGACAGATGAGGATCACCCCGTCGCCACCGACGCCCTTGTGCCGGTCGGAGAGACGGACGGCCAAAGCCGCCGGATCCTCCACCTGCTCTTCAAAGCAGTTGATGTAGACGTAATCGTTGCCGCAGCCGTGCATTTTTGTAAACCGCAGTGTGCCCATAGCGTTCCCCTTTCCTTGGTCTGCAAGATAAACCCACAAAGGACTTTCCAAAAAAGGGAAAGTCCTTTGTGCGGTTGTATTGTGTCTCGATGTTTATACCTCTACCACGCCGTCGTAGATCTTTTCGGCCTTGCCGGTCATCAAGACCCGGTCGTCGGTGTAGTGAATCTTCAGCTCTCCGCCCTTGAGAATAACCCGGATGTCCCGGCCTTTCTCGCAGTAGCCGTTCAAGGTGGCAGCCACCACGGCAGCGCAGGTACCGGTGCCGCAGGCCATGGTTTCTCCGCTGCCCCGCTCCCAAATGCGGGCCTTCAAGGTGTGGTCGTCAATGACCTCCACAAAGCCCACGTTTACACGCTCCGGGAACATGGGATCGTTTTCAAACTTGGGGCCCAAGTTTTCCAGATCCAGCTTGTCCACAGAGGGCACAAACACCGTGCAGTGGGGATTGCCCATAGAGCAGCAGGTGATCCGGTACACGTCCCCGTCAATGGAGATGGGCTTGTCGACCACCCGTTCTCCCTCCAGGCGCACAGGCACCTTGTCCGGGGCCAGCTCAGCCTTGCCCATGTCCACGGTCACCTTGGACACCAGGCCGTTTTTCGTGATGACCGTGCACTCCTTGACGCCGCTTCTGGTGTCGATGTGGAGCACATACCGGCCCTCGCCCACCTTTTCGCCCTGGGCGATGCCGTTGTCAAACAGGTACTTGGCCACGCAGCGGATGCCGTTGCCGCACATGAGCCCTTCGCTGCCGTCCAGGTTGAACATGCGCATCTCTGCGTCCGCCTTGTCCGAGGGGCAGATCAGAATGACCCCGTCGCCGCCCACACCGTTGTGCCGGTCGCTGAGATAGATGGACAAAAACTCGGGAGAGGAGACAGTGTTCTCCGGATCGAACAGGTTGATGTAGATATAGTCGTTGGAGCAGGCGGACATCTTGGTGAACTTCAGCTTCTGCTTGTGGGTCTTCAAGTTGTTGATGTCGATGATCTCCGTGTTCTCCGGGGTGTAGCGGCTCATGAGGGAGTCTGCCAAAGCGTTGGCGGTGTCGATGGCCGTCAGGCAGGGAATGCCCAAAAGGCTTGCCTTGCGGCGAATCTTCACGCTGTCCCGAGCAGGGTTGCGGCCCTTGGCGGAGGTGGAAATGACATAGTTGACCTTGCCGCTTTCCAGCAGGGTGATGGTGTTCACGGAGCTTTCGTGGATCTTGTCCACAATCTTCACAGACAGGCCCACCTTGAAGAGCACCATGGCGGTGCCGGTAGTGGCGTAGAGCTCGAAGCCCATCTTGGCGAACTTTTTGGCGATCTCACCGATCTCCGGCTTATCCTGGTCCCGCACGGTGATGAACACGCCGCCGCCCTTGTTCATCTTGTGGCCGGAGGCAATCAGGCCTTTGTAGAGGGCTTCCTCCACGTTGTTGCCAATGCCCAGCACCTCGCCGGTGGACTTCATCTCCGGCCCCAGGTGGGTGTCCACGTCGGTCAGCTTCTCAAAGGAGAACACCGGCACCTTCACCGCCACGTAGGGGGAGGGCTTGTACAGCCCGGTGCCGAAGCCCAGGTCGGTGAGCTTGTAGCCCAGGCTCACCTTGGTGGCCAGGTCGCACATGGGCACGCCGGTGACCTTGCTGATGTAGGGCACGGTACGGGAGGCCCGAGGGTTCACCTCGATGACATAGATCTCCCCGTCCATGATGATATACTGCAGGTTGATCAGGCCCAGAGCGTTCAGCTCCCGGCAGAGGGTCTCGGTGGTGGCCACAATCTTGGCGCTCATGTCGTCGTCAATGTCGGAGGCCGGGTACACAGCGATGCTGTCGCCAGAGTGGATACCGGTGCGCTCCACGTGCTCCATGATGCCGGGGATGAGGATGTTCTCCCCATCGCAGATGGCGTCCACCTCAATCTCCATGCCGGACAGGTACTTGTCGATGAGCACCGGGTTGTCCTGCTTGTGAGAGAGAATGATGGCCATGTACTCCTGGATGTCCTCATCGCAGTAGGCGATGATCATGTTCTGGCCGCCCAGCACGTAAGAGGGACGCATCAGCACAGGGTACCCCAGATCACGGGCGGCGTCCAAGGCCTCTTCCGTGGTCATGATGGTGTGGCCCTTGGGCCGCTTGATGCCGGAACGCTCCAGCAGCTCGTCGAACCGCTCCCGGTCCTCGGCCATATCGATGGTGTCTGCAGAGGAGCCCAAGATGGGGATGTTGTTGGCCGCCAGGGTCTTGGTGAGCTTGATGGCCGTCTGGCCGCCAAAAGCCACCACCACGCCAATGGGCTTCTCGATCTTGATGATGTCCATCACGTCCTCCGGGGACAGAGGCTCGAAGTACAGCCGGTCGCCGGTGTCGAAGTCGGTGGACACGGTTTCCGGGTTGTTGTTGATGATGACCACTTCATACCCCAGCTGCCGCAGGGACATGACGCAGTGGACGCTGGCGTAGTCGAACTCGATGCCCTGGCCGATGCGGATGGGGCCGGAACCCAGCACGATCACCGTCTGCTTCTCCCGGTCTTCGCCGATGAATTCCAGGGCCTCGTCCTCACCGCCGGACTCCTCGGTGTCGTAGGTGGCGTAGAAGTAGGGGGTGTGGGCAGCGAACTCGCCGGCGCAGGTGTCCACCATCTTGAAGGTGGGCTTGCGCTCAAACTCCACCTTGCAGCCGGACAGCCGGGCAATGGTGGAATCGGGGTACCCCAGCTTCTTGCCCTGGGTGTACAGCTCTTGGGTGAGCTGGCCCTTCTGCAGCTCCCGCTCGTAGTTGAGCAAGTTCAGTATCTTGGAGAGGAACCAGCAGTCGATCATGGTCTCCTCGTGCATCTTCTCCACAGTCACGCCCCGCTTTAACAGCTCGTACACGGCAAACAGCCGCTCGTCGGTGGCGTGGACGGCGATATGCCACAGGTTCTCGTCGGTTTCCGTGGCAAACTTGGGCAGGTTCAGGGTATCCAGGGAGATTTCCGCGCCC
>CAJFEW010000074.1:0-595 GCA_904374805.1 uncultured Neglectibacter sp.
GGAGCGCTGGGCGCTGGAAGCTAAAAAGAAGGGCGCCCAGCTGGTCTGCTTTGGGGAAACTTTCCTCCAGGGCTTTGGCGCCCTCTCCTTTCACATTGAAGAAGATTGGGCGGTAGGCATTACCACAGGCTCCTCCCTCTTTCGCAAATTGCGGGAACTTTCCTCCTTGGGGGGCATTGACCTGCTCTTTGGCTACGTAGAGCGGGAAGGGGATTCTCTCTATTCCTCCTGCGCACTCATGCAAGAGGGACAGTTGCTGTACAACTACCGTCGGGTATCCCAGGGATGGAAGCACTACTGGCGCACCGACCATCATTACCGGGAAGGGGACACGGTGGAAGTGTTTTCCTACCGGGGCAAACGCTGTGCCATCGCCTTGTGCGGCGACCTTTGGGACAGCTGTGCGGAGCGCTTTGCCCTGGGGGAGGAACTGCTGTTCTGGCCGGTTTACATCAGCTACACGCCTCAGGAGTGGACCTCTGGCGCCCGGGAGGAATACGCTGTTCAGGCGGGCAAGATTTGCGGGCACACACTGCTTATCAACTCTCTCTGCTCCGGGGACGGCTACGGCGGCGCAGCCCAGTTTGTCAATGGC
>CAJFEW010000074.1:651-6422 GCA_904374805.1 uncultured Neglectibacter sp.
ACCAAAGGTTACCCGCTGTTCTTCTGATTTTCTCCATCGCGGCTACGCCGCTCATAAAAGGTCGCAGCCTTTTGAAAAAGGCTGCACCGAAAACTTTTATCCCGCTTCGCGGCGCCTCCCGTTTAGCTCAACCGGCTCTTAAAGTCCTCGTAGCCAAACTCCTTCACCACATCCACCGTGCCGTCTTCATGGCGCAGGGCGATGGCGGGCAGGGGCATACCGTTGAAGGTATTGGTCTTTACCATGGTGTACAGGGCCATATCTTCCAGCACCACCTGGCTTCCCTCCGTGAGGGGCTGGTCGAAGGAATAATCCCCGATCACATCCCCTGCCAGGCAGGTAGGCCCCGCCAGGCGGTAGGTATAGGGCTTCTCCCCCGCCTTGCCGGAATCCTTCACCGGAGGCCGGTAGGGCATCTCCAGCACGTCGGGCATGTGACAGGCGGCGGAGGTGTCCAAAATGGCGATGTCCATGCCGTTGTGGACCACTTCCAGCACGGTTGACACCAGGAACCCGGCGTTTAACACCACGGCCTCTCCCGGCTCCAGGTAGACCTCCACGCCGTAGCGCTCCCGGAAGTGCTTCACCACCCGCACCAGCCGGGGGATGTCGTAGTCCGCTCGGGTGATGTGGTGGCCGCCCCCCAGGTTGAGCCACTTCATCCGGGGCAGGTACTGGCCGAATTTCTCCTCAAAAGCCTGGGCAGTGATTTCCAGGTCATCGGAGTTCTGCTCGCACAGGGTGTGAAAGTGGAGCCCATCCAGCAAAGGCAGCAGGCTCTCGTCGAAATTCTCTCGGGTGGTGCCCAGCCGGGAGCCGGGGGCGCAGGGGTCGTAGATGGCGTGGCCCTCCTGGGTGGAGCACTCCGGGTTGATGCGCAGGCCCACCTGCTTGCCCGCGTCCTTGGCCCGCTGGGCGTATTTGCGCAGCTGGCTGGGGGAATTGAACACAAAGTGATCCGCCAGGCCCAGCAGCAATTGGAACTCCTCCTCCCGGTAGGCAGGGGAGAACACGTGCACCTCTCCCGGGAATTCCTCCCGGCCCAGGCGGGCCTCATACAAGCCGCTGGCAGTGGTGCCGGCCAGATACCGGCTGATCAGGGGATAGCAGGCGAACATGGAGAAGGCCTTCTGGGCCAGGAGGATCTTGCAGCCGGCCTCCTGGGACACTTGCCGAAGAATTTCCAAATTCTTCTTCAAAAGCCCCTCGTCTATCAGAAAATAGGGAGTTTTCTGCTCTGCCATCTCAGTCCACCAACGCAGGGTTCTCGTCAATCTGCCAGGGCAGGCCCCACTGGTTCAGGGCGTCCATGTAAGGATCGGGATCGAACTCCTCCACGGTGTAGACCCCGGGCTTGTTCCACTTGCCGGTGAGCAGCATCATGGCCCCCACCATGGCGGGCACGCCGGTGGTGTAGGAGATGGCCTGGGAGCCCACCTCTTTGTAGCACTCCTGGTGGTCGCACACATTGTAGATGTAGGCAGTCTTCTCTTTGCCGTCCTTTTTGCCGGTGAAGATGCAGCCAATGTTGGTCTTGCCCACGGTGCGGGGACCCAGAGAAGCCGGATCCGGCAGCAGGGCCTTCAAGAACTGGATGGGGACAATCTTGTGGCCCTCAAACTCGATGGGCTCAGTGGAGAGCATGCCCACGTTCTCCAAACACTTCATATGGGTCAGGTAGCTCTGGCCGAAGGTCATAAAGAAACGGATGCGCTTCACGCCGGGAATATTCTTGGCCAGGGACTCAATCTCCTCGTGGTGCAAGAGGTACATATCCTTGTGGCCCACCTGGTCGAAATCGTATTCCCGCTTGATGCTCATGGCGGGGATCTCCACCCAATGGCCGTTCTCCCAGTAGGAGCCGGGGGCGGACACTTCCCGCAGGTTCACTTCGGGGTTAAAGTTGGTGGCAAAGGGATAGCCGTGATCTCCCCCGTTGCAGTCCAGAATGTCGATGGTGTCGATCTGGTCGAACAGGTGCTTCTGGGCATAGGCGCAGTAGGCCTGGGTGACGCCGGGATCAAAGCCGGTGCCCAGCAAAGCGGTGAGGCCGGCTTTCTCAAATTTCTCCTTGTAGGCCCACTGGTAGGAGTAGTCGAAGTAGGCGGAGAAGCCCTCTTCCTTGCAGCGTTTCTCGTAGTTGGCCTTCCACTCCGGGTCGGACAGATCCTCGGGCTCGTAGTTGGCGGTGTCCAGGTAGTTGACGCCGCACTCCAGGCAGGCGTCCATAATGGCCAGGTCCTGGTAGGGCAGGGCGATGTTCATCACCAGGTCGGGCTGGTACTCTCGGATGAGAGCCGCCACCTGGGAGGCATCGTCCGCGTCCACCTGAGCGGTGGTGATGCGGGTTTTGGTTTTGCCCTCCAGGTCGGCCTTCACTGCATCGCACTTAGACTTGGTGCGGGAGGCGATGCAGATTTCGGTAAAGACGTCGCTGCACTGGCAGCACTTGCGGATGGCCACATTGGCCACGCCGCCGCAGCCGATGATAAGAACTTTGCTCATGAGAAACACTCCTTGTCCGTGGCCGGACGGGACGAGTCGCGTTATCGCTCGTTTCACTTCGCTCTCTACATGGAGAGAGCGGCTCGCCCGCGCGGCGCACAATGTAATGAAGATTTAGAAATGAATATCGCGAAGCGCATAAAAGTTTGTCCGTGGCCGGACAGGACATGCCGCCCTCTTGCGTTCCGCAAGGGCGATAGGGCGCAGAATCGGACGGTCCTCCGAAAATCCCCAGCTTTCTGGAACGCGAAGCGCATAAAAGTTTTGATCAAACTTTTTCAAAAGTTTGCAGGGGATTGGGGGCAGCGCCCCCAAGGTCTTAACCGGCGCAGCCGGAAAGAAAGCCAGGGCCGTTGTCATACCAGGCCGGAGGCCTGTAAACAAGGGCCCGGACGGTTTCCACCCAGCTTTCCAGAAACCGCTTAGCTCCCCAGAAACTATCCAGCTTCTCGGAAACCACATGGCTTCTCGGAAACCATCCGGCTTCTCGGAAATCGCCCAGCTTCTCGGAAACCGCCCGGCTCCTCGAAAATCGCCCAGCTCCTCGAAAATCGCCCGGCTTTCCAGAAAGAACAGTGCAAATCGGCCGCACCTTGGCCTAGGCGCTGCGCGCCGTGCGGCCTGCGGTGCTACACTCTTTTTTCGCAAAGCTGCGCTTTGCTTTTTTTAAGGTCGAAGCTTTTTTGAAAAAAAGCTTCACCAAAAAACTTTACTCGCCTTCGGCGCTGTTTCCCCTTACCGCAGCGCCAACAGCATCTCCCGGACCACCTTACAGGCCACCATAGTGCTGACACCGCTCTGGTCGTAGGGCGGGCTCAGTTCGTTAACGTCACAGGCCACCACGTTGGCTTTCTGGCACACCAAAGTGACGGCTTTCCGCAGCTCCTCAAAGCTGACGCCGCCGGGCTCCGGGGTACCGGTGCCGGGAAACACACTGGGATCCAACACGTCCAGGTCCAGGGTGAAGTACACAGGCGTATCCCCCAGCTGCTCCAGCCGCTCCTCCAGGCCGCTTATATCGAACTTATGGGTGCAGACGTGGTCTTTCCCCCAGCGAAACTCCTCCCGGTCCCCAGAGCGGATGCCAAACTGGAAAATCTTCCCGTCGCCGCAAAGCTCCCAGCACCGGCGCAGCACGCAGGCGTGAGAGAGCTGCACCCCCAGGTAGTCGTCCCGCAAATCCGCATGGGCGTCAAAGTGGAGGATGCGGATATCCGGATACTTGGCAAAGGCCGCCCGAAAAGCTCCCAAGGTGACCAGGTGCTCGCCTCCCAGCAGGAAGGGCCGCTTCCCCGCCTCTAAAATAAGGGCGGCACGCTCTTCGATCTGCTCCAGAGAAAGGGACGCGTCCCCCAAGGGTAGCTCGATGTCGCCGCTGTCAAACACAGCGATGTCCTCCAGGTCCTTGTCCTGGTAAGGGCTGTAGCTCTCAATGCCGTAGGACTCCCGCCGGATGGCGCTGCTGCCAAACCGGGAGCCCGGCCGGTAGGACGTAGTAGAGTCAAAGGGGGCGCCAAACAGCACGGTGCCCGCCTCTTCCCACTCATTGTCGCAGGAGAGAAAGGTCTCCACATTTTTACTCAACATGCTTCAACAGCTCCTCCACATAGGCTGGAATATAAAAGGCCCCTTTGTGCAGGGTGGTGGTGTAATACCGGCAGGGGATGCTCCGCATATTCCACCGGGTCTCATCCAAATCTTTTAAGGGGTGATATTTTTTGCTGGCAAACCCAAACAGCCAGTGGCCCGAAGGATAGGTGGGAATATGGGCTTGGTACACCTTGCTGATGGGGAAGCTCTCCACAATATTCTTGTGGGCCCGCTGGCAGGCGGCGGCGTCCCCCGGGTAGAAGGGGCTCTCGTGCTGGTTGATCAGGATGCCGTCTTCCTTCAGGGCCTTGTAGCAGTTTCCGTAGAACTCCCGGGTAAACAACCCCTCTCCGGGGCCGAAGGGGTCGGTGGAATCCACAATGATCAAATCGTACTCGTCCTGCCGGGAGCGGATGAATTTCAGCCCGTCCTCATAGTGGATGGTAAGGCGGGGATCCTCCAGGCGGCAGGCGGTTTTGGGCAGGTACTTTTTGCACACTTCCACCACCAAGGGATCAATTTCCACCATGTCGATGTGCTGCAAATCCTGGTACTGGACCAGCTCCCGGATGACGCCCCCGTCCCCCGCGCCGATGACCAGCACCTTCTCCACATGGGGGTGCACCGCCATGGGCACATGGGTGATCATCTCGTGGTAGATGAACTCGTCCTTTTCCGTCAGCATCATGTAGCCGTCCAAGGTGAGGAACCGGCCAAACTCCGGGGAATCAAACACATCGATGCGCTGGAACTCGCTTTTCCCGCTGTAAAGCTGCCGGTCCACCCGGATGGAGAACTTCACGTTGGGGGTATGCTCCTCCGAAAACCAAAACTCCATGTCAATACACTCCCTTCAACACATTCAACCGGCGGATGTCCGGATCTTCCGGGCCGGTCATGCTGCAGCCCTTCTCTTTGGCGTACTGGATGTACTGGACGATCTCCGGGGTGATCCGCTCGCCCGGCGCCAAAATGGGGATGCCGGGGGGATAGCACATGACAAACTCGCTGCACACGTGCCCCGCAGACTCCGTGAGGGGCAGGCTGGTCTTCTCCGCGTAGAAGGCATCCTGGGGGGAAAGCACCACTTCCGGCTCGATGTACTCCTGGCGCATCAGGCCGGCGGCGTCGGGCTTGCCAAACCGGCGGCGCACCTCGGAAAGGGCGCTGACCAGCCGCTCGATCTCCCGGGGCCTGTCCCCAATGGACAGGTAGGCCAGGAAGTTGCCCAAGTCGCCGAACTCGATCTGGATGTCGTACTCGTCCCGCAGCAGGTCATAGACCTCGATGCCCGCCAGACCCACGTTCAGGGTGTTCACCGAAAGCTTGGTGCGGTCGAAGTCAAACACGCTGTCCCCGTTGACGATCTCCTTGGAGAAGGCGTAGTACCCGCCGATGCGGTTGATCTCGTCCCGGGCGTAATCGGCCAATTTCACCACCTGGGAAAAGGCCTCCCTGCCCCGCAGGGCCAGGTTCCGCCGGGAGATATCCAGGCTGGAAAGCAGCAGGTAGGACCCAGAGGTGGTCTGGGTCAGGTTGATGATCTGCCGCACATGGCCCTCCTGCATGGCGGGGCCTGTGAGCAGCAGGGAGCTTTGGGTCAGGCTGCCGCCGGACTTGTGCATGGAAACCGCCGCCATATCGGCCCCGGCTTCCATGGCGGACATGGGCAGCTC
>CAJFEW010000075.1 GCA_904374805.1 uncultured Neglectibacter sp.
TTTTTAATCATAACGGGGTCAAAAAGGGCCTGTTGCCCCATTATTAATCAAGAAAAACCGGGTCAGGCGAGGTCAAATCCTGCCAAAACCAGACAAAGGACAACAGACTTTTTGGAAAGGAAAAAGCCCGGAAAACCGCATGGTTCCGGGCTTTTTGAACATTTTTGAATTGGTTTGTCGGGCCTGTTATCTCTTGGAGAACTGAGGAGCGCGACGGGCAGCCTTGAGGCCGTACTTCTTCCGTTCCTTCATACGAGGGTCGCGGGTGAGGAAGCCAGCCTTCTTCAGCATGGAGCGCAGGTTCTCGCTGTCATACTGCAGCAGGGCGCGGGCCACGCCGTGGCGGATTGCGCCGGCCTGGCCGGTGACGCCGCCGCCGGAAACGCGGCAGACAATGTCAAACTTTTCGTCGGTGCCCGTGAGAGTCAGGGGCTGACGAACAATATACTTCAGGGTGTCCAGGCCGAAATAGTCATCGATGTCACGATCGTTGATGGTGACCTTGCCGGTACCCTGATACAGGCGAACTCTGGCCACGCTGCTTTTCCGGCGGCCAGTGCCGTAGAAATAAGGTGCAGTCTCGTACATAGTTTACGTCCTCCTCTTACAGTTTCCACTCAGCGGGTTTCTGGGCGGCGTGCTTGTGCTCGCTGCCGGCGTAGGCGCGCAGACGGCCCATGGCGTCGCGGCCGATGGAGTTGGAGGGGATCATGCCCTTCACGGCCAGCTCCATAGCCAGCTCGGGCTTGGTTCTCATCAGGGTGTCGTAACGGACAGCCTTCAGATGGCCAATATAGCCGGTGTGGCGGTAGTAGTACTTCTTCTCCGCTTTGCCGCCAGTGAGGACGGCGTCCTTGCAGTTGATGATGATCACATGGTCGCCGCAGTCCACATGGGGGGCAAAGATGGGCTTGTGCTTACCCCGGAGCAGAACGGCGGCCTGGGCAGCCACGCGGCCCAAGGGCTTGCCGGCGGCGTCAATGACGTACCATTTGCGGTCAATCTGACCGGCTTTCGGCATCGTGGTAGACATAGCTTTCAGACCTCCAAAAGTTTTTACGTATATTTGCATTTGTGCCAAACGAAAGGAATGCGCCCCGTCTTTCTTGGGCGCCTCTAGATGATAGCACAGGATGTTCCCTGTGTCAACTGCTTTTTCCGTATTTTTTAATCTGCTTTTCCCATCCTCTTTTTTTCTCTTGTTTTCACCTGTTTATCTCTCGTTTTCTCGCCTTCCATTTTCGCTTTTCAGCAGCAGGGCATCGCACGCCAAGGCCAGATAGGCGGTGGGGCCCTCCTGCTGGAGCTGCCGGAGCACAGGGCCCCAGGCTTCCGTCTTTCCCTGGCCGCACAGCAGGGCCGCCGCTTCCCTGTGTTCATACAGCCACCGCAGCGCCCAAAGCAACTCCCCCGGCGCCCGGGGACAAAGTTCGGTGAGCTTCTGGGCCAAATATTCTGCCTCACACTCGCTTTTATTTCCCATCAAATATCACACTCCGTTTGGAAGATTTTCCTTCCCATTATACGAAGAATCCCCTGTACAATCAAGTAGATTTATGGAATTTATTTATTCCATTTTAAAGTAAGGTGGGATACAATGTGGAACAGAAGCTTCGAAGGAACAACACTTTGGGCAACAATCTGAAAGCTCTCCGTAAAGCAGCCGGTCTGACCCAAGTGCAGGCAGTAGCGCAGCTGCAGCTTTTGGGGATTGACATCAGCCGGGAAATCCTTTCCCAAACGGAAAACGGACGGTATAATGTCCCTGTGTCTTTGCTGAAAGCGTTTAAGCAGATCTATAAAGTGGCAAGCTACGACCAATTCTTCCAGGGAATTTAGAGAGACCGGGTATGCAAAAACTTCTCCAGGACAAGTGCCTTGGTACAAACATCCGGCGCCTGCGCAAAGCAGCCGGCCTCACCCAACCGCAGCTGGTGGCTAAAATCCAAGTGGCCGGCGGCACCATCGGGGATGTCACCACCTTGGCAAAAATCGAAGCGGGGGTGCGGAACATCCGCGTGTCCGACCTGATGGCGCTGCAATCCATCTTCGCCTGCGATTACAGCGAATTTTTCCGAGGGCTTTGACGATGAAATGGAAGCAAGATCTCTCTATGGGCTCCAACCTGAAAGCCTTTCGAAAGAAAGCGGGTTTGACCCAAGCGCAGGCCGCCGCCCAGTTAGAGGTGCGGGGCTTGCCGATTTCTGCGGATATCTTGGCTAAAATGGAGCAGGGAAAATACAGCATTCGGCTCTCTGTGCTGAAAGCCCTCAAGGAAATCTATAAGGCAGGCAGCTACGACGACTTTTTTCAGGGAATGTAACCCCCTACCCCTGGGGAGGGAGGGCTTTCCGTATACTATATATAATAGAAAGGAAACAGACATGGATAAACTGACCGGCCGCGTGCGGGCCGCTGTACAAAAATACGACATGATCCAAGCGGGGGACAAAATTGCCGTGGGGGTCTCCGGAGGAAAGGACTCCCTGTTTCTCCTGTGCGCCCTGGCGGAACTCTCCCACTACTACCCCCAGCCTTTTACGGTGACGGCGGTCACCGCCGATCCCTGCTTTGGAGGCGTCCCCGGGGACTACTCCCAGGTGCAAGCCCTGTGCGACAGGTTAGAGGTCCCCTATATTATTAGAAAGACCGACCTGGGCCCCCTGATCTTTGAAGAGCGCAAGGAGGAAAACCCCTGCTCCCTGTGCGCCCGGATGCGCCGGGGCATTCTCCACAACCTGTGTCTGGAATTGGGCATTTCCAAACTGGCCTTGGGCCACCACTTCGACGACGCGGTGCAGACCTTTTTCATGAACTTGTTCTACGAGGGGCGGCTGGGGTGTTTCTCTCCCAAAACCTACTTGAGCCGGAAACAGATCACCGTCATCCGGCCCCTGGTGTTCTGCGAGGAGCGGGAGATCAAAGGAGCCGCCCGGCGGCTGCAGCTTCCCGTGGTGAAAAGCGCCTGCCCGGCCGACGGGGTCACCGCCCGCAAGGACACGGATGTGCTGGTGAAAAACCTGGAAAAAACCTTCCCCCACCTGCGCACCAAGGTGCTGGGCGCCATGCAGCGGGCTCACCTAGACCAATGGTGACACAATATATGGTGTAAAAAGCAAGAAGAAACACAAATCCTGCGATTTTCAAACTTTTTTGAAATTTTTTGAAAAAAAGGCTTGCATTTTCCGGAAGGCTGTGGTATTATTACTAAGCCGTCGAGAGAGACGACAAAAACAAAAGAGTTGGTGTTGATTGCCGCGAGGGTCCACCCGTTCCCATCCCGAACACGGAAGTTAAGCTCGCCGGCGCTGAAGATACTTGGCTGGAGACGGCCCGTTTCGCCAACATTGAAAGCAGTCGTCCAACAGGACGGCTGTTTTTTTGTCTCTACGCCACCCAGGGGCTTTCAAGAAAAATGGGCCTCTCTTTGGGATCTCTAAAACGCTCCCATGCCTTCCCCTTTGGGAAGCTTCCGGAAAAGGGAAACTGGCGGGGAAACGCCACTTTTTCCCGCCCCAAAACTTTTTTAAAAAAATTTGAAAAAAGGGGTTGCAATTTTCGGAGAGGTGTGGTATTATTATTGAGCCGTCGAGAGAGACGGCAAAAACAGAAGAGTTGGTGTTGATTGCCGCGAGGGTCCACCCGTTCCCATCCCGAACACGGAAGTTAAGCTCGCCGGCGCTGAAGATACTTGGCTGGAGACGGCCCGCGCCAACACTGTTTCAAACCGCTTACGAAAGTAAGCGGTTTTCTTTTTGCCTTTTTATGTAAAGTAACTTATAGACTTTTTAACCGGTTCTTCCCGTCACCCAACATTGCTTTTTCGTCGGTTTTTTACTGGTTTTCTCTTGACTTGCCCTGCACGATGGCTTAAACTTAGAGATGCAGATTTTTGTAAACCATTTCATTACCAAAGGGAGGTTTTTCCCATGCGCAAGGGACGTTTTGGCCTGGTTTTGTGCGCCTATCCCATCCTGGCATTTGCCTGTGTCATTTTGCAGCAACCTATCCTGTGTGCCCTGGTGTTCGGCTTTGCCCTGGTGGCGGAGCGGGACGAGTGGACCGGCCGCCAATGCCTGGAAGCCCTGGGACTTTCCGTGTGCGCCGGGTTCCTGCGCTGGGTCCTCACGTGGGCAGGCGATGTCCTGCCCGACTATCCCTACTTCTTCAGCTACCTCTCCATTGTCTCGCATATTTTGGCCGCTCTGGTCTATTTGGGCGCCATTTTGCTCAGCATCTTGGCCATCCTCCGGGTGGTCAAAGAGCGGGAGGCCGACCTTCCTCTGCTCTCCTCCCTGGCCCTCAGGGCCTACGGCAAGCAGAAACCCCGGCCTTTCCCGGGCTCTTACCCGCCCCCCTATCCGCCCCAGGCCCCCTACGGGACGCCGGGCGGTCCTGCTGCCGGCGGGCCCATTCCCCCGCAGCAGCCGGGAAATGTGCCGCCCAGCGGCCCCTCCCCCCAGAACCGTCCCACAGATTCCACTCCCCGACCGTAAAAGGGGGAATCGGCGGAACAATTCCGCAGGGCGCGGTTTCGTTTTCCCTTTGAAAAAGGCTCCCCTGGGCGGGCCTTTTCTTTCCTTCGGGTATTATAACAGCAAACGAGCTGCCGGCTAACCTGCAGGCGGCCGGCCGGGAGCCTCCCCCTGTGCAGGGGTACACACTGTGAGGCCGGGCCGGGAGTAACTTTTCTAGGAGGGTGTGGCGTGGTCTTTTCGTCCCTGGTATTTCTCTGTGTATTTTTCCCTCTGCAAATGCTGATTTACGCCTTTGCGCGCAGCATCGAGGCGAAAAACACCGTATTGATCTTGTTCTCCTTGGTTTTCTACGCCTGGGGGGAACCCTTTTACATTGTGCTGCTGCTGTTTATGGCCTTTGCAGACTGGGCCATTTCCCAAGGTATTTACAAATACCGGGGAACCGGCAAGAGCAAAGCCTTTTTGGTGCTGGGCTGCATCATTGACCTGGGGCTGCTGGCGTTCTTCAAATACGCCATGTTCCTGATGCAGAACACCCACGACTGGTTTGGCTTCCCCTCTGTGGTGCCCCAAATCGCCCTGCCCATCGGCATCAGCTTTTACACCTTCCAGCTGCTCTCCTACATGGTGGACGTGTACCGGCAGGAGGTGCCGGCTCAGCCAAAGTTCCGGCGGCTGCTGCTGTATGTGTCCCTGTTCCACCAGTGCATTGCCGGCCCCATTGTCCGCTATCAGGACGTGGCGGAGCAGATCCTCTCCCGCCATGTGGACAGCGAGGATATGCGCAACGGCATCAACCGGTTTGTCTCGGGTCTGGCCAAAAAGGTGCTGCTGGCAAACGTCTGCGGCTCCATTGCCTCCCGCACCATTTTAAGCGGCGCGGCCGGGGACCAGGCCGCCAACCTGCCCACCTTGGAAAACGCCGCCGCCCTGGCCCTGTGGCTGGGCTGCTTTGCCTACGCCCTGCAGATTTATCTGGACTTTTCCGCCTATTCGGATATGGCCATCGGCATGGGCCTGATGGTGGGCTTCCGCTATAAAGAGAATTTCAACTACCCCTATTTGGCCAATTCCATCACCGATTTCTGGCGGCGCTGGCACATGAGCCTGTCCAGCTTTTTCCGGGACTATGTGTACATCCCCCTGGGCGGCAACCGGAAGGGAAAAGCCCGCCAGGCATTCAACCTGCTGGTGGTGTGGTTTTTGACCGGCATGTGGCACGGCGCCGGCTGGAACTTTATCCTGTGGGGCCTGTACTATTTCGTTTTCCTGGCCTTGGAGAAGTTCCTGCTCCCCTGCCTGCAGCGGCTGCCTGGATTCTTTGCCCATTTGTACACCTTAGTGGTGGTGTTTTTCGGCTGGATCCTCTTCTACTTCACCGATTTCACCCAGGGCTGGGTGGTGCTGAAAGGGCTGTTTTGCCTGAACGGGAACCCGCTGATCAACTTTGAAAGCCAAAACATTTTCCTGAACTATCTGTTCTTCCTGGTGGTGGCCGTGGTGGCCTGCACCCCCCTGCCCCGGATGCTCTATCACCGGCTGACCTCTTCCACCAACGGGGCCGCCATTGTCCTGGGCACGGTGGCGGAATACATCCTGCCTGTGGCGGGGCTGCTCTTCTCGATCAGTTACCTTGTGGGGGATTCCTACAATCCCTTCCTCTACCTGCAGTTCTGACGGAAAGGAGATGGATACCATGCGGCACGCTCGCACATATAAACGGGGTTCTCGGGGAAAGGCGGCGGTCTTTTTTGTGGTCCTCTATGCCTTTGGGGTGTTTTCCATGCTGCTGCCCCTGCGCCCCACAGAGTCTATTATGGAAAAGCGCAAGCTGACGGAGCTTCCTGTGTTTACTGTGGAAGCCTTGGCCACAGGGGAATACACCAAAGGAATTGACACCTGGTTTGCAGATACGTTCCCCCTGCGGGACATGTTCTTCCAGCTCAACAACTGGGTGCAATCTTTCTACGGCATTAAAACCGTGGAAATTGTGGGCAACGTCCAACAGGGAGATGAAATTCCAGACGCTCCTTACACCGGGGAATAAAACCTGGCAGCACTTGCAGAAAGGATGATTTTCATGGCCAACTACACACCGCGCCGGGCAGCTGGTTCCAGCGGCAGCCCGCGCCGGGCGCCTGCAGACCGCTCTGCAGAAATAAACCGCACCCGCCCCTCCCGGGAGGAGTACTCCACCCGGGACACCTCCTACGCCCGCTACGACCGGCAGGAGAGACCCAGCAGAGAACCCTCTTACACCCGGGAAAGGTCCAACCGAAGCTCCGCCTACGAGGACCTGGAGCCCCTGTACGAGTCGGAGCGGCCCTGGCGAACGGCCTCTGCCTCCCGGGAACGGGTCCCTGCCTCCTCTCGGGAGCGGCAGTATTCCCGCGACCCTCAGCTCTCCCGCAGCACCCGCAGCCGGCGCCGGAGAGGCGGCCCCCCTGTGCTGCCTTTGGTGGTTTTGCTTCTCCTGGTGGTGGCCGCTGTGGTGATTTTCTTTGTGGCACGAGGCTGTTCTGCGCAGCCGGAAGACCAGGATGCGCCCAACTCCAACAGCAGTGCTGTGAGCACAGCCGGTGGAGTGACTTCTCAGGCGCCGGCGGGCACAGGGTCTGATGTGTCCGGCGAGACCAGCCAGGTCTCCTCCCAGCCTGCGGAGGAGAGCCCCACCCCTGCTCCCCAGGACGAGCCCAGCGCCGCTCCGGAAACCATTGGCGGCCTTATGATTGTAGGCGACACGGCCTACGAGTACTACAACTTCAACACCGACTTGGCCAACCGCTATATTGAGGCAGTGGCTGGGGCCGGAGAAAAGCTGAACGGCACGGCCACGGTGTACGATATGGTGGTGCCCACCAGCATCGACATCGACCTGCCGGAGAGCTATATTGAGAACAACAGCATCAACACCTCTCCCCAGCGCAAGGCCATTGAGGAGTATATCTACCCCTCCATTCAGGCTATGAATTCCTCCGTACAAACGGTGTCCGTGTACGACACCCTCAAGTCCCACGCCAACGAGTACCTGTACTTCCGCACCGACCACCACTGGACCCAGTTGGGCGCTTACTATGCCTACGAGCAATTCTGCAAAGCCCGGGGCTTTGAGCCGGTGCCCCTGGATCAGTTCGAGCGGAAGGACTACGCCGGCTACCTGGGCAGCTTCTACACAGACAGCCAGAGCAGCTCCCTGGCCTCCAATCCTGACACGGTAGAGGCCTATATCCCCCAAGCAAACGTCACGTTGAACGCCACCCAGGACGACGGCACCGTGTTGGAAAATTGGCCTCTGATCGCCAACGGCGACGAGTACGGCGAAACCATGAAATACCTGATCTACGCGGCGGGCGACCAGCCTTACGAGGAGATCATCAACAACGACATGGCAGAAGGCCCCAGCTGCATTGTGGTGAAGGAGAGCTTCGGCAACTGCTTCCTGCCCTTCCTGGTGAACCACTACAAGACCGTTTACGTGGTGGACTATCGCTACTATGACGGCACGGTCAGCGCCCTGGCCCAGGAAAAGGGCGTGGACGACGTGCTGCTGCTCAACAATGTATCCATGACCCGCAACGAAGGGCTGATCAACAGCTTCAGCAATATCTTCTAAAAATCCCTCTTCTAAGACAAACAGAACCCCCGGATGGAAACAAGCCATCCGGGGGTTTTTCTTCGTGCTTTAGCAAAGACTCTTCAGCGCCATAGGGTCGGGGATTCGAAAGCCGCGGCTGTGCCGGTGGGACTTTAGAGCATAAGCAAAGGCAACGGTAAAACTGCTATATCTATAGGATTTCGATCACACAAAAAGCAGGGACGTAAAACAAAGCCACTCCTTATAAAAAGCATCTCCCCATCTTAAACGAGAGAGCTTCCCGGCTCCAGGCGTCCGCCTTCCCTAGAAACCCAAGGCGGGGGCAGAAGACGATCGGTAAAGGAAGACACAAGCAGGGGAAGGACTTCCCCCTTAAAAGGGCCGTCAGAGGCGCTGGAAGGGCCTTCTACTTCTCAGATGTTATATAAATTCCAATGGAAGGGAAATAACCCCATTTTCGAGCCCTGCAGAGGAAAAGACGGAGCGTATGCTGCGCAGGACCACCTCACCCTCTCAGCCTCTCTGCGGACCATGGCAGCACCTCAACCCTATCCCCTTCCAGACGGGAAACTTGCTGTGCGCCACGGGTTCGTCTGGGAAAGGAGTGATCTCCACCTGCAACTATAGAGACAAGGTTGCTGCGCGCTCCTGCAGGCTGGAGACCAGCAGTGCCGCCATCCTGTCCCCTTACACCGAGAAAACTTCTACTGTTTTTAGCTGGTGGGGAGCCAGGAGGATAAGGCCTCTGGCAGACGCCTGGGGCTGCAGCCAGCGCAGCGGAGGATCACGCGGCACCTGGAGGGTAACCAATCCCCCTAGAGAAGTCCTTCTGGCCTTTGGAGAGCCTTATGGCCCCGTTGGCTAAGGCGTCTCCGACGAGAGGCGGCCGCCCTGTAATTTGTGGCTGGATTCCTGGTACAGGTCGCCCGTAGGGATACTAGAAAGAGCAGACTTTGCTACACCTGGAAATTCTTTCCAAACAGAGGAAAAAGCCGTCCACAGGGGACGGCTCTGAGGGTTGAACATTAGCAGGTAACAAAAAAGCCACCCGCATCCGGATGGCCTCTGTACCCTGAAAACTGAATAAAGCTGAAAGGAAGAAAAGAGAGAGGCGCAAAGTAGTCTCGAAAAGGGACTATGGTCAAGCCCTCGGCCTATTAGTACTGCCAAGCTGAACACGTTACCGTGCTTACACACGCAGCCTATCAACCTTGTAGTCTACAAGGGGCCTTACTGGCTTACGCCATGGGATATCTAATCTTGGAGGCGGCTTCACGCTTAGATG
>CAJFEW010000076.1 GCA_904374805.1 uncultured Neglectibacter sp.
TTTAGCGGCGCAATTTTTGCGCTGCGGGAGTTGACCCACTCTCTGACCCATACCCTGACCCAGAACCGTGCACCAGCCAGTGGAACAGCCACCCCTATGGGGGGCAATCCCCGCCAAAACCGCCAACCAACACCTCCGCATAGGGCCCAACAGGGCCGTATGTCACGACTAACCACCCCTCATAACCTGAAGGGCGAGCGAGCGCCGGTGGCGCTCTGCCGCGAGCCGACCGAGGCGGCAGCCGAGACCGTAGGTTCAAATCCTGCCCCCGCAACCACTTCGAGTACCCATATGGGTACTCGATTTTTTATGCCTCTTATGGGTATTCACACCAAAGAATTCCAGCAAACTCCTTGTGGGTTGGCTGGAATTTTTCGTTTCTGGGCTAGGCTGAGCTCGTGTATTCCTCGTTTTGCGGTAATAGGACATGCATTCGTGCAGCAAAAAAGCGCAACACCTCCTGGGATACGAGCAGGCGTTCATTCCTCCCTACTCCCGTTTTCCCTTTGGATAAAATCTGTGACTTACCATAAGCGCGGCGCGATGTATCCCGCATTGAAAAGAAAGCACTGGAAAAACTCCGGGAGGAATTCGAGAAAAAGGAAGGCGCCCCCTTGTAATAGAGAATTCTTTTCTTTTGCGCTTTTCTGTGCTATACTGATAAAAAACTACGACGTATAGGAGGCATGCACGTTGCACAGACAGGAGTGGAAAGGCAAAGCGGGAACGCTCTCCTGGTTTTTCCAGGAGAGCGGGGAAACGGTTGGTTCCCCGGGGATACTCTGTATAGCGGAAAATGAGGCGGAAGCCCAGATGTGTTTGCAAACACTGCATTCTTTACAGAAAAAGGCTTTTTTGGCAGCAGTGGTGATTCCCGGAGACCACCTGGCCCCTTGGGAAGAGGATGTGGGAGACTTGGTTGCGTTTCTCCGCCAACAGCCCAAGCTGGATGAGACACGTCTGGCCTTGACCGGCGCCCCAGGCGGGGCAAACAGCGTGTGGCGGCTGGCCTCCCACTTCCCCCAGTGGTTTTCTGGCGTGTGCGCCGTGGGAGGGTATGGGAACCCCTACCATGTTCGGGCACTGAAAGACGTTCCCCTCTTGGCCGTTTCCGTGGAAAGAGAGGACCTGCCTTCGGACGAGGAGGAGTTCCTTGTGGGTGTGGAACGGCTGGTCATGGGCCTGCGCACCGCCGGTTCCCGCCAGGTGGAATGCCGCAGAGAAGGCCCGTGCTCTCGGGAAGAGGCGTGGAACCGCGCCTTTTTGGAAGGGGATGCCGGGGAATGGCTGTTGGCGCAGGACCGGAAAAAGCAGTTTCAAGTGCACTGGCTGTTGCCCGGTGTGTGGCGGATTGACGACTATTTCACCGCCTCCTGCTATCTGGTGGAAGGCCGGGACAAAGCCCTGCTCGTGGACACCGGCATGGGCGAGGGAGATTTGGCCGGCTTGACGGCTTCCCTGACAAACCTTCCGGTGGAGGTGGCCATCACCCACCCCCATTTGGACCACATGCATGGGATCGATGGTTTTTCCGCCGTCTATCTGCACCGGGCCGACCGGGAGGCGCTGCTGCAAAATCCCCAGGCTTTTCCCGGAGCCCTCTCCTCCCCTTCGGCTTCCCTTCCCCCGCTGCTGCCTTTGGACGATGGGGCGCGCATAGACTTGGGCGGCGACATTTGGGTGGAGGCATTGGAGCTTCCCGGCCACACCCCCCATTCCATGGTATTTGCAGACGGGTACCATCGCTGCTTATTCACAGGAGACGCCCTTGGCTCCGGGTATATTGTGCTGCTGATCTGTCCGGAAAAAGAGGCACTGTCCCTGGTGGGGCAGTATCAGAAAGCCTTGGAACGCTTCTCTGCCCAGCTGCCCCGTCTGCGGGATTACGCCTGGCTGGGCGGACACGGCATACAAGAAAACGGGTGTGACGACCGCCGGCAGCAGGACTATTTAGCCGGCTGCTCCCACTACTTCAACCCCATCCGCGCAGAAGTGGTACACGACATGCTCTCCCTGTGCCAGGCGCTGCTCTCCGGGGAAATCCCTTGGGAGCAGGTGCAAAAGGCTCCGGACCATTACTGCAGCCGAGGAAGCGCAGGCATCTTTTTCCGATTTTCCTAAACCTTCTCTCCATAGAGACCGGCCGATTGCTTCCCTCACAGGGACGGAATGTGGGAAAAGAACCGTAGGAACCTTTCTCGGGAACCCGGGGGGGAGATCCCCTAGGGAGGGGCGCGTTTTTCAACAAGAGACGTTCTCCCCCACCCCACAAAACAAGAGAAGCCTGCCCGGCACGGTCTGCTGGGTGGGCTTTCTTTTTGGGGTGCCGTTCCCCTTTTTGCACGGTGTGTTGGCTGCTAGGTTTTGCTCCCTTGGAAAACCAGCCTCCTGCAGAACAGACAAAACCTGGTTCCTTTCTGCAAAACCCGCCTGCAGAGGCAGCCCACCGGGAGGAAATCCGGTTCCCAATCAGAAGATTTGACTGGACAAGCGCCAGAAAATGACTATAATGTTAGCCATAGAACTATATAAGTCCAGGCGTCTTTCTTCGAAGGGAAGAGGGGGCCGGAAAAGAAATATCCGCCAAGGGCTAATACCTTCCGAAAGGATGAATTTTTACTTTGAAAGCGCACAGTACAAAGAAAAAACGTTGGATCCTTTGCGTTGTCCTTGCAGCCTTGGTGGTCTTAGCTGTGGCGGTTTATGGAATCGTCCGTCTGGTGACCCACTCCTTCATTCAATCCGAAATCCAAACTCGAGAGAGCTGGGAAATTGACACAGGCGATCTGGCGGAGCGAGAAGCCGCCCAGCAGGTGACAGTGTACACCGACCCCGTAGAAGCCAGCATAGAAATCTCTCAAATTATTCCTGACGAGTACGAGGACGAGGGCTTTACGTACTACGACGAAGAGGTGCAGGACCGCCTGGCGTCCACCCTTCTTCAGCTCACCCAGGAGGGGAATTACACCCTGGAGGCCCCTCTGGCCATTTTGAATCCCTTTGGCACAGGTTCCAACGGGTTGTACCTGTACTTTGGCACCGACAACCCCACCCAAGTGACCTATACGGTGCAGGCGGAGGGCTATCCTGACTATGTGGCTACGGCCAACAACGCAGGAGAGGACGGTTACAGCCGGGTGCAGGAATTCCTGCTTATCGGCCTGGTGCCCGGAGAGGAGAACACGGTCACCCTGCAGGCTGTGAACCGGCAAGGCCGGGAGCGGACCGCCACCTTCACCATTGCCATGCCAGAGCCTGTCTCCGGCTACGATGTGACCTTGGAAACTGTGGACGGCGACAGCAGCCAGGCCCTATCGGACGGGCTGTACTACGCCATGGGGCTGGGCGGCCAATACGGGTACACCTTCTTTTTTGACAACGACGGCGTCATGCGCTATGAGATGGTGCTGGAAGGCTACCACTCCGACCGGTTCCTGTGGGACGAGGACGGCAGCCTGATCACCTGCGTGGGCAGCAACAAGGTGGCCCGGCTCAACCGCTTTGGCCAGGTGACCCAGGTCTTTGACTTAGGCCAGTACGAGCTGCACCACGACATTAACTGGGGCCCCGAAGGCACCATTCTCGCCCTGGCCACGGACACCCAGGGCGAAACCGTGGAGGACCAGGTGCTGCAGATCGACTTAGAGAGCGGCCAGGTCACCCACGTGGTGGACTTTACCCAGGTGTTCCAAAGCTATGTGGACATCACCCGCCCGGTGCAGGCAACCGACCCCTTCGGCCTGTGGAGCGAGGGCGAGTGGGACTGGCTCCATCTCAACTCCATCCAGTATGACGAGAGGGACAACTCCATCATCGTCAGCTCCCGGGAGACTTCCACCATCATCAAGTGCGCCCTGGGAGAAGAACCTCACATTCTGTGGATGGCCGGCAATCCGGACTTTTGGGAGGACACGGAGTTTTCCACCTACAGCTTGGAGGCGGAGGGGGATTTTCCCTACCAGTACGGCCAGCACGATGTGGAGCTGATGACCACCGCCGAGGTGGATGCCCTGGGCTTTGCCCAGGCGGAGGAGGGCCAGCTCTACCTGCGTGTGTACGACAACAACTACTATGCCATGTCCAGCCGGGATGACTTCCAGGTGGAGGTTCCGGAGGACGTGGGCACCGCCAACATGGAGGATGGGGTGAATTCCCACGTCTATTACTACCTGGTGGATGAGAACGCCGGGACCTTCACTTTGGTGGACACCTTCGACCTGCCCTATTCCAGCTTGGTTTCCAACGCCCAGTGGCGGGGAGACAGCTACACCGTGAACAACGGCGTGCACCAGTGCTTTGAAGAGTACGACCTGGAGGGCAATCTGATCCGTCAGTACAAGTACACCTGCACCGCCAACGGGTACCGGGTGATGAAAGACGACTTCGCAGGCTTCTGGTTCTTGCAGCTGTAACGTTTTGGGCTGTTCGGTTGTCTAAAGAAACAAAGGAGAGAACCATGGTGAAACTGCTTTCTGTTACCGTGCCCTGCTACAATTCCCAGGACTATATGCGCCACTGCGTGGAGACCTTGCTCCCCGGCGGGGAAGACGTGGAAATCCTCTTGGTGGACGATGGCTCCCAGGACAGCACCGCCGCCATTGCGGACGAATACCAGGAGAAGTACCCCACCATTGTGCGGGCGATCCATCAGGAAAACGCCGGCCATGGCGGGGCGGTGATGCGGGGGCTTTCCGAAGCCACCGGCTTGTACTTTAAAGTGGTGGACAGCGACGATTGGGTGGACCCCCAGGTGCTGAAAGACCTGCTGACGCTGCTGCGCCGGTTCAAGGTGACCCACCAACCTGTGGACATGGTGGTCAGCGACTTTGTCTACGACAAAGTGGGCGCCAAACATAAAATGGTGATGCGGTATCCCCACGCCCTGCCCACCAACCGGGTGCTTCACTGGGAGGACGTGGGTAATTTTCCCAAGGGCCATTACCTGCTGATGCACTCGGTCATTTACCGAACCCAACTTCTTCTGGACAGCGGCCTAGACCTGCCCCGCCACACTTTCTATGTGGACAACTTGTTCGTCTATGTGCCCATGGCGCAGGTGCAGACCCTGTACTATGTGGACCAGGTGTTCTACCACTACTTTATTGGGCGGGAAGATCAATCGGTGCAGGAGACGGTGATGATCCGCCGCATTGATCAGCAGCTTCGGGTCAACCGGCTGATGTTTCAGCAGGTGGACTTGGAACAGGTGGAAAACCTGCGGCTGCGCCGGTATTTGCTCAACTACTTAGAGATTGTCACAACCGTCTCCTCCATCCTGCTGCTCCGTTCCGGCACACCGGAGCATCTGGCTTTAGAGCGCTCTTTTTGGGAGGAGATGGAGCGGGACTATCCCAAACACTACGCGCTGCTTTCCCGGCGACTGTTCGGCAGGGTGCTGAATTCCCCAAACCCGGCCAGCCGCTGGTTCGCTCTGCAAGTCTATCGTCTGAGCCAAAAGATCTTCGGCTTTAACTGACTCCATGCCGGGTGGCCCCGGTGGGACAGGACGCGCACGCCGCCGAATGGGCGGCGGAACCTGGGGCAAATGGACAGCTGGCTGCCCGCGTTTCTGCCGGGCGGTCCTGTGCCGGGTGGCCCCGGTGGGACAGGACGCGCACGCCGCCGAATGGGCGGCGGAACCTGGGGCAA
>CAJFEW010000077.1 GCA_904374805.1 uncultured Neglectibacter sp.
CCTAAAGTGGCTCTGAATTACCGGAATATGTGGCCTCATTCTCCGGAATGGTGGCTCTCAAAGTCCGGACAGGTGGCTCAAAGAGCCCCGGAATAATCACTCTAAAGAGTATTGGGGGCAAGGACTGATGCCGGAAGCTGTGAAGGAAGTGATCCGGTACAAAAGCCTGGGAGGTTCTCATTCTGCAAGGGAGGACACGGAGGTTTCTGCGGGGAACGTCCCAGTTGCAGAAAGGGAGGGGAAAACGGAAAAACTGGTTTGCCAGGTGCGGAGCAAGCCGTGCCGGAAGAGCCCTTCCGAAAGTGCTCCCCTCTGGGGTCTGCGCAGACCACTTGTTTATGGGCGGCTTTGACTCCATGCCGGCTGTGTTTTGGAAGAGGACATGGGGAGGTCTTTCTTGCCTGTTTTGCGGAAAAGTGGGGGACGGTTCCCACATGGTCCGAGAATTTCCTCTGGAAAAGGGGATGGCGTCCCTTTTTTCAGGAAAAAATAACCGACCCTCTTCGATTTTTC
Organism: uncultured Neglectibacter sp.; assembly: GCA_904374805.1. GTDB lineage: Bacteria > Bacillota > Clostridia > Oscillospirales > Acutalibacteraceae > Acutalibacter > Acutalibacter pullicola. The sequence continues at coordinate 514 of CAJFEW010000077.1, forward strand.
CTGTATGATCATGCAAAAATGAGAACAAATGTTTTAGGTTAAAAACGTAACTGCCCTTTTTTTCGGAGGACTCCCCGGGCAAGGCGGAAAAAACCCCGGAGTTTCGGCATTTTCACGAAGAGGGTTTTCTGAATAGGTTTCCTGTATTTATACAAGAGGTTTACAGAAAATCCTGGTATATCCTGGATTGATCAGATTTGAAAATGAATAAAAATTCATAATTTTTTCATTTTTGCAGTTCTGGAAGCGGCCTGAGATTTGCGGTTTGATGCAAAATGCACAGAGCCCAGTTTCCATAATGTGGAGAAACCCGAAGGAAAAAGGAGAATTTTCTTGCTTTTGCGTTCCGCTGGGATGGAATGTTCCATTCATAATTGTACAAAGCAACCAAATTCACCTGGGTTTGTTTTTTGACATCTCGTCACTTTTTTACTATACTAGCCCCTGAAACCGCTGAGTAAGGCGGCGAAAGGAGCATTTTCTATGCACGGCAGACACATGAAGAAAGCGCCCAAACTTTTGGCCCTGCGGGGCGCTGCGGCGCTGATCCTGGTCCTCGCGCTTTGTATATCCCCCTTTGCCACAGTGCTGGCAACGACGGTTTCCGCCAATGTGATTGACGGGGACCAATCTTACACGTTCAACATGCGCAGTGCGGAACTGAGCGAAATTCTCCGCCAAGCGGAGGAGCTGGGCATGGAGCCCCTCTCTCCCCTGGATGTGGCGGAGCAGGTGGAGAACACCACCACCGTGGTGGTGCGCCGGGGCGTGCGGCTGACGGTGGAAGAAGCCGGTCAGCCCACCTCTCTGGTGGCCTATGAAGGCGACACGGTGGAACAGGCCCTTCTGGACAACAGCATTGTTCTGCAGGAGGGTGACGAGGTCACCCCCAGCCGGGACACGATTCTGGAGGGAGAGACCCAGGTGGAGATCCGCCGGGCCTGCCAGGTGACGGTGACGGCGGACGGGGAGAGTACCTCTGTGACCCGCACGGGAGGCACCGTGGCCGACGCCCTGCAGGAAGCGGGCGTCACCGTGGGGGAAGAGGACACGGTGAACTTTGCCCAGGACCATCCCCTGTTTGACAAAATGCACATTCGTGTGACGCGGATGATGCAGGTGCGGATTACAGCGGACGGGGAAACCCGAGAGGTGGAAACCTCCGCGCAGACTGTGGAGGACGCCCTGGAAAAGTGCGGCGTCTCCCTGGACGAGGACGACCGCACGGAGCCGGCCCGGACCGCCAAAGTGCGAGAGGGCATGGAAATCCAGGTGAAGCGGGTGGAGGTCAAGGAAGAGACCGAACTTCAGCCCATCCCCTTTGAGACGGAATATCAGGACACCTCCTCCCTGTTTACAGGGGAGACCCAGGTGAAGACGCCCGGCACGGCTGGGGAAAAGGAAGTGGTCTTCCAGGTCACCTATGTGGAAGGAGAGGAAGAGAGCCGGGAGGCTGTCTCCGAGACGGTGAAGAAGGAGCCTGTAAGCGAAGTGGTGCTGCGGGGCACCTTGTCCCGCGAGGAGGAAGCGGAGGAGGAAGCCCCCTCCGCGCCGGAGGTTCCCAGCAACGGAGGCGGCGCCTCGGCGGGCACCTTTGTGGACATGTACGGGAACACGGTCTCCTATTCTTCCATGCTTTCCGGCACCTGCACCGCCTATTCCGTGCCCGGGGGCACCACCTCCCTGGGATGGGACGCCGTGTACGGCGTGGTGGCAGTGAACCCCAACATCATCCCCTACGGGACAAAAATGTACATCACTTCGCCGGACGGCAGCGTGGTGTACGGCTACGGGGTGGCCGGGGACACCGGCGGGGCCGCTATGGCGGGAGAGATTCTGGCGGACCTGTGCTACAACACGGTGGAAGAGTGCAGCCAGATTGGCCGCCGTACCATGAACATTTACATTCTTTCCTGAGGGAAACGTGCGACTTGCTGACAGAGAGCGGGTTGTGCTTCGGTTTGGAAGCGCAGCCCGCTTTTTTCTTGTGTTTTCCTTTGGGATCCGGTATAATAGAAGACACTGTGAAAGGAATAAGGAAAGGGGATTTCCCATGGATCTGCTATTTTCCATTGCCATGCTGCTGGCGGGGCTGATTTTGATCTTCTCCCTCTCCAAGGAGAACAAGATCTTTTATGTGGCGGGCGGGTATTTTTTCCTGTTGGGCCTGTGGAGCCTGGTGAACAACTTGTCGCCGGACCTGGAACTGTTTTCCGGAGCCTGGGGCATTGCCTTCCGGTGTTTGACCGGCGCGGTGCTGGTGGTGCTGGTTGTGGTGTTTGTGCGGGAGTATCGGAAAAAGGGCCGGGACGCCCAGGAACAGAACCCCAAGGATTCTTCCCACAAAGGGGACTTTTGATGCCAGCAAGGCTGGAACGCGCTAAGGGATAAATCGGCTGCGGCTGAGGGGAAAGAGGAATGTCATCGTGGAAGCCATGCTCACCATTATAAGCAAAGTGGCAGTGATGCTGATTCTCATACTGCTGGGCTACTTTGTGTCCAAAAAGGGAATTTTGTCAGACCGGGGCACGTCGGAGATCAATACGCTGCTGCTGCAGATTGTCACCCCCTGTTTGATTGTGAATTCCTTCCTTACATCGGAAGATACGCTCACCCCCACGGAGCTTTTGCTGGCGGTGGTCACCTCTGCGTTGGCCATCACCTTGAGCATTGGGGTGGCCTACTGCTTTTTCCGCAAAGAGCCCACAGAGCGGAAAAAGGTGCTGCGGTTTGCGGTGGTGTTCAGCAACGCCGGCTTTATGGGCCTGCCTCTGGTAGAGGGGATCGTGGGAAGCAAGGGCGTGATGTACGGTTCCTTCTTTATTGTGGTGTTCAATCTGTTCTGCTGGACCTACGGGTTCCGGATGATGAGCGGCGGCCAGAAAATGAGCTGGAAGGTGCTGCTGCTGAATCCGGGCATCATCGGGCTGCTCTTCGGGCTGCCCATCTACTTCCTCCATTTGCACCTGCCGGCGGTGATTGCGGATCCGGTGGGCTTCTTGGCCAATTTAAACACGCCCCTGGCCATGCTGGTCATCGGCAGCTATGTGGCCAAGGTGGACTTGCACTCTTTTGTGTCGGACTTGGCAGTGTACAAGGTGGCCGCCCTGCGGCTGCTGGCGGCGCCTTTGCTGTTTTTGGCCTGCCTGCTGCTGATCCGTCCGGAACCGGACCTGCTGGTCACCAGTGTAATCCAAGCGGCCTGCCCGGTAGCTGCCAATACGGTGCTGTTTGCGGTGCAGTACAAGCGGGATTCCGCCCTGGCCTCCAAGACCGTGGCGGTGAGCACGGTGCTCTCCATCCTCGCCATCCCCCTGCTGACCATTTTGGCGCAGGCGGCCTGCGAGTTCCTCTACGGCTGACAAAAGAAAAACGTGCGGCCTGCCTGCAAAATCTGCCGGCAGGCTGTTTTTTACCCTTGGTTTATTTTGCTCAAAAAGAAGCAACAAGAGGGCGGGATTTTCCCCGGGCCATTTTCCGGGGAACCGTTGCGGCAGCTGCCGGGACATGGTAGAATAGAGAAAAAGGATGGGAGGGGATACTATGGTACAAATTGCGCCCTCTCTGCTGGCAGCGGACTTCTCCGCCCTGGGCAGGGAGATTGCCCGGGTGCCGGAAGCAGAGCTGCTCCACATCGATGTGATGGACGGGGTGTTCGTGCCCAACTTGAGCATGGGCCCGCAGATTGTGGAGGCTCTGCGGGATAAGACCCGGCAGATATTCGACGTGCACCTGATGCTGCTGCATCCGGCCCGGTATATTCCGGTGTTCCGGAAAGCGGGGGCCGATTGGCTCACCTTTCACGTGGAGTGTGAGGATGACCCGGAGGAGGTGCTCCAGGCGATTCAGGCAAGCGGCGCCAAAGCGGGCATGGCCCTGAAGCCGGGAACCTCCCCTCAGGCGCTGTTTCCCTACGGGGAGCGGCTGCACAGCGTCACCATTATGACAGTGGAGCCCGGTTTTGGGGGCCAGGTCCTGCAGCGGGAGCCCCTGGAGAAAATCCGGGTCCTGAAAGAGCGCTTTCCCCACCTGCACCTGGAGGTGGACGGGGGTGTCAACCGGGAGACGGCTTCCCTCTGCCGCCAGGCCGGCGCGGATATTTTGGTGGCGGGCACCGCCGTGTTCCGGGCGGAGAATCCGGGCCGGGAGATGGCCTTTCTCCGGGGAGAGAGCCCGGCGTAAACGCACAGCGGATAAGCTTCCCCCATAGAATGGGGTAAAACCCAGAGGAGGGAGCTGCCTTTGAAACTGAAACGTCCGCCGCAGCCCCTTGTCTTTCAATATGAAAATGTGACCGCCCTGTGCACAGCCGTGGTCCAGCTGTACCCATGCCGCCCTTGGCAGGCAGCCCTGTGCCTGTACCGGGGGCGGTATTACCTGTCCATCGGGTGCGCCTTGGGCCGGCGGCAGGAGGCCCGGCGGCTGGCGGGAAACCCGGGAGGCCGGTGTCTGGGACCGTGTCCGGTGCTCTACGCCTACTTTGAGGAGCACGGTCTGTCCCTGAGCCGGGACGCGGTCACCCAGCTGGGAGGCGCCCTGCACCGGCGAAATCCGTGAGAAAAGGCCTTGTAAAGTCGAAAGCGTTTACAGAGCGGGAAAGGTAAAATTCAGAAAAAGAAAATAGAAGGTTCAGAAAAGACAAGTTGTCCAATGTAAGGCGGGAGAATTCCGGAAATTTACAGAGAATTTCACAAAGAATCGCAAGGCTTTAAAACGTAAATGACGGATCTCACAAAAACCGCCCCCAATGTAAAGGGAAAATATGGATATTCCTCCAATTTGTTACAGGAATGAAACACCAGAAACACCTAAAAATGGCTTAAAACCGCCGTTTCCCAGGTTTTTCATAAAATGAAAAAATGGAGTGGAAAATCTGTAAAAACTTGAAAAAAGGGCTTGCATTTTTCTGGGACAAAGATTATTATATAGATAACTTCAACTCCCAGGGAAAAAGCCCTGAGAGAATCTAAAATTTAAGAGGGTTGAAATTATGAAGAAAAGCAAGTTTCTGAAGAAATCACTT
>CAJFEW010000078.1 GCA_904374805.1 uncultured Neglectibacter sp.
AGTAGATGATCAGCGCCGTGCCCAGCAGGAACAGCACCCCCAGGAACAGCCCCAGGAAGAACAGCCCGCCGTACAGGTTCATAAAGTCCTGGCGGGAGGAAACGCTGTCCTCGATCATGCAGGAAAAATGTCCCACGGACTTGGGGCGGTCGTAAAAGAGGTCGTCCATCAGCGCGTCCTTGATAGCGACAATGCTTTCGGGGTCGTCGCCCACCACGTCAAAATCAAAAGAAAAACTAGGTTCCACATAGGTGCCGCTGGGGGCCAAAAGCGCTTCTACCACTGCTTCGTTTTGGAACACCAGGTAATATTGCTCATAGATCTGGGCCATGGTAGAGGCATCGGGCATTACATAATCGGAGTGGACGATCTCGAAGGTCTTGTCATCGATATTTAAAGTTTCCCCTTCCGGGAAGGTGTCCACTGGGTCGAACAGCAGCACTTGGCCCTCCGACAAATTGACTTCTTGGCCCGAGAAGCGCTCAAACTCGCTCTCGGTGAAAATATCCAGCACAGCGTAAGCCTCCGAGGGGACCTCCTGGGTGTGGAGGGTGTTGCCCACCCGGGCGGTGGTGATGTTCCACCCCTCTCGGTCCACCACGTTTTCGATCTGGATCCCCAAGGCCTGGGTTTCTTTTTCTACTGCAGTGCGAACCAACTCCTGCACATCCTGGTTTTCCGCTTGGGCGGACACCAGCACGTTCCGGGGATAGCGTGCCCGGAGAAGGCCGTCCATGCTGGCATACAGGGAAAAGGTGGTGGAAACCGTCACCAGCAGGGCGGTGAACAGCACGCAGATGGAGGCCAGCCCCGCGGCGTTCTGCTTCATGCGGAACAGCATGCCGGAGAGGGCGGTGAAGTGATTTGTCTTATAATAGAAGCGCTTGTTCTTTTTCAATAGCTTCAGCATGGCCGTAATGCCGGTGATGAACAGCAGGTAGGTGCCCAAAATCACCAGAATCACCGCCACGAAGAAGAACACCAACGCAGAGAGGGGGTCCTGGATGGTGACGGCCATGTAGTAGCCCGTGCCCAGCAGGACGGCTCCCAGCACCGCCAGGAACCAGTGGGCCTTGGGTTCCCGCTCTCCGGTCTCCCCGCCGTGGAGCAGCTCAATGGGGTTGGAGAGCTTTACCTGCACCAGATTGTAGCACAGGGTCAGCAGGAAGATGATTCCAAACAACCCTAAGGTGCTGATGACAGCGGACAGGGGGATGACAAATGCCACGGCCAAGTCCGTGCCCAGCAGCAGGCCCAACAGCCAGAACATGCCTCGGGAGAAGAGAACCCCCAGCCCCAGCCCCAGGGCCAGCGAGCATGCCGCAATGAGCAGGGTCTCCCGAAAGAGGATGTGGGCAATGTGCCGTTTCTCCATGCCCAAAATGTTGTACAGGCCCAGCTCCTTTTTCCGGCGCTTGATGATGAAGCTGTTGGTGTAGAACAGGAACAGCACCGCGAACAGGCCGATGACAAACACTCCCAGGCCCATCATGCTGGCCACGGTGGAGCCCCCGTAAAGAGCCTCTTCGTCAATGCCCTGGCCCAGGGCGCTGATGGAGTAGAACATCATAATGATTCCCACGCTGGAGAGCAAGTAGGGCAGGTACACCCGCCGGTTGCGCCCCAGGTTGGTGAAAGCCAGCTTCCAGTAGAAGCCAAATCCGCGCTTACCCATGGACGGCCACGCTCCTTTCATGGGAGGTGGCCAGCTGGGTCAACGTGGCCGATACCGCCTGGTACAGCTGGTCGTCGTTCATGGTGCCCCGGTAGATCTGGTGGTAGACCTGGCCGTCTTGGATGAACAGCACCCGGCCTGCCCGGCAGGCTGCCTGCAGGGAGTGGGTCACCATTAAAATGGTTTGCCCGCTGCGGTTGAGGTCTGCGAAAATGTCCAGAATCTGCCCGGCGGAACGGGAGTCCAAAGCGCCGGTGGGCTCGTCGGCTAAGAGCAGCTCCGGCCGGGTGATAATGGCCCGGGCAATGGCCGCCCGCTGCTTCTGCCCGCCGGAGACCTCATAGGGAAATTTTTGCAGCAGCTCCCAAATGCCCAGCCGGTGGGCGATGGGATCGATGCGCTGCTTCATCTCGTCGTACTTTTTGCCGGCCAGCACCAGGGGCAGGAAGATGTTGTCCTGCAGGGAGAAGGTGTCCAGCAGGTTGAAGTCCTGGAACACAAATCCCAAGTGGTCCCGGCGGAACGCGGAAATCTCCTTTTCGTTCAGGGAGACAATGTCCCGCATGTTCAAAAACACCTGGCCGCTGGTGGGTTTGTCCAGGCCCGCCAAAATGTTTAAAAGAGTGGTTTTGCCGGAGCCGCTCTCGCCCATAATGGCCACAAACTCCCCTTCTTCCACGGTGAAGTTCACCCCGTTTAAGGCGGTGATTTTGGCGCCGCCCAGGCGGGTGGTGTACACCTTTTTCAACTCGTTTACATGCAATAACGCCATGTTGACCTCTCCTTTTCCACGCTGGTCCAAACAGCTCTTTCTTTTTCGTGGAACAGTATAGGCCCCATTTCTTACAGCTTTTATAAGGGCGCCTTACGAAAACAAGACGGAAAACTTACGATTTCCCTGGAGAAAAACGGGGAAAATTCCAGGGCAAATTCCATTTGTTTGAAAAATACTACTAATTTCTTGACAGAACTTCTCCAATAATCTATACTAAATAGAGAAACAAAGCAGCTGCGTTCTTTGAAACCTGCAAAAGTTTGGCGCGAGCAGAGGAGGGTGGATATGGGAAAACACAAGGGCGCTTCCCAAGTGGCCAACCGGCTTTTCCGACAGTATGTCGCCCAGAAATGGACCTGGATGTGGTTTGTGGTCACCTTGGTGGTGGGGTTTTACGCCTGGGTGGGCTACCGGGAGGTGGCCGGGGCAACATATCCCACCCAGATCTTGCCGGACCTGGCCCGGGACATTTTGGTGGCCGTGCTGCTGGCCTGCAACTTTTTCCTCAGTGGCTTTATCGACCCTCTGCTGGAGTCGGCCATGTGGGTGCCCCCCTGGGCCTGGGCGGCTCTTGTGCTGGTCTGTGTGGGGTTTGTGTGCGCCACCGGCCGGGAGAGCTGGCTGATTTTGGTGATCAACCTGAAAAGCATCTGGGGGTTGATCCAAATGCGCCGGGGTAAGCTGCCCCCCGACGACCGCCACACCTACTACGGCAAGCATTTGAACTTGTGAAAAAAGGGCGCCCGGCAAAAGCCGGGCGCACCTTCTGGTTGTTTGTAAGGAGAGGAGGCTCCTAGGAAAAAGGGGCCTCCCCCTTTTTCTGCAGACAGGCCAAAAAGGCCTTGGCTGCTTTGGAGAAGACAGGGTATCGTTTCCACACCAAGTGAGCGCTGGATTCCAGCGGGGGTGCGCAGGGGCGAAAGCACAGGCTGCTGCCGCAGGTGTTGATCAGCTTGTCAAAGCACAGGGCGTACCCCAGGCCTTCGTCCACCAGCAGGGAAGCGTTGTACACCAGGTTGTAGGTGGCCACAATGCGCAGCTGGGACTCCTCCCGTTTGAGCCAGCGAAAGTCGTCCCCCCGTTGGTGGGAAAGGATCAAGGGCTTGTCCCACAGATCCTCGGGGGTGATGTGCTCCTTTTGCGCCAGCGGCGCGTCCCGGCGCATGAGCACGCCCCAGGAATCCCGCTGGGAAATGGGCAGGGACTCGTACTTTTGGGGATCCGGCTCTCCAAATACCAGGCCGAAGTCGATCAACCCCTTGTCCAGGTTTTCCAGCACATAGTCCGCGTTGCCGCTGAAAATGTGCACGTGGACGTCTGGGTGTTCTTTTTGTATGGCTGTGGCGGTGCGGGCAAACAGGCGGACAATGTCGGTCTCCCCTGCGCCAATGTACACGTCCCCCACCAGCACCTCTTCCGAACAGGTGATCTCCTCCTCTGTGCGGTGCACCAGGGACAAAATCTCCTCCGCGCGTTTGCGAAGAATTTGGCCCTCCTCTGTGAGCAGCACCTTCCGGGAACCTTTGGAGCCCCGAATCAGCAGCTGCTTGCCCAATTCCTCCTCCAGGGCCTTCAGCTGGGTGGACAGAGTGGGCTGGGTCAGGTGCAAGGATTCCGCCGCAGCGGAGATGCTCTGTTCCCGAGCCACCGCCAAAAAATACCGCAGCACGCGCAGTTCCATCAAACCGTCTCCTTTCCCAAAAAGCAGGGCCTGTCTGTGAGAGGCCGCCAGTTCTTCCCCTGGGCCGGCAAAACGTCCGGCCGTTTCCCGCTTTTCATAACAAGACGCAAGGCAGAGGATCCAGGGGAGTACTCTTGAAAAAAGCATACCATACCAGGCGGAAGATAGCAAGAATTCCAGAGCAAGCTCCCATAACTAAAAGCTATGAGAGCTTATAAAAAATAAGCATTTGCTAGTTTTTCCAAAGAGAAGTATACTATAAATTAGTGGAATAGAAACAGGGAGAACCCTGGAAACAAGCGGGTGGCCGAGGGGAAACCCTGAAAGCCGCCGGCAGCTGTGGAGCCGCATCTCCTCTTGGAAGGAGAGGGAAACACCCAGGAGCAGCTGCGGCTGCTCTTCCAGCGCCACCGGAGGGGAACAGGCCTGGAGGGGGTCGATTGCTTGAAACAGGCAGCGAGGGAGCTGCGGCTGTGTCATGGATACAGATAGGAGGAATTTGCGTGAATCGGATAGAGAATAAAACCTTGGATCAGGAACGGGCCCTGTACGGCCTGCGGGACACCCTGGTGGTAAACTGCAAATTTGACGGCCCCGCCGATGGAGAAAGCGCCTTTAAGGAGTGCACGGATGTGGAGGCGGACGGCTGTTTCTTTAACCTGCGGTACCCCTTCTGGCACGATGAAGGGCTGACCATCCGCAACTCGGAGATGACAGAGCTGTGCCGGGCGGCCTTGTGGTACTCCCACCACATTACCATTGCGGATACCAAACTCCACGGCATCAAGGCTTTGCGGGAGTGTTCCCAGGTGAAAATGACCGGCTGCGACATCGTCTCCCCGGAGTTTGGCTGGTCCGTCCACGATATGGAGATGGAGGACTGCGACGCCCAGGCGGAGTACTTTATGATGCGCTCCACGGGCCTGCATTTTACCAACGTGCGCATGCAGGGGAAGTACTCCTTCCAATATATTGAGGACTCTGTGTTTGAAAACTGCACCTTTGACACCAAGGACGCCTTCTGGCACGCCAAAAACGTGGTGGTGCGCAACAGCACCGTCAAGGGTGAGTACCTGGCCTGGTACTGCGAGAACGTCACCTTTGAGAACTGCACCATCATCGGCACCCAGCCCCTGTGCTACTGCCAGAAAGCTCATCAACTGCAAGATGGTGGACTGCGACCTGGCCTTCGAGCGCTCCCACGTCCAGGCAAGCCTCACCGCGCCCATCCTCAGCATCAAGAATCCCCTCACCGGCAGCCGCATCACCGTGCCCCAGGTGGGGGAGATCATCCGGGACATTGACGGCGCAGAGGGAGAGGTACTGGTGGAAAAGGCCAAGGGAGTTTGTGCCTAAAAACCCAGGAAAAATCCAGCCTGCCGCGGCTGTCGGGGATTGACAGGCGCCGCCGGAGAGAGTATAATGATCTTGTATTTGTATAGGAAAACGTTGTGCGGAGAAGATGTTCTTTCCGCTCCCTTTCAGAGAGGCAGCCGGCAGGTGGGAGGCTGCTGGGGGGCAAGGACAGGCCGCTCCTGCCGGGCAGGTCCCGGCAAACCAGGTTGCCTTCTGGCAGGCAGCTGGTGCACGCTGCCGCGAAGAGTGGCACGGTGTTTCCTCCGTTACGGGAAAACAGAGCGGCTCGCGGAGCTTTCCGCGAGGCAATTTGGGTGGTACCACGGGCTTTTCCGTCCCATTGGGGATGGAAAGGCCCTGTTTTTTTAGGAGGCGCGCTGTGAAGGAGATCCTACGCACCCGGCGGCTTTTGCTGCGGGAGATGACCGAACAGGATATTCCCGACCTGGAAGAGATCCTGCTGGACCCGGAGGTGACCTATGCCTATCCCCGTCCCTTTACAGAAGAAGGCGTGAGAGCGTGGCTGGCCCGCCAGCAGCAGCGCTACCGGCAGGACGGCTTTGGCCTGTGGGCGGTGGTGCTGCGCTCCACCGGGGAAATGGTGGGCCAGGCGGGCCTCACCTGGCAGGATTGCGAAGGCCAGCCCGTCCTGGAGGTGGGCTATTTGCTGAAAAAGCGCTTTTGGCACCAAGGCTACGCCAGCGAGGCCGCCCGGGCCTGCCGGGACTACGCCTTTTCCGCCTTGGGGGCGGAGAAGGTCAGCTCCATCATCAAGACGGATAACGCTGCCTCTATCCGGGTGGCCGAACGCAACGGCATGGCCCGGGAGAAGGAGTTCACCGCCCACTACTACAACGTGCCTGTGCCCCACTATCTCTACACAGTTTGGAAGGATGACAGCATGAACACGACCTATTGCATCGATCAAGTGAAGGCGCTGTGCGCCATCGACAGCCCCTCGGGCTTTACGGACCGGGCGGCGGACTACCTTTTGGAGGAGCTCGCCCGCTTGGGCTACGCCCCGGAGAAAACCCGCAAGGGCGGGGTGCGGGTGTGCCTGGGGGGCGAGGGCAGCCCTCTGCTGCTCATGGCCCACGTGGACACCTTGGGCGCCGTGGTGCAAACTATCAAGGGCAACGGCCGCTTGGTGCTCTCCCCGGTGGGGGGCTTGCGGGCGGAAAACTGCGAGGCGGAGAACTGCCGCATCTACACCCGGTTTGACGGCGCCTACACCGGCTGCCTGCAAATCGCCAACGCCTCGGTGCATGTCAACGATGACTACGCCGGTTCCAAGCGGAAGTTTTCCCAGATGGAAGTGGTTATCGACGAGCCGGTGCAGTCCGAAAAGGACACCCGGGCCCTGGGGATCTGCGAGGGGGATTTCGTCTGCTTCGACCCCCGCACCACCGTCACGGAGTCCGGCTACATCAAGAGCCGTTTTTTAGACGACAAGCTCAGTGCCGCCATCTTGCTGGCCTACGCCAAGGGGCTGAAGGACACCGGCGCCACCCCCCAGCGGAAGGTGTACCTCCACTTCACCGTGTACGAAGAGGTGGGCCACGGTGCCGCGGCTTCCGTACCGGAGGACGTGGAAGAGCTCCTCAGCGTGGACATGGGCTGCGTGGGGGAGGGCCTCCAGTGCACCGAGCGGGAGGTTTCCATCTGCGCCAAAGATTCC
>CAJFEW010000079.1 GCA_904374805.1 uncultured Neglectibacter sp.
GAGTATTTCAGAGAGGAGAACCAACATGAAACCAGTGGATATCAAGCAGGACCTGGCGGGGAACAGCTACCCCGGCCGGGGCATCGTCATCGGCCAGAGCGCCGATGGGAAAAATGCCGTCATCGCCTACTTCATTATGGGCCGCAGCGTCAACAGCCGCAACCGGGTGTTTGTGGAGGAGGGCGCGGGCATCCGCACCCAGGCCTTCGACCCGGCCAAGCTCAGCGACCCCTCCTTGGTGATCTACGCCCCGGTGCGTGTGCTGGGGGAGAGCACCATTGTCACCAACGGGGATCAGACGGACACCATTTACGACTATCTGCAAGAGGGCAAGACCTTTGAGGAGGCCTTGCGCACCCGCACCTTCGAGCCCGACGGCCCCAACTACACCCCCCGTATCTCCGGCATCGTAGAGCGGGGAGAGGGGTGCTTCACCTATAAGCTGTCCATTTTGAAGAGCTGTGACGGCGACCCGGACTTCGCCCAGCGGTTCTTCTTCGAGTACGCCCCCAAGCCCGGCCTGGGCCACTTTATCCACACTTACAAGCAGGACGGCGACCCCATTCCCTCCTACGAAGGGGAACCCACTCCGGTCTGTGTGGAAGGGGACATCGACGCCTTCACCGCAGCTTTGTGGGAGAACTTGAACCAGGACAACAAGGTGTCTCTGTTTACCCGCTTCATCAACCTGGAGACCGGGGAGGCCCAGACCCGTATCGTCAACAAGAACCAGTGATCTTTGGGAAAGGATGGATTTCAAATGGCAAATGAATTGGCTTTGAAGTATGGCTGCAACCCCAACCAAAAGCCCTCCCGCATCTTTATGAAAGACGGCACAGAGCTGCCCGTCACCGTCTTAAACGGCAAGCCCGGGTATATCAACTTCCTGGACGCTTTGAACAGCTGGCAGCTGGTGAAAGAGCTGAAGGAGGCCACCGGCCTGCCTGCCGCCGCTTCCTTTAAGCACGTGAGCCCCGCCGGCGCTGCGGTGTATGTGCCCCTTTCCGACACCCTGAAGAAGATTTACTTTGTGGACGACCTGGAGCTGTCCCCTCTGGCTTCCGCCTACGCCGCCGCCCGGGGTGCGGACCGCATGTCCTCCTACGGGGACTGGGCTGCCCTCTCCGACGTGTGCGACAAGGAGACCGCCCTGCTGTTAAAGCGGGAGGTGTCCGACGGCGTCATTGCCCCCGGCTATACCGACGAGGCGCTGGCCATCCTGAAGGAAAAGCGCAAGGGCGGCTACAACGTGGTGCAGATCGACCCAGACTACAAGCCCGCCCCCATCGAGCACAAGGACGTGTTCGGCGTCACCTTTGAGCAGGGCCGCAACGAGCTGAAGATTGACGAGAGCTTGCTGGAAAATTTGCCCACCCAGAACAAGACCCTCACCCCCGAGGCCAAGCGGGATTTGATCGTCTCCCTCATCACCTTGAAGTACACCCAGTCCAACTCTGTGTGCTATGTGAAGAACGGCCAGGCCATCGGCGTGGGGGCCGGCCAGCAGAGCCGGGTTCATTGCACCCGTCTGGCAGGCAACAAGGCGGACAACTGGTACCTGCGCCAGTGTCCCAAAGTGTTGAACCTGCCCTTTAAGCCGGGCATCCGCCGGGCCGACCGGGACAACACCATTGACGTGTACATCGGCGACGAATGCATGGACGTGCTGGCGGACGGCCAGTGGGAGCAGTTCTTCACCGAGAAGCCGGAAGTCTTCACCCGGGAAGAGCGCCGCGCCTGGCTGGACGGCCTCACCGGCGTGGCCCTGGGCAGTGACGCCTTCTTCCCTTTCGGTGACAACATCGAGCGGGCACACAAGTCCGGCGTGGAGTTTATCGCCCAGCCCGGCGGCTCCATCCGGGACGACCACGTGATCGGGCATCCGGCTGTTCCACCATTGAGTAGCCCTGTAAAGTAGGGGAGGGTACATGAGAAAGGCCATTTTTTGGGATTTTGACGGCACGTTGACGGAGTCCTACCCCATGTGGACTCAGGCGGTCACCGAGGCCGCCGCTCCTTTCGCCCAGGAGTATGGGGTAACGTTTGACAAACTGCGGCCCTTTATGGCCCGTGGGTTTCCCTGGCATGCCGACGGAGACCCGACGTTGACCGGGGAAGCCTGGTGGAAGGACCGGGTGGAGAAATTTACCGCCGCCTATGAGAGCTTCGGCGTGCCAAAGCCTCTGGCGGAGCAGGCTGCCCGGACCGTGCGGGAGAAAATTCTAGATCCGCGGCGGTACCGGGTCTATCCCGACGCGGCAGCCACCTTGGCTCTGTGCGCCTATAAGGGCTATCGGAACTACCTGTTCTCCGACAATTTTCCAGAGCTGCCCCAGCTTTTGGAAAAGCTCTATCTCCGGCAGTTTTTCCTGGGGTGTCTGGTTTCCGGCCAGGTGGGCCTGTGTAAGCCGGATGTGCGCTTTTTCCGCAAGGCAGAGCTGGCCGCCCATTTTCCCCAGAGAATCTGGATCGTGGGCGACAACCCCAGCGCCGACATAGAGGGCGGCAAGCGCGCCGGCTGGCATACGGTGCAGGTGCACCGGCAGGACGGAGACGGAGAACTGGCCGTTCCCACTTTGACCGACGTGTGGAGGCATTTGTAAGATCACAGCGAGAAAGGATCGATTCCATGAAAATTCTAGTCATTGGCAGCGGCGGGCGGGAGCACGCCATCGTCCGCAAGCTGAAGGAGAGCCCCCTGGTGGAGGCCCTGTACTGCGCCCCGGGCAACGGGGGTATCAGCCGGGACGCGGAGTGCTTCCCAGTGAACGCCATGGACAAGGAGGGCATGTTGGCCCTGGCCCAGGAGAAACAGGTGGACCTGGTGTTTGTGGCCCCGGACGACCCTCTGGCCGCGGGCATGGTGGACTTTTTGGAAGAGGCGGGCATTCCCTGTTTTGGGCCCAATGCCGCCGCCGCCCAAATTGAGGCCAGCAAGGTGTTTTCCAAGAACCTGATGAAGCGCTATGGCATCCCCACCGCCCAGTATGAGGTCTTTGCAGATCCTGCTGCCGCCCTGGCGTATTGCCAAGCCCAGGGCAAATACCCGGTGGTGATCAAGGCCGACGGCCTGGCCTTGGGCAAGGGCGTGGTCATCGCCCAGAACCAGGAGGAGGCCAAGGCTGCCCTCCACTCCATTATGGAGGACAAGATCTTCGGGGAGTCGGGCGCCCAGGTGGTGGTGGAGGAGTTCCTCACCGGGCCGGAGGTGTCTGTGCTGGCTTTTACCGACGGCAAGACCCTAAAGCCCATGGTGTCCTCTATGGACCACAAGCGGGCTTTTGATGGGGACAAGGGCCCCAACACAGGGGGCATGGGCACCATCAGCCCCAACCCCTTCTACACCGAGGAAGTGGCAAAGGAGTGCCTGGAGAAGATTTTCCTGCCCACCGTGGAGGCCATGAAAGCAGAGGGGCGTCCCTTTAAGGGCTGCCTGTACTTCGGGCTGATGCTCACGCCTGACGGCCCCAAGGTGATCGAGTACAATTCCCGCTTCGGGGACCCGGAGACCCAGGTGGTGCTGCCCCGCTTGAAGACCGATTTGGCCCAGATCGTGGAGGCCGTGGCCCAGGAGAAGCTGGCGGAAGTGGATATCCAGTGGGACGAACGGGCCTGCGCCTGTGTGGTTATGGCCAGCGGGGGCTATCCGGGCAGCTATCCCAAGGGCCTGGAAATTCATGGATTGGACGCGGAAGGGCAGGCCCAGGGAGTCACCGTGTACCATGCGGGCACCAAGCTGGAGGACGGCAAGTTTCTGACCAACGGCGGCCGGGTGCTGGGTGTCACCGCTCTGGGGGACACTTTGGAAGAGGCCCTGGACAAGGCCTACGCGGGTGTGGAAAAAATTGCCTTTACAGGGGCTATGTTCCGGCGGGATATTGGCCGGACACACCGGGGGTAAACGCCTTTTCCCCAGAGGGGAGGGGGAGGGCGTTTCAGCCACATCCGAAGAAAGGACGAATTGTTTCATGAGTGAAAAGAAAAGAATGGGCCTCTATCTGGGCATTGTGTTTGTGCTTGCTTGGGGCGCCTATATTGTTGCGTGGGTTTGCGGCCTGCACTACGGGGACACCGGGTTCCGAACGGTGCTGACCATTGCCGCGTTTTTTCCCGCCTTGGCCATGATCATCTGCCGCAAGGTGGGGGACGAGGGTTACGATCTGGACGACGCCTATATTGCCCCCCATCTGCGGGGCAACGTCCGCCGCTACCTGTTCGCATACTTTTTCCCCCTGTTTCTGGTCTGTCTGACCTGCCTGTTGTTTTTCACGTTTTTCCCAGAAAATTGCGATCTGGCTGCTACGGAGTTTTTAGACGGCATGGTGGAGATGGGCATGGAACGGGAGCGTGCCGTAGGCGCCATGTACTCCCAAATTATGATGACCATTGTGGCCGGCCCCTTGATCAATGTGCTCATCACCTTTGCAGAGGAGCTGGGCTTCCGGGGATACCTGCTTCCCAAGTTGAAACATTGCTTTCAGAAGTACACGGGCCTGAAGAGCGCTTTGGTCTGCGGAGCGATTTGGTCGGTGTGGTACCTGCCCCTGTATGGAGACGGCTATCTGTATGGCACAGGCTATCCTGGATACCCCGTTCTGGGATTTGTGACGGGCTTTCTGTTCTACGGGCTGCTGGGAGTGATTCTCTCCTATTTTGCCTTTAAAACAGGCAGTGTGATTCCCGGTGCCCTGCTGCGCAGCGGCATCAGCGCCATGGCTGTAACGGGGGTGTACTTTACAACCGGGGAAAGCTATCTGGTGGTGGGACCCAGTGTGTACGGCCTGTGCGGCTGCCTGACCCTTTTGCTGTTTGCCCTGCTGTATGGGCTGCGCATGCTCCGCATGGAGCGCCAGGGTGTGCTCTATTACGCGCCGCCTCCCCCGCGGAAAAAACGGAAGCGCACAAAAGTAGCAAAAAAATAAACAGCTTTTTTCTGCTAAATCGAAAAAGTTTCTCAGAAAAGCATTCCAATCCCCCCTTGCTCTGGCAGGGGGGATTATTGTATAATAATACGGTATAAATTCAAAAAGACCAGGTGGTGTTCTGCATGAAAATCAGTTTTTCCACACTTGCCTGTCCGGACTTTTCCTGGACAGACATTTATTCCATGGCCAAAGACCTTGGGTTCGGAGGCATTGAAGTGCGCGGATTGGGCGAGGATGTTTTTGCTGTAAATGCTCGGCCCTTTACAGATCAGCAGCTGCCGAAAACCGTGGAGAAGCTCCGGTCCCTGGGGCTGGAAATTCCCTGCCTGGCGTCTGGCTGCGCCCTAAAGTATAAAGAGGACTTTGACAAGAATATCTCGGAAGTCGTGCAGTATATCGTTCTGGCGAAAAAACTGGGTACCCCGTATATCCGCATTCTGGGAGACCGCTATCCCCAGCCAGAAGGAGAGGTGGACGACGGGTTCGTGGCGGAGGCCCTCAAGCTGCTGGGCACCATTGCCCAAGGCTTTGGGGTGTGCCTGCTGGTGGAGACAAACGGTGTGTATTCGGACACCAAGCGGCTGAAAGCGCTGCTCCAACAGGTCAACCTGCCCTCTGTGGCGGCTCTGTGGGATATGCACCATCCCTATCGCTACGCCGGGGAGTCTCCCCGGGAGACCGTGGCCAACTTGGGAGGACTCATCAAGTATGTCCACGTCAAGGACAGCGTTATGGTGGACGGCAAGCCCCAGTACCGGATGATGGGCGAGGGCGACCTGCCCATTGAGGAAATGTTGGACGCTTTGGTGGACAGTGGCTACGACGGCTATATCTCCTTGGAGTGGGTCAAGCGCTGGACTCGGGAGCTGTCCGACGCCGGCGTGGTGTTCCCCCAGTTTGCCAACTACATGCACGATTACTTTGCCGGCCTGTCCATGAAGGAAGGGGAGCTGCAGGACAACCACAGCCACACCGGGAAATACGTCTGGCCCAAGGAGACCCTCATCGATGCCACCTTCCCCGACGTGCTGGATCGCATGGTTAAGGAGTTCCCGGACCAGCTGTGCTTCAAGTACACCGAGCTGGATTACACCCGCACCTACTCGGAGTTCCGGGACGACGTGGACCAGTTTGCCCGGGCCCTGATCGCCATGGGCGTGAAGAAGGGAGACCATGTGGCCATTTGGGCCACCAACGTGCCCCAGTGGTACATCACCTTCTGGGCCACCACCAAGATCGGCGCCGTGCTGGTCACGGTGAACACCGCCTATAAGATCCACGAGGCCGAGTACCTGCTGCGCCAATCCGACACCCACACCCTGGTGATGATCGACGGCTTTAAGGACTCGAACTATGTGGGCATCATCCAAGAGCTGTGCCCCGAGCTCCAGGATAGCTTGCCCGGCAAGCTCCACTCCAAACGGCTGCCGGTGCTGCGCAACGTCATCACCATCGACAGCCGCCAAAAGGGCTGCTACACTTGGGAGCACGCCATGGGCCTGGGAGATTCCGTGCCCCCCACCGAGGTGGAGAACCGCCGCCGTCAGGTTCGCAAGGACGACGTGTGCAACATGCAGTACACCTCCGGCACCACCGGTTTCCCCAAGGGGGTTATGCTCACCCACTACAACGTGGTGAACAACGGCAAAGCCATAGGCGATTGCATGGATCTGTCCACCGCAGACCGGATGATGATTCAGGTGCCCATGTTCCACTGCTTCGGCATGGTGCTGGCCATGACCGCTTCTATGACCCACGGGGTGTCCATGTACCCCATCACCGCTTTCTCCCCTCGGAAGGGCCTGGCCTGTATCAACCAGGAACAGATCACCGCTTTCCACGGGGTGCCCACCATGTTTATCGCCATGCTGGAGCACGAAAACTTTGAGAAGACCGATTTCTCCCATATGCGTACCGGCATCATGGCAGGCTCTCCCTGCCCGGTGAAGGTGATGCAGGACGTGGTGGATAAGATGCATATGTCTGAGATCTGCATCTTGGATGTGCGTGTCAACACCGTGGGCGGCGCCATGTTCGGTGTGGAGTGCAAGATTGTGGACCCGGAGACCGGCGAGGACCTGCCCGACGAGGTGGACGGCGAGTTCTGCGCTCGGGGTTACAACATTATGAAGGGCTACTACAAGATGCCTGAGGCCACTGCTGCCGCCATTGACAAGGACGGCTGGCTCCACACCGGCGACTTGGCCCGCCGCACCCCTGAGGGCAACTTTAAGATCACTGGCCGCATTAAGGATATGATCATCCGGGGCGGCGAGAACATCTACCCCAAGGAGATCGAGGACTTCATCTACACCCATCCCAAGGTCCGGGATGTGCAGGTCATCGGCGTGCCCGACGAGCAGTATGGGGAGGAGATTATGGCGGTGGTCATCCTGAAGGAGGGGGAGACCTCTTCGGAAGAGGAGATCAAGACTTATGTGCGGGACCACATGGCCAAGCACAAGGTGCCTCGGTACGTCACCTTTGTCCAGAAATTCCCCATGAACGCCGCGGGCAAGATCCTGAAATATAAGATGCGGGAGGACGCCGTAGAGCTGTTGAAGCTGCAGAAGGCCGCCTCCATCGAGACCGCATAAAGCGGGTGGCCCCGCGAAGCGGCATAAAAGTTTTCGGGTCCTGGTGCCCGGTGGGCACCGTTCAGGACCGACCGAGGCGGCAGCCGAGACCGACTTTTTTCAAAAGGCTGCGACCTGAAATAAGCCGCGCAGCGGCGCAGCAAGCAAACCAGGGAAACAGCGCAGCGCCTTTCCCGGCCCTCAGAGGCAGACGGTGATGAAATACCGTAGTGCTTCTTTGTGGGTGGGGCCCTTTGCGGGTGGAATCCCCAGCCGCTTGGAGGTGATTTTCAGGGCGATAGAGCAAGGCGCGGCACCCTTGCGCTCGATGGAAAACACTCCCCACAGCGGCATAAAGGAAAGATACTTATGGATCGCTTTTAGAACATTTACCAGCAGGGCGCCAGCGAGGCAGCCGAAACTGGTTGGAGAGAAAAGTTCTTTGCCTCAAACCGGGAAACCTGCGGCTGCAGTCTCTCCATGTTGCCCAGTTTCTCTCCATGCGATAAAAAATGAGCGGGAAAGCCTTGCTTTTCCCGCTCATTTCCTTATAATGGACAGAGGAAAATCGAATGAAGAGAGGAAGTTTCCTATGCATGCACCTATAACCTTCGCCATCGCCGGGTTCGGCGATCGGGGCAGCACTTACGCTTCCATGCAGAAGCTGTTCCCCGACAAAATGAAAGTGGTAGCTGTGGCAGACCTGAATCCCCGCAAGGTGGAAAAGGCACGCAAGCTGTACGATATTCCGGAAGAGAACTGCTTTGCCAGCGCAGAGGAAATGTTGGCGCAGCCCAAACTGGCCGACGTGATGGTGGTCTCCACCATGGACCGGCAGCATGTGGGCCACGCCATTCCCGCTTTGCGCAAGGGGTATAACATCCTGATGGAAAAGCCCATCTCTCCGGAGCTGGCCAAGTGCCAGGAAATCTTGGAAGTTTCCAAAGAATGTCCCGGCAAAATCGTGGTCTGCCATGTGCTGCGGTACACGGTGTTCTACAACACTTTGAAAGAGCTCATCAGCAGCGGACGCATCGGGGACGTGGTGACCATTTGCGCCAATGAGAACGTGGGCTATTGGCACCAGGCACACTCCTTTGTCCGGGGCAACTGGCGCAACTCCCAGGAAACCAGCCCCATGATTCTGCAAAAGTCCTGTCACGACATGGATATCCTCACCTGGCTGCTGGGAAAGAAGTGCAAGTCTGTGTCCTCCATAGGCAGCACCCAGCTGTTTAAGCCGGAGCGTGCCCCAGAAGGGGCCGCCTTGCGCTGCCTAGACGGCTGCAAGGCCAAGGAGTCCTGTGTGTTTGACGCGGAGAAAATCTACGTCACCAGCCCGAAAACCGGCTGCCTGCAGGGCACCAGCTGGCTGGCCGGCGTGCTCAGCTTAGAGGCTACCCAGGAAAGCACGTACCAGGCGTTGCGGGAGGGGCCCTATGGCCGGTGTGTGTACCACTGCGACAACGACGTGGTGGACCACCAGCAGACCAACCTGCTCATGGAGGACGGCTCTACCATTAGCTTTACTATGTGCGCCTTCACCGAGGATTGCTACCGCACCTTCAAAGCTATGGGCACCAAGGGGGAAATCGAGGCGGATATGAAATCCAATCTGATCCGGGTGCGGGAGTTCGGCAAAGAGGAGGAAATTATCGATATCGGCAAGCTCTCTTCGGACCTGAAGGGTCATGGGGGCGGGGACAGCGGTATTGTCCAAGACTTCTTGGAGATGCTCCTCACCGACGCCCAGCCCAACGAGCGCACCACTACCTTGGAGCACTCCATGGAGAGCCATTTCATTGCCCTGGCAGCGGAGGAGAGCCGTCTGCACGGGGGACAAGTGGTGGACTTGGAATCTTTCAAAACCCGCTGCAAGTGAGGGCTGCCCCCACAAACGGAGAAGCCGCCGGGACTGCGAAAGTCTCCAGCGGCTTCATGGTTGGCACCCCCGACCAGACTCTAACTGGTGGCCTGTCGCTTAGGAGGAGTACACCCCCAATTATACGAAAGAATCCTGGAACGTCTGTAATAGCCGAAAACCCCCGTCATTACTGGATTTATCGAATGGTGCATGTAGTGTCATGTATCCCTCGGTATTCCGGAAGTGACTGGGGTTTTTCGTATTTTTCCTTAGCTTCCTTAGCGCGAATCAAGTGAATTGGATAAAGCACTCGATTCCACCAGACATATTATAGCATACAGAACGGAGAATTCTAATGCCAACTTATCAATTACAAATTAAACAGGTGGTGGACTACCCACGCTGCCGGATCTACCGGCAGTTCGTCCGCTTTCTGATGGAGGACCGGAGCATTCGCGTAAGCCCACGCTGCCGGATCTACCGGCAGTTTGTCCGCTTTCTGATGGAGGACCGGAGCATTCGCGTAAGCGGGGGCTCCGGCCTTTTTTATTTTACGGTACTTTGCAGCTACGCAAACTTCCGTACCTCATACCGCCGCATCGACGGCATCAGCTATACCGTCTACCCCGGCGAATGGGTCTGCACCCTCAAAGAGCTGTCCCAATGGTTCCGCACCCGGTTCCAGTGTCAGGCGCTGGCCGAGCTGGAACGGCTGCAGAAGCAGCACCTCATTTCTTTCCAGACCCTGGGCCGCGGGAATGTAGTCCGCTATAAGATCTGCGACTGGGCGCGGCATAACACGGTCCTGGAGTACAATGCCCCTTGCCAGAAGGACACCGGCTTTTTCTTCCTGCCGGTTTCCGTTGCCACCGACCTTATCAGTTCAGACCGCTGCTCAGAGATGGACATTGTGCTGGACCTGTGGGTATCAGCCATCTACAACGACAATCAGGTGCAGGGGTCAGACCTGGGGCCGGTGGTCTATTTCCGCAACGGCACCGGAAATCCCCTTGTTACCTACACCGAGCTGGCTGCCCGCTGGGGGCTGTCCCGGGCGACAGTCGGCCGTGTCCTGAAAAAGCTGGCCGCGCTGGACTATATCTCCCTCATGTCCTTCCCCGGCCGGCATGGCAGCGTGATCTATTTGCAAAAATATCTGTCCACCATGTTCGAGATCTCTGACGTGATGGTGGACAAAGAGGAGGTCGCTATGACGCTTAACATTCGCCTGGAACTCCCGAAGGAGGACAGCGCAGGCCACGACGCCCCTGCCTTGGAGCATGAGGTCATCGTTTCAGATGAACTCGCCAGCGTTTCAAAATCGCACA
>CAJFEW010000080.1 GCA_904374805.1 uncultured Neglectibacter sp.
GACTCGTCTCCTTTCGGGAGGTACTTGGATTTGTGGTAAAACCATTGTACCATCTGGGCTGACGGGTCCTCAACTTTCATTTAACTTTACAGTCCGCAATTTTCTTTTGGGAGGATGACTATGGATCGAAATGTGCAATTTGTGCAGCAGGCACAGGTGGAGCGCACTATGAAAGCTTTGGCCAAGAACCGCATTCCTTCGGTGTATGTGCCCAACCGGCAGGAGGCGGTCAAAGCCGTGGAAAGCCTGCTGGCCCCCGGGGATGTGATCAGCTGCGGGGGGTCTGTCACCCTGGCGGAATCCGGCGTGCGGGATCTGATGAAAAGCGGCGCCTATGAGTTTTTAGACCGGGAGGAGCTGCCGCCAGAGGAGGTGTACCGCCGGACTTTTTCGGCGGATGTGTTCCTCACCAGCGCCAACGCCATTACAGAAGAGGGAGAACTCTACAATGTGGATGGCAACGGCAACCGGGTGGCTGCGTTGATCTTTGGCCCCAAGCGGGTGATTGTGGTGGCAGGGGTGAATAAGATTGTCCCCAACCTGCAGGCGGCTATTTCCCGGGTGAAGTGTCTGGCCGCCCCGGCCAACGGAGTGCGCCTGGAGACCCACACCCCCTGTTCCCGCTTGGGCAGGTGCTCCGGCTGGGAGGGCGGCATGACCGCCGGCTGCGCCTCCGAGCGGCGCATGTGCTGCCAGTATGTGGTCACCGGCTACCAGCGGACCGACCGGATTCGGGTGGTGCTGGTAGGCGAAGACTTGGGCTATTAAAGGGGGGAGGAACGTGGCGCCAAAAATCGGCATTCAGCTGTACTCGGTGAAGAACGCCATTCAGGAAAAACCCTACGAGGTTCTCTGGCAGATCGCCGAGGCCGGCTACCGCTATGTGGAAGCGGCCAACCACAACGCCGCAGAGGACCCCGGGGTGGGCTTCGGCATGCCGGCCCGGGAGCTGAAGAAACTTTTGGACGACCTGGGCCTGCAGATTGTGGGCTGCCATGTGAACCCCCTGCGGGAGGAGCTGCTGCCGGCGGTGCTGGACTACCACGCGGAGCTGGGCAGCACCCAAATTGGCTGCGACATTGAGTTTTACCCCTACGGGGATCTGGACTACTTGAAACGCCGCTGCCAGTTTTTCAACCGCATCGGGGAGCTGTGCCAGGAGCGGGGCATGCGGTACTATTACCACAACCATTACCAGGAGTTCCAGCGTATCGGCACGGGCACGGTCTACGAGTACATTATGGACCACACGGACCCGGGGCTGGTGTATGCGGAGCTGGACACCTACTGGGCGGCGCGGGCCGGCCAGGACCCGGTGCAGCTCATTAAAAAATACGAGGACCGGCTGATCCTTTTGCACCAAAAGGATTTCCCCGCGGGCCTTTCCGAGCCCCTGTGCCTGTTCGACGGCGTGGTGGACCCGGAAACAGAGATCGATTGGAAAGTGTTTGACCAGGCGAAAAATCCTCTGGCCTTTACGGAGATCGGCACGGGGATTCTGCCCATTCAAGACTACATAGAGGCCGCTTTGTCCTGCCCGGGCCTGGAGTACATTCTGTTGGAGCAGGACGCCACCCAACTGGATGAGCTGGAGTCCATCCGCACATCCATGGGGGCATTTCAGAAATTCAAGGGAGTGGAATTCTAATTTTTAGCCTTCGTTTGAAACCAAGGAGCCGCCGGAGCTCCTTTGAAATCGACATGACCAACGGGCCCCTGCTGGGGAAGATTGTGCGGTTTGCCATCCCGCTGGCAATTTCCGGTATTTTACAGCTGCTGTTTAACGCAGCAGACATCATTGTGGTGGGACGGTTTTCCGGCAGCCAGGCGTTGGCGGCGGTGGGTTCCACCAGTGCTTTGATCAATTTGATCGTGAACTTGTTCATCGGCCTGTCGGTGGGCACCAACGTGCTGGTGGCCCAATCCTACGGGGCCGGCAACCAGAAGGACCTGCAGGACACCGTTCACACCTCTGTGCTCAGCAGCCTGATTTTCGGCTGCATTGTGCTGGTGATCGGCATTTCCCTGTCCGCCCCCATGCTGGAACTGATGGGCACCCCGGAAGAGGTGCTGGACCAGGCTTGCCTGTACATGCGCATTTACTTCATCGGCATGCCCGCCTCCATGCTCTACAACTTCGGCGCGGCCATTCTCCGGGCGGTGGGGGACACCCAGCGGCCTTTGTACTTCCTGTTTATCGCCGGGGTGGTAAACGTGGTGCTGAACTTGTTTTTTGTGATTGGGTTCCATTTGGACGTGGCCGGCGTGGCCATTGCCACGGTGATTTCCCAGTGCATTTCCGCTGGGCTGGTGCTTTTGTGCCTGGTCAAGTCCCATGCGCCCTACCAGGTGAATTTGCGTCATCTGCGCATCAAAAAAGACAAGCTGTTGGGCATGGTGAAAATTGGGCTGCCTGCAGGCATTCAAGGCTGCTCCTTCTCCATTTCCAACGTGCTGATTCAGTCTTCCATCAACTCCTTTGGCGCAGTGGCCATGGCGGGCAACACGGCGGCCTCCAATATTGAGGGCTTTGTCTCCACCGCCATGGACGCCTTTTCCCAAGCGGCCCTGAGCTTTACCGGGCAAAATGTGGGCGCGGGCAAGCTGAAGCGGGTCAACCGGATTCTGCCCTTGTGCGTGGCCTTGGTGACCGGCACCGGTTTGGTGCTGGGCATAGGGGCCTACCTTTTGGGACCCCAGCTGTTGGGCATCTATTCCACAGAGGCGGAAGTGATCGCCTTTGGCATGAGGCGGATGTCCATCTGCTGTGTGCTGCAGTTTTTCGGCGGCTTGATGGGCGTTATGGTGGGCGTGCTTCGGGGCATGGGCTACTCCTTTGTGCCTATGGCTATCACCATTGGCTTTGTGTGCGGCTTCCGGGTGATTTGGATCCTCACCGTGTTTGCCCTGCTTCCTACGCTGGAGGTCATTTACATCTCCTATCCCATCACGTGGGGATTGGCGGCCCTGTGCGATGTGCTGTGCTTCTTCTTTGTGCGCAAGCACCTGGCGAAGAAACAACAGCTTGCAAGCGGGGAAGGGAAGTAATATAATAGAAGCTGTTTGTTTGCTGTGAAAGACCCCGGCCGTTTCCCTCCAGAAGCATCCGGGGTTCTTTCGGAAAAACTGGTATGGAGGATTGAGAACTGTGAAACTCCCCTTTCGCCCCGGCGTTCACCGGAGCTCCTATGAGATCGACATGACAAGCGGCCCCCTGGTGGGCAAGATCATCCGCTTTGCCATCCCCCTGGCCCTTTCCGGCATTCTGCAGCTGCTGTTCAACGCTGCCGACATTGTGGTGGTGGGGCAGTTTGTGGGGCCCCAGGCCTTGGCGGCGGTGGGCTCCACCAGCGCTTTGATCAATTTGATTGTCAACCTGTTCATTGGGTTGTCCATTGGAGTCAACGTGTTGGTGGCCCGGTATTACGGGGCCGGCCAGCAGAAGGACCTGCAGGAGACCGTGCACACCGCTGTGCTGGTGAGCTTGGCCTGCGGTTTCATCCTGATCTTTGTGGGCATTGGGCTCTCCCGGCCCCTGCTGGAGCTGATGGGCACCCCTGCGGACGTGATTGACCAGGCGGTGCTGTACATGCGCATCTACTTTGTAGGCATGCCTGTCATGATGCTGTACAACTTCGGCTCCGCCATTCTTCGGGCGGTGGGGGACACCCAGCGGCCCCTGTACTTCCTGTTCATTGCCGGCGTGGTCAATGTGATCTTAAACCTGTTCTTTGTGATTGTGTTCCACATGGGCGTGGAAGGGGTGGCTATCCCCACGGTGATCTCCCAGTGCATTTCCTCGGTGTTGGTGCTGGTGTGCTTGGTGCGCAGCGACACCGTGTACCGGGTGGATTTAAAAAAGCTGCGGATCTACGGGGACAAGCTGCTGCAGATGACAAAGATCGGCATTCCCGCCGGCATTCAGAGCGCCACCTTCTCCATTTCCAACGTGTTGATTCAATCCTCCATCAACTCCTTCGGTTCCATTGCCATGGCCGGTTCTACAGCCGGCGGCAATATCGAGGGCTTTGTGTGGACGGCCATGGACGCCTTTACCCAATCTACCCTGAGCTTTACCGGCCAGAACTTTGGGGCCAAGAAGTTTCACCGCATCACCAAAGTGGTGTGGTACAACCTGTTTTTGGTGACCGGCGTGGGCCTGGTGCTGGGCATTGGCGCCTATTTGCTGGGACCCTGGCTGCTGCAGGTCTATTCCACCGACCCGGCGGTTATTTCCTACGGGTTGGAGCGGATGCTCCTGGTGTGCACGCCTTACGCCATTTGCGGCATTATGAACGTGCTGGTGGGCGCTATGCGGGGCCTGGGCTCCTCTATGACGCCTATGGTGGTGTCCATCTTCGGCGTGTGCGTGCTGCGTGTGGTGTGGATTTACACGGTCTTTGCCTGGGAACCCACTTTCTTTATACTGTTCCTATCCTACCCGGTGACCTGGGCCGTGACGGCGCTGATCGAAGTGGTGTGCTTTATTGTCATCCGCAAGCGGGCCATTCAACGGGCCGGCGGCTGGGCGGTAGACCAGGATTGACAGAAAACCGAATCCCAGAGAAAAGGGCTTGCTTCGGCAGGCCCTTTGTTTGTTTTCTCTGTTGTCTTCGTTCAGGAAGCGGAAAAAGGGGAAGAGAGCATGAGGTAGATCATCCAGTTACAGAGCACCACCACCAACACCCGCCAAAGGCCTGTCCAAAAAGCTTTGCAGATTTCCCGGTTCATAGAACATCCCTCCTTTTTCAGAGACTCCAGAGAAGAAAAAGGAAAGCCTTGCCAGAGACAGCCATAGCCCAGGAAAGCGCGCCTGGCGATTGGTCCACTTTCTTTGGGAGCAAGGTAAAGGTTTGCTGATCCTTCCGGAGAGTCTCTGTACTACTATATAGAAAGGAACAGGGTCTCTATGCCTACCATGCCCCGAGAAGATAGAGAGAAATGCCCGGTAAAGTTTGACGCTGTAGGGAGCCTTAGGAAAGAGGAACAAGCACAGAAGAGAGGAGGAAAAGGAGAAGAAAAGGGGAGGAAAAAAGAACTTGAAAAAAACGCAAAAAAAATGAAAAAAAGCGTTGACAAATGGGGAGCGGTGTGGTATTATATCTGAGCGCTCGAGAGAGAGCTCAAAAAAGTGAAAAGCAACGGAAGAGAGACTCAGGCGAGTAAACCTTCTGGAAGCT
>CAJFEW010000081.1 GCA_904374805.1 uncultured Neglectibacter sp.
GCCGGTGAGCACGCCTTCAAAGGCGTTGCGGATGCGCTTGTACTGGCCAAACATATAGCCGATCTCACGGGCGCCGGTGCCGATGTCGCCGGCGGGCACGTCGGTGTCGGGGCCGATGTGGCGGAACAGTTCGGTCATGAAGCTCTGGCAGAAAGCCATCACTTCCCGATCGGACTTGCCCTTGGGGTCAAAGTCAGAGCCGCCCTTGCCGCCGCCGATGGGCAGGCCGGTCAGGCTGTTCTTGAAAATTTGTTCAAAGCCCAGAAACTTGATGATGCCCAGATTCACAGAGGGATGCAGGCGCAGGCCGCCCTTGTAGGGGCCAATGGCAGAGTTGAACTGTACGCGGAAGCCCCGGTTCACCTGTACCTTGCCGTTGTCGTCCACCCAAGGCACCCGGAACATAATCTGGCGCTCGGGCTCCACAATGCGCTCCAGAATGCCGGCAGCCTCATACTGGGGGTTCTGCTGAATGACGGGCTCCAGAGAGGTGAGCACCTCTGTGGCAGCCTGGATGAATTCCGGCTCGCCGGGATTCTTCTTTTTGAGCAATTCCAACTGCTCGCTGACATAAGACATAGTAAATTTCCCTCCATACTGCAAGTTGGATTTGGTATTCTTGCAAAATTACAGAGCTATCTTACCATAAACCGGCGGATTTTACAAGAAAAAATTTGTAAAATTCTTTTTGCGGATTTCCGGGCATTGGCAGGGCAAAAGGCCGGCGCCCCTGGGGCGGGGAAAATCTTTTGGGAAAAGATTGACATTGGGACGATTTTTTACTAAAATTGAAATGTATGAGGCTGCTTGATGCAGACAGGCGTTTGGTGGCCGCCTTGCAGGCGGGACGGAGGTCTTCATCCATGCAAAAGAAAGAGCTGTTGTACGAAGGTAAGGCGAAGAAGGTGTACCGCACCACGGACCCCCAGGTGTACATTGTCTCGTATAAGGACGATGTCACTGCGCGCAACGGGCTGCAGCGGGGGATTGTGGTGGGCAAAGGCACACTTAGCAACCGCCTGTCCAACCGGCTGTTTCAGCTGCTGGAAGCCCAGGGGATCCCCACCCACTTTGTGCAGGAATGGAGCGACCGGGAGACGGTTGTGAAAAAGGTGGAGATGATTCCCCTGGAGGTCATTGTGCGCAATGTGGCTGCCGGCAGCCTTTCCAAGCGTTTGGGATTCCCCGAGGGAACGGTGCTGGAGCAGCCTGTGCTGGAGTTCCGCTACAAAAACGACCAGCTGGGGGATCCTATGGTCAATGCCTCCCATATTTCCGCCCTGCATGTGGCCGCCCAGGAGGAGCTGGAGCACATGGCCCGGCTGAGCTTGCAGGCCAACCAGATCCTGCGGGAATTTTTTGCGTCCGTGCAGGTGGATTTGATCGATTTTAAGCTGGAGTTTGGCAGAACACCCGAGGGTTCCCTTTTGGTGGCGGATGAAATTTCCCTGGACACTTGCCGCCTCTGGGACAGTGAAACCCATGAAAAATTGGACAAGGACCGTTTGGTTCAAGACCTGGGCGGCGCGCAAGAGGCCTATGGGAACATGAGGCGCCGGTTAGGGTTTCCACAATAAGGCAGTACAGCGGGGGTCCCGCGGGGAGGGCCTTGGACCCATCCCCGGGGACTCTCTTGTGTTTTTATTCTAAAAAAGAAAGGTTTGGTCGCAGACATGGCGCGAGACGTGTACGAATCCCCCTTGTCCGCCCGCTACGCGGACAAGGAAATGAAATACCTTTTTTCCCCGGACATGAAGTTCCGCACCTGGCGGAAGCTTTGGATTGCTCTGGCTCAAGCGGAGCAGGAGCTGGGGCTGCCCGTTACAGATGAGCAGATTGCAGAGCTGCAGCAGCACGCCGACGACATCAACTACGAAGTGGCCCAGGAGCGGGAAAAGGTGGTCCGCCACGATGTGATGAGCCATGTGTACGCCTATGGCCAGCAGTGCCCTAAGGCTGCGGGCATCATCCACTGGGGCGCCACCTCCTGCTACGTGGGGGACAATACGGACATCATCATCATGACCGAGGCCCTCAAACTCATTCGCAACAAGATTGTGGGTGTCATCCGGGTGCTGTCCCACTTTGCCCAGACCTATAAGGATCTGCCCACCCTGGCTTTCACCCACTTCCAGCCGGCTCAGCCCACCACCGTGGGCAAACGGGCCACCCTGTGGATCCAGGACCTGCTGATGGATTTGGAGGATGTGGAGTACCAGCTCTCCAAGGCAAAACTCCTGGGCTGCAAAGGCACCACCGGCACCCAGGCCAGCTTCTTGGAACTGTTTGAAGGGGACCACGAGAAGTGCCGCCAGCTGGACGAAAAAATAGCCCAGAAGATGGGATATGACAAGTGCTTCCCCGTCTCCGGCCAGACCTACTCCCGCAAACTGGACAGCCAGATGCTGAATCTCCTCTCCGGCATCGCCCAAAGCGCTGCCAAGTTCTCCAACGATATCCGGCTGCTGCAGCATTTGAAAGAGGTGGAGGAACCCTTTGAGAAAAACCAGATCGGGTCCTCTGCCATGGCGTACAAGCGCAACCCTATGCGCAGCGAGCGGATTGCCTCTCTGGCCCGGTACGTGATCGCCGACGCGGTAAACCCCGCCATGACCATGGCTGCCCAGTGGTTCGAGCGCACTTTGGACGACTCCGCCAACAAGCGCATCAGCGTTCCGGAAGCCTTCTTGGCGGTGGATGGCATCTTGAATTTGTACAACAACGTGGCGGACGGCCTGGTGGTGTACCCCAAGTTGATCCACCAGCACATGCTGCGGGAGCTTCCCTTCATGGCCACGGAGAACATTATGATGGACGCTGTCAAGCGGGGCGGCAACCGGCAGGAGCTCCACGAGCGCGTCCGGGTGCACTCCATGGAGGCGGCCCGGGTGGTCAAGGAGCAGGGCGGGGAAAACGACCTGCTTGCCCGTATTGCGGGAGATTCTATTTTCGGCGTCACCTTAGAGGAGCTGCACGACATTGTAAAGCCGGAGAAGTATGTGGGCCGGGCCCCGGAGCAGACCACGGAATTCCTGACCGAAGTGGTAGGCCCGGTGTTGGAACGGTATCAAGATGTAGCGGAGGAAAAAGCGGAGATCTCCGTGTAAGTTTCCCTGCAAGGTATAGATGGGGCGTGCGTTAGGGCTGCCCTGCAAAACTCAAAGAAAGGCTTGAAGATATTATGGTCAAAGCAATTGTAGGCGCCTGCTGGGGCGACGAAGGCAAGGGCAAAATCACCGATGTGCTGGCGGAAGATTCCGACATTGTGGTGCGGTTTCAGGGAGGCAGCAACGCCGGGCACACCATTATCAACCAGTATGGCAAGTTTGCCCTGCACCAGCTGCCCTCCGGCGTGTTCCGGCAGAACATTGTGAACATCATCGGCAACGGCGTGGCCCTGTCTGTGGAGAATTTCATCCAGGAGGTGCAGTCTGTGGTGGATCGGGGTGTACCCGCTCCCAAACTGCTGGTCTCCGACCGGTGCCAGGTGGTCATGCCCTACCACAAGGAACTGGACGGCATGGAAGAGGCCCGTCTGGCCGCCAAGTCCTTTGGCTCCACCAAGTCTGGCATTGCGCCCTTCTATTCGGATAAATACGCCAAGATCGGGTTCCAGATCAGCGACCTGTTCGACGACAAGGACGCCATTATGGAGCGTATTGACCATGTGCTGGGCCTGAAAAATGTGCTCTATACAGAGCTCTACCACCAGAAGCCTTTGGATCGGGAAGAGATCTACCAGAAGCTCATGGAGTATAAGGAGGCCCTGGCCCCCTATGTGGCGGACACCACCACGCTGCTCCACAATGCGGTTAAGGAAGGCAAGACCATCCTGCTGGAGGGCCAGCTGGGCTCTTTGAAAGATCCGGACTTGGGCATCTATCCCATGGTCACCTCCTCCTCTCCCTTGGCGGGGTACGGCGCTGTAGGCGCCGGCGGCATTCCGCCCTATGCCATTCAGGAGATTGTCACGGTGGTAAAGGCCTACTCCAGCGCTGTGGGCGCCGGGGAGTTTGTCAGCGAGATCTTTGGCGACGAGGCCGAGGAACTGCGGCGGCGCGGTGGCGACGGCGGCGAGTACGGCGCCACCACCGGACGGCCTCGCCGTATGGGCTGGCTGGACTTGGTTGCCGCCCGCTACGGCTGTATGGTCCAGGGGGCTACCTCTGTGGCTTTCACCGTGCTGGACGCCCTGGGCTACCTGGACGAGATCCCCGTGTGTGTGGCCTATGAGCTGGACGGCAAGCGGATCGACACCTTCCCGCCCACCTCTCAGCTGAAGCGCTGCAAGCCCATTTTGGAAGTGCTGCCCGGCTGGAAGTGCGACATCGGCGGCATTAAAAAGTACGAAGACTTGCCGGAGAACGCCCGGAAGTATGTGGAGTTCGCGGAGAAGGCCATCGGTGTCCCGGTGACCATGGTCTCCAACGGTCCCGCTCGGGACGACATGATCTATCGCTGAAACAGCGGCGGCGGCCCTTTTTCAGGCCGCCGCATATTTTTTCCTAAATACCCTATGCTTAGTGTGTAGGCTGTAACGTGCGCAACCTCTGGCCCTGCCGGAGGAGAAAGGAGCAGATCGTATGTGCGGCATTGTAGGATATATCGGCGAGGAGCAGGCGGCGCCCATTTTGCTCAATGGCCTGCAGAAATTGGAGTACCGAGGCTATGACTCCGCGGGCGTGGCGGTGTACAACGACACGGGCGTCCATGTGGTGAAGTCCAAGGGGCGTTTGAGCGTGCTGGACGGCATCCTCCAGGGCGGCAAAGAGCTGCCCGGCACCGTGGGCATCGGCCACACCCGGTGGGCCACCCATGGGGCTCCTTCGGACGTCAACTCCCACCCCCAGGTCAGCGACGGGGGATTGTTCGCTGTGGTGCACAACGGCATCATCGAAAACTATTTGTACCTGAAGAACCACCTCATCCGCCGT
>CAJFEW010000082.1 GCA_904374805.1 uncultured Neglectibacter sp.
CTTGTCGTCCAAAATGGGGTCGCGGTAGCGGAACTCGCTGGCCACGTCCACCTCCAGGGGGATTTTCAGCAGCCGCTCAAAGGCGTACTTGGCCACCACACCCACATGATAAGAGGTGCCGCAGATTGTGGGGGAACACCTTTGTAACCGCCACCTTGGCTCTGGCGCAGATGGACTTCATCTCCGCCCAAATTTGTTTTCGCGAAATCCCTTTCCCGTTTCTGGTGAGGAACACCTCTCCAGAGACGGTTTTTTGTTTCTTGGCGTACTTGAGCAGCTTCCGGCACAGCTTGCCCGGCAACAGGATGGTGCGAATTTTCCCTTTCAGGGAGATCTCTGCCTTGCCCTGCCGCAGCGCCTCCACGGTGATATATTTCACCTCCGAGACCCGGATGCCGGTGGAGCAGATGGTCTCCAAAAGAAGGACCAGCCGTTCCCGCCCACTGGCCTGGGCGGCGGCCACCAAGCGCTCGTATTCCGCCCGTGTCAGCTCTTTGCTGTCCTCTCGAAACAGCCGCCGCTGGACGCGCAGGGTTTTGACTGCGCAATCCCCCCATCCCAGAAACCCCAGAAACCGGTTGAGAGAGACCAGCATGGTGTTGACGGAACCGGAGCAGTAGGCTTCGCCGGTCAGGTGTTCTTTCCAGGCAGCGGTCAGCTCTTTGGTGACAGGCCTGCCCCCTGCCCACACGGCAAACGCCCGGATGTGGCGCAGGTAGTTTTCAATGGTGGCGGACGAGCGCTCATCCTCCTGGAGCTTGCGGGCAAACTCCAGGAGGCGCGCAGGCGATAGCAATCTTTTTTCCATAATGTGACGACCTCCTTTATGAATTTGACTTATTGTACATGGAATCGAGGCATGTGTAAAAAGAACTCTGCGCCGGCTTGCAAAATTCCCCTTTTCCGGCCTCTCCCCTGTGGTATACTGCGGATACTACATGCAAGGGAGGACGCGGGCATGTCCAAAAAGAGGAAAGACGCAGCCGCCATT
This sequence comes from uncultured Neglectibacter sp., assembly GCA_904374805.1. Taxonomy (GTDB): domain Bacteria; phylum Bacillota; class Clostridia; order Oscillospirales; family Acutalibacteraceae; genus Acutalibacter; species Acutalibacter pullicola. The sequence continues at coordinate 992 of CAJFEW010000082.1, forward strand.
CTGGCGATCCTGGTGGTGTGCAACTGGTGCTGCATTTCGGGAAATTCCCTGGCGGGCCCTGCCGGTTCTTCGGAGGCGCCTGCAGAGGCGCTGCCTGGCTTTCTGCGGGAACTGTTCCCTGACTCGGCCCAACGAGCCTACTGGGCCCAAGCCCTTGCCTCCTCCGGGGCCTTTGCCTGTTTGGGCAGCCTCTCCGCCGGGCTGCTGATCGCTTTCCGGAAGGTCAAGCTCCACCCGGTGCTCCACCTGTGGGCGGCGGGATTAGTATGGGCTGCCTGCACCGAAACCATGCAGAGCTCCCCCCAGCTTCCCCACATGTGGGTGGAATTCGCCGGGTTCTCGGCGGGGCTGCTGGCCGTGCTGTGCATCAGGGCCCTTGTCTTTCGCTCCCAACCAAAGGAAACGCCAGCAAAGCCCAGCAACGTGATTGTGTTCCCGGGAAACTCCGGTCCTTCCAAAGGTCCGAAACCGGCGGAAAAACCTTGACCGGCTAAGCCTTCCTCACGTTCCCCCCATTCTATAAGGGCGCGCGCGAATCTGCGTGGCGCCGGAAAACATGCAAACAAAACGGGCAAATCCGCAGGAACACCACGGATTTGCCCTTTATGTTGTCTGTCTGAAGTTGCTGTACCCAATAACTCGCTATGCTGCTGGACTTAACCCAGCGAGTGGCTCGAGAGAAGCTGCCGGGGAATTTGTCCCCGAAAATCGCCCAGTGTGTGAAATTCCTCCGCACCCATCCCACCGGGGTGGGCATTGACGAGGCCGCGGGACTTGTGGGAAAAAGCCGGGCCTGGCTCACCCGGCGCTTCCGAGAGGAAATGGGACAGAGTTTGGGGGAATACCAAAGCTACCTGCGCCTGCAAGAGGCCAAACGCCTGCTGCGCTATTCCGATGCCAGCCTCAGCGAGATCGCCGCTGGTCTGGGATTTTCCAGCCAAGCCTATTTCCAGTCCGTGTTCAAAAAAGCCACCGGTATGACGCCGGGGGAGTATCGGAAGCAGACATAAGAAAAAGCCCTGCACAGCAGGCAGCCATACAGGGTCTCCACAAGGGATTCAAATCCTTGTAGCAGTTGTTAAATTTCCTCTGAAAGAAAGGGGATCGCTTCGATGTGCAGCATGTCTCGAATGGGAATAGGGCTGCTCTTCTGTAAGAGCAGCACTCCCCCCACCTGGTCAATCCGCTTCAGATGGCCGGTGACGGTGACATAGGACCCGCCCTCTTTCCGTGCATCCGGCAGGAAATACGTCACCTGCACCAGGGGGTGCTCCTCTTCCTGGGAGTCCAGGAAGTTGAGGGTGCGCTCCAGCTCCGCCCGGTCGCTCTCCCCCAGCTCTACCCGGCGGTCCGTCAGGCGGCCCGTCTCCTGGATCACGCCGCCAAAGCCCGTCAGGGCGGCGAAAGGAGAAAATTGGGCGGCACGCTCTTCCATAGACATCCGGGGATGCTTTTTAGATGTGGGGTGAGGCAAGTGGATGATGTCGTCATAGGGACCGTTCATGCCTTATGCCCTCCGATCTGGCCGTTGCGCTCCCGGGCGGTGGCGCCTTCTGTGAAGCTGATGCCTTTCAAAATGGCGTTCTTGCCAAACTTCTTCTTGATTTCCAGCACCGCCTTCTGGCGCTGGTGCTCCCGCTCCAGCTCCGCATCCTCTTGGGCCCGGGCCTGCTCCACCGCCTGGTAGTCGGTGAACAGGTCCAGCTGCTCCAGGACGGCGGGGTCGGGAGCGTCCTGGGCGTCCAGCACATGGGTGGCGGTGAGGTACATCCGCCGCACCAGCAGTTTGGGATTGACCACCCGCTGGTACAGGGCAGTGGCGGCGTCCACCAGCCGCTTGGAAGAAGAGGTGTACCGTTCCAGGTTTTCTGTGCCGTGGGCGTGTTTGGGGACGGAGCGGCCGTACCGGTCCGTGGCGACTTCGCCGGTGTAGTCAATCTCCGGGCGCTCCAAGCTCTCCCGGTCGTAGCCCACAGTGAGCACCAGCTGCTTGGTGACCAGGTTCTTCTCCACCAAGTCCAGGGCCAGCTGGTCCGCCATCTCCCGCAGAACAATGCGGGCCTTTTCAAAGGGGTAGGCGCACTGGAGCACCTGGCCCGAGCCGATGCTGTTGGACTCCGGCTTATAGGCTTTGATGGCGGAGATGGTGCAGGGCTCCCAGCCCCAGGCGTGGTCGATGAGCAGCTCCGCGTTAACGCCAAAGAGCTTGTAGAGCAGGTCCTCGCTGCGAAGGGCTCCCGGTTTTCCCAGGGAACACCGGGCAACGTCCCCCATGGTGTACATGCCGTGGGCCTCCAGCTTTTTGGCGGTGCCGGGACCCACCCGCCAGAAGTCTGTGAGGGGCCGGTGGCTCCACAGAGTGCGGCGGTAGCTCATCTCGTCCAGCTCCGCAATGCGCACGCCGTTTTCGTCCGCCGGGATGTGCTTGGCGGTGATGTCCATGGCCACCTTGGCCAAGTACAAGTTGGTGCCGATGCCTGCGGCGGCAGTGATGCCCACGGTGCGCTGCACGTCCAGAATCATCTGTACCGCCAGCTCTTTTGGCGTGAGGTTGTAGGTTTTCAGGTAGGCGGTTACGTCGATGAACACCTCATCGATGGAGTAGACGTGGATGTCCTCCGGCGCCACGTACTTCAGGTACACCTGGTAGATGCGGGAGCTGTACTCCATGTACAGGGCCATCCGGGGTGGGGCCACTAGGTAATCCAAGGCCACATCGGGACGGGCTTGCACCTGGGTATCGTCCCAGGAGGAAGTGGTGAGCTTCCTGCCTGGGGCCTTCCACTGGCGCTCCCGGTTGACCTGCTCCACCCGCTGGACCACTTCAAACAGCCGGGCCCGGCCGGAGACGCCGTAGGCCTTCAAGGAGGGGGAGACTGCCAGGCAGATGGTCTTCTCCGTGCGGGACTTGTCTGCCACCACCAGGTTGGTGGTCATGGGGTCCAGGCCCCGCTCCATGCACTCCACAGAAGCGTAGAACGACTTCAAATCGATGGCCAGGTAGGCTTTTTGGTCCATGGTTCTGCGCTCCTTTCATGGAAAGTTTGTCTTCTGCTTTCATTGTACCATGTCTGGATCATGGAAGCAAATCAAAGAAAGGCAGGAGGGAAAAAATCCGCCTATCCAAGCCGAATGGACATAGAGTTGTGGGTTCCTGTCACCCAGGGGATACTTAATGAGCGAATTTCGATTATGGAAGATGGTGGAGGCGGTTCTGCGCCGGGCAAAAGAACGGGAGGTCCAAGAAGTCGCGGCCAGAGTTTCCTAGCAGCTGAAGCAGCATACATGTCACTCAGAGCTTGCATCGTAAAAATCTACTCCGTTTGTATAGAGAAAAAACTTGCCAAATCGATGGGTTGTCCGGCAAAGCTCCAGGACGGTTGACTTTTTCTGAAAAACCAGGTATACTTACACAAGCTGTTAGAGGCCACTAATCCAAGGCGGCCTCTTTTTTCCAAGGAGCAGTTAGTCTCAACTACCAGTTAGTTGCGACTATTTTCCAGAGAGCACAGAGAGAGGATGGATGGAATGCTGAACAAACGGCTTGTGCGGGCGGTGTCCGAAAGCAGGAAATACATCGCGGGGAACGTGCTGTGCCAGTGGGTCTCCCTGCTGGCGAACATTCGGCTGATGGCTGCCCTTACTGCGTTGGTAGCTGCCCTTCCCCAAGGGAAGCTGACAGCAGAGATGACGGTGGAAATCCTGTTCGATGCTGTGGTGGCTGTGGCGGTGCGGGCTGTATGCACCTTGCTCTCCTAAAGCGCACGCTGCGGGGGAAAATCTACAAAAAGCTGCTGGGCCTGGGGGCCTCTTACCAAGAGCGGGTGAACACCTCGGAGGTGGTACAGGTGGCTGTGGAGGGCGTGGACCAGCTGGAGACATATTTCGGCTCTTACCTGCCCCAACTCTTTTACGCCATGCTGGCGCCCCTGACGCTGTTTGGCGTGCTCAGCTTTGTGAACTTCCCGGCGGCGTTGGTGCTGTTCCTCTGCGTGCCGCTGATTC
>CAJFEW010000083.1:0-3016 GCA_904374805.1 uncultured Neglectibacter sp.
GAAGTCATCATTTTCGTGGGCCTCCAGCTCCCGGACAATACTTTCCCGGGTAACACCTACACTGATCATGTAGTTGGTGCCGCCCTCTACCTCGGATTTTACCGTGTTGAAGGGGTCTTGGGCGTAAAGCACGGGAACGTCCCCGGAGCTGTCCGAGATGGTGATACTGCCGTTTTCAGACGGAGAGCTTTCTGCGGTTTCCCCGTCGCTGGGTGTGGAATCCTCTGCCGGGGTTTCTTCCGGCTGGCTCTCTACGGTGCTTTCCGTAGAGAGTTCACCAGGGAGTTCGTCAGCAGAAACAGAAAAAGGCAGCGCGCTGAATATCAGCACCACTGCCAGGAATAGAGCAAGGATTCTCTTTGTTCGTATCATGATAGCCTTTCCTCCTGTTCGTTTGTTGGTAGACAGAATTGGCAATCCGATTGCCTTTTTGTCCTGCATCCCCTTTTTCAAAAGAAAGAAAATGCAAATGGGAGAATCACGGGCGCGCATAGGCTTGTCCTCCTTGATAGATTTTTTGCTGTGGAGCAGATATGTAGGGGCCTCACCCGCTGGGCAAATTCTAGCGAAGTGCTGTGAAAGCATAGACCTCTCCCAGCGGGTGAAACCTTTTTATGAGAACACAGCCCTATTTGCCCCCGGCGACCCGGGCTGTGAAGGGAAATCATCGCAGCGGCTGGGGGCTTGCCCAGCTCCATGGGAATCAGAGGTGGAGTGTTCCACTTGACGTCCCCCGGAATTTCCTTCCGGCTGCCCCCATGGGGTGTGACGGCTCACCGGGAATCCCCCGGTTTCAACGCTCGGCCTATGGCTGGGCAGAAGTATCATTGTCCCACACTGCGGATCATCGCCCTGCCGGGTGCCGCCCGGCAGCTCCAGAACATCCTTCTCGCTCCCTCCCCCTTGGAGAGATCTTGGCGGAACTTCTGGATTGGCTTTGGCTCCTCACCTCGCAGTGGGAATGGACTGGATGAAGTGCGTATTCGGTTGTCAAGGTTCAGGGAAAGACTTTCCGGTGGGGAAGTCCTCCGAAAAAGCCCTTCTATCTATAAGCCACGGGAAAGCCCATTGTTCATGGCCTTTTTTCAGTTTTTTCAAAAAACTTTTTCAACTGCGTATATATCCGCTGCAACCGGCCAGATATTGCGGTACGCTGCACCCCCTCTGCCTTAGCGATTTCCGATTGCTTTTCCTCTAGGTAATACACTCTCCGCAGCAAATCCTTCTGTGCTTGTCCCAGAGTGGCTACTGCACGCTTTAGCATCACAATTTCCTCCCGGCGCTCCACCTCTTCCTCCAGATTCTTCTCACTGGGGATGCGGCTGCCTTTTCCATCGGGGTCATCCAAGGAGGAATGCCTCCGTGTTTCCCTGTGGTTGTTGTTATACTCCAAACGGTCCAGTTCCTTTAGAACTTGGTCCCATTTTTCCTCAACTTCGATTTCTACGGTTTCGTTGACAAAATGATAAGCGCGCTTCATGCCGCTGGCTCCTTTCCGATTTTTTCTGTGGGAGAAAAATCGGAAGGTCAGGGATACCGGCAGAGCGCTTCCTGCCACTGATATAAGGCCATCTCTTGCTCCATTTCTGGAGCCGGAACAACAAAAAAGGCCGGACATGGGAAGAAAACTCAAACTAGAGAGTTTCTTCTCCACGTCCGGCCATTTGGTGACTCACGGTTTCCCGCGGACCCGTTGCTCGGTACGAGGCCTTATTTGGTTATCGGCTACCTAGAAAACAATGTAACATTACCATACCGCTCAATACAGGGGTCTGCCCCTGCGCAGAGACAGGTCAACTGTGACCACCTGATGGCAGTGAGGACACTTAATTTTAATTATTCCCGCTGTGGATGTAACTTTGTCCATCAGCCGCCACCCACAGGCAGTACATTTGACTATGATGCGAATTTGTTGCTCCATGTATCCCCCTCCTCCCAAAAAATGTCCATGATTTTTCCAGGGTAAAACAGATCACTGTGTTCCAACAATCCCAACTGCTTCATCCGGATCGCCAGAGCCGTTTTGGAAACTCCCAAAATTGCCGCTGCATCCCGGAATTTTGTATATTCCTCGGGACAAAGGAGGGAATCCAAAAGCCGGATTTTTGGAGGGAGGGCCACATACGCCATCGCCTTTCTGACCAGCCGCTCCGGCATCAGTAAGGCCGCTGCCAGCGTGTCCGCTTGCCATTCCATCCAATCTCTCTCACAGGAGGGATATTGCCGGAACTTGACTTTCTGTCCCTCACGAGCCGAATAATAAAACAAGATCTGATGGGCAACCTCATGCATGACCGTAAAGTTGTACCTTCCAAGGGGTACTGTTTCAGAAAGCAGGTCTTGCTCAATGAGGATGGTCTTTCCATCCAAGCAGCAAAACTTGCTTTCCATGTGCTCATCGAACACCTCCACCCAGTATTCATCCGGGGACGTCATTCCCAGGACAGTCCGGTCGGAAGAGAGGTGGAAGTGCGCAAGGGAAAGGTGAAACAGGTCTTGCGCCACTTGCTCTGGGTCAACTTGGTACACGTCATCCTCTGAAACTTCACGGGAACGCATGTATGCCACAGTGACTTTTTTCCCAATCCGTTCCAGGTCATTTCGACTAAAACATATCATCTTTGTCCCTCCTTTTGCTACAAAATTCTGTTTGTGTCCAAATTATAGCAAACATTAGTTCGTTAGTCAAGCCAAAATTCGTTTTTCACTTGAAAAAACAATATTCCACATGATTGGCCGGTTCACAATAGAAACTTGCGCAAATTTCGCCCCTCTGAGTCCAGGAAAAGACCATCTGAGCCATATCCAACGCTCCTTTCCTTCAATAAAAGCAGAAACAGGCCCACGAAAAGGCTGAAGTGAACCCCAAAAGTTAGAGAATACTCTGAAACCGGCAGAAACCAAGTTTCTGCCGGTTTGGGACTGTCGAAAAAGAGAAAGAAAGCAAACATAAAAGTTTTTGATCTTCTCGCCTGCCGGCTCGGTCGGCTGTTGGGCAACGTCCCACCGGGACGTA
>CAJFEW010000083.1:3083-7756 GCA_904374805.1 uncultured Neglectibacter sp.
TTAAGGGACACTCAGCGACAAAAAAGTCAGCAGACAGGGGCCGAAGGCCCCGCTTCTGCGGCCGGCTGCCCTCCTATGAGACTTTTTCGACAAGCTGAAACCGGCAGAAACCAAGTTTCTGCCGGTTTTCCCTTCTTTCGCAAGGGCATGGAAAAGCAGTGGCGGGTCATTCTGCAGCGGACAGCTCTGGCACGCTGGGATCTTCGGTGAGCAGCGTGGCGTCCCCATACTCCGAGTGGAGCAGCGTTATATCTCCGCTGGGTTCTTTGTGGTATGTGTTGTCCTCATAGAAAAAAGAACAAGAAAACCGGCCTTCTTTGAACTCTGGAGCCGCGTAGTATAACCGGTTGACCAGGAGGTCACCGTCCTCGAAGATGTCATAGTTTGCAAGGGGAATGGATGCTTCCAAGTTTTTAGAGAATCTGTTCTGTGTTTTCGTCTGCATGGTTAGACAACCTCCTGGAAATGAACGATCTGTTGTGGGCGCGAATGGATACAAAGGAAAAGGATTTTTCGGTGAGAGTCTCGACCTAGAACCCCTATCCAAACGGGGACTCACAGTTGGTGAATACTCCGCTGGAACTTCTGGCAGGTTCCTCCGGGCAGACTACGTTTTTCCACAAAAAACTCCCTTCGTCCACAGGAAAACCTTACCAAATCCACCCGTATTCTACCATACTCTCCAGGACGTGATTTGTCGATTTTTGTAGATGAGTTTATTTTTTATTTTCCGTAAATAACAAGACTTCTCCAACAGATTGCGCTGTAGCCTCTGCACACATCTGTGGCGGGGTAGCTGCTCTCCGCTCCAGGCCGCTCGCTGCAGCAAGGTTCCTAAAGTTCTCTGTCGTTTTCCTGTGCAGCCGTAGACACAAAAGCAAGAAAAGGCACTGCATTTCGGACTGCAGGGAGGCCGGTCTTCCCCCCCATCTGGCTCCAGAGAGAAGCTGGTGTGCTGTCCAAGGAAAAAGCGCTGCACACGATCGTTGGTCAGACGCACAAAACAGCGCCCCATAAGGAACGCTGTTTCCTTCGGACAACCCAGAGGTTCACGACTTCCTATTGCTGTCTGCGGTCGGGTGTTACGCTGTTTAATACCCACACCGCGCTTGGCCGTGCACGCTGAAAAAGAAAACCTAGCCTGCATCATAGAAAGGGGACACTCTGTCAGCAGCCCATGCCAGGTCCGCAAAATCGCCCAGGTCCCGCAGGTCCAGATGAGCGGCGTCCACCCCCTCCCCGGGGCGCTGGGCCTGCTGGGCCAACGTGGCGGGGTAACGGCCCTCCAGCTGCCCTCGTGCGCTTTGGGCCCGGAGCAAGCAGACTTCCTCCAACGTCTCCACCGCCAGCCGGTGATCCTCATAGGAGCAGAAGGCGGTAGGGTCGGCCTGCACATAGGGGGCAATGAGCTCTGCGGCTTCCCAGAGGGCAAGGGACAGCTCGCCGCTCTCCACATATTCGGCAAGAAACCAGCCAAACAGCTCTTGGTACCGCAGATAGTAGGCATCCACCTGCATCAGCTGGTGGTAGAGGGGCCGCTTTGTCATGTACTCCCCTGGGGCGGGCGTGAGAATGGGATAGTTTATCAATACATTTGGATCCGTAATGGGGTTGGTCATGCCCAAGGCGTAGGTGCCAAAGGCCAAGTTGTAATCCCAAGGCAGCAGGGAGATTTTCCCCTCTTCCTCGTAGAGGAGGTAATTGTGGCCGGTGTGTCCCAGATAGCTGTCCCAGTTCATAACGAACACCTGGCCTACAAAGTACCGAAGCACCTGTTCCACATCCACTGCTTCTTTCAGCTGTTCCCCGCTGTTTAAAAGGCGAAGGGATTCCACCAGCCGCTGCTGATCTGCCGCGGAAGCATCCAGCTTGGCGTTTTCGAAAATGCCCGGGTAGTCCGCAGGGTCGTCGGTGGTGTAGCGCAGATGGATATCGGCGTTCTCCTCCGCCAGGGAGCGGTAGTCCGGCTTGTAGAGCTGGCCGTGATCTGCTCCGAAATTCCGCCGGGCGAAGGACTCCTCCGGCTCCTCAATGGCCAAAAACAACCCCCAGGGCTGGCCGTTCACCGTCATCCACACAAAGCTGCGCAGCGGAGTGGGCACGCCGAGAAACTCCATGATGTCAAAGGCCAGCCACGTTTTCAGGTAGCCGTTGTCTTGGAAGGAAGCGTCCAAGGACAGCTTATCCAGACCGTGATAGCTGCTGTCTGTGTAGTGGTCAAACTCCAGCTTCAAGCTGTAGCGGGAAAGGCCGTATTCCTCCGTCAGCCGCAGGGAGTTGTTTCCCTTGGCCCGCAGGCCCACCTGGCGGAAGGTTTCCCCGTCGATCTCCACGGAGACAGGAATATACTCCTCCTCCAGAGCGCTTTCCAGAAAGGCGTTCCAATCCTCCACATGAAGGTCCACTGTGTGGACCCGGCTTTTATCGAACAGCCGGGACACATACCCCGGGTTCTCCCCCGCTGGGAGGACCGCACCGGCCCGGCCTGCCAGACCCAGCAAAAGGACCAGGGCCGCCGCCAAAAAGGCCGCCCCCAGGGCAATTTTTCCCATGTGCTTGCTGCAAACCATACCTCACCCCATGTAGTCCCCGTTGTAGGAAACCAGCGTCACCCGGTGGACACCTTCCATGCGCTCCAGCTCGTTGACAAAGGCGGAGTTTCCCTCCTGCAGGCGCACCTCATAATTCAGCTCAATCAGGCCGCTTTCCACGGCTTTGCTTTTCAGGCTCAGGCGCTTTACCTGGGAGGCCACAAAAGCCCTGGCCCGTTCTTCCGCCTGCTCCCCTTGGCAATGGAGCAGGAGAATGTAGGGCGTCTCCGGCCCTTTGCGCTTGGAGAAGGCCAGCAGCACCACCCCAATGAACAGGCTGCCGCCCACCGCCAGCACCAGCAGCCCCGCCGCCAGCACAATGCCCACGGCGATGGCCCAAAACAGAAAGGCGATGTCCATGGGCTCCTTCACGGCAGTGCGGAACCGGACAATACTCAGGGCGCCCACCATGCCCAGAGAGAGCACAATGTTGCTCACCACCGTCAAGATCAGCAACGTGGTGATCAAAGACAAAGCTACCAGTGTCACTCCAAAGCTGGGGGAATACATGACCCCGGCGTAGCACTGCTTGTAAATGGCAAAGATAAACAGCCCCAGCAAGAAGGAGAGAACTAGGGCAATGCCCATGTCCAAAAGGGGCACGCTGTCCATATTCTCCAGAAAGCTGGATTTGAAAATATCCCGAAACGTCATGGGAAACCCTCCTCAATCATAGCGGCGGCACAGGGCGTATTTGGAACAGGCCGCCCCCCGCCGGTCGGGGACCTGCACCGCCAGCTTTACAATCTCCGGCAAAAAGGCATCGTATTTCACTTCCACCACAGTCACCCCCTCCAGGGCGGGCAGAAGCCTTTCTGGGACGAGGAATTGCTCCGGCGTTCCTGCCCGGAGATTCCCATCCAGAGTGATCCGCACATTTCCCGGGCCATACAGGAAGGCCTGCCGGTCGTAGCGCACCACAGTTTTTGGGGAAAGCCCCCGGCGCAGCTTGGTGTAGAATTCCTGGGCCAGAAACTCTTCCTTATATAACAGAAAGGCAAAGTCCCTTTTCAACAGCCGCTCTCCCTCTTCCCTGGAGAGCCGCACTGCCCTTTTGCCGCACAGACCCTTCACTTTATATTTCTTTTCCAATTGGAAGAAGTCCGGATCTTTTCCATAATAGCGCAGGCGGAACTTCTCCCGGCGGTCCACCCCATCCAGCTTTTGCCGCAAGGCCGTGTCATAGGGATCGTCGTAATACAGGCTCACCACCTGGTAGCTGCCCTCCGGCCCTGCGTGGGGGTCCCGGGGAAAGAGCTTTTCCAGCCGCCGGGAAAGCACCAGGGCTTCCCGCAGGTTCACCTGGTGCTTTTCCTCGTGGCGCAGCCGGGGCTCAGTCATCGTACCCGGAATCCCCATAGCCGCTGTTTCCTCCATAGTTGGAATTGCCGCCGTAGTTGGAACCGCCGTCATAGCCGGAGTCCCCAGAAGGTGCCTGAGGCTGGGTGGGAGGCGTGTAGTCCGTCACCCCGTCGCTGCCGTAGCCGTAGTCTGTGTCCACCACCGGCGGGGGTGTGGGCTGGACGGGCGCCGGGGTGGGTGTGGCCGGGGCAGGAGTGGGCGCGTAGTCAGTGACTCCGTCATTGTTAGGGCCATAGTCCGTGTCGTCGTAGTCGGTGACGCCGTCATTGTTGTGGGGCCATAGTCCGTGTCGTTGTAGTCGGTGACACCGTCATTGTTGGGACCGTAGTCCGTATCGTTGTAATCGGTGACCCCGTCGTTGCTTGGGCCGTAGTCCGTATCGTTGTAATCGGTGACCCCGTCGTTGTTGGGACCGTAGTCCGTGTCGTTGTAATCGGTGACCCCGTCGTTATTGGGGCCGTAGTCCGTGTCGTTGTAATCGGTGACCCCGTCATTGTTGGGGCCGTAGTCCGTGTCGTTGTAGTCGCTGGCTCCCACCGGCGCTTCTGACGCTTTGGGCGAGGGGGACACAGCAGCATCATCCTCCACCACCACGGCGGAGCCCAAGGACAGCCCCTCTAGGGCGTCCTGCGCGCTGCGGCTCATGTCCTCTAAAAAGTCCTCCCGGGGCTCCTGGGAGTCATCGTCCAGCTCCAGCACCACCCGGCGGGGCTGGCCCTC
>CAJFEW010000084.1:0-404 GCA_904374805.1 uncultured Neglectibacter sp.
AGCCACGGCAGTATCACCGCCCCCTACGCCAAGGTGGAGCTGAAATGGCCCGCCGTGGAAAAGCGCGTCAGCGCCATGATCGCCCAGGGGCGGTTCCTCTCCGATGAGGATCGCGCCGCCATGCCGCAGTATGAGAAGCACCAGCTTGCCCGGAATATCCGCACTTTCTTTGAGAACGTACCCCAGGAGCAGCCCCACCCCTATCCCTTTGGCTCTGACTATTGGGACGCGGTGAAGCTCATCGAGCCGCAGCTTGACGACCCGGCCCGTGTGGAAGAAATCTATCAGATGATGGTTCCTATTTTGGAGGCCACCCCGCAGGATGACAGGAGATATGACCTGCGCCGGCAAGCGTTTGAAAACCTCACCGCCTTCCGGCAGGGAACCTTCACGCTTTTTGCAGA
>CAJFEW010000084.1:430-6308 GCA_904374805.1 uncultured Neglectibacter sp.
GTGGAACCGGCTGGAGGAAGAACACGGGGACTACAAAACGGTTGCCCACATCGCGCCGGATCGCACGGTAACGATTTATGATGAGGAAATGCCCCAGGCGGTGCGGGAGGAAATTAAGCGGATTGCGGATACCTCGGAAATGACGATTTCCGCCACCCAGGACGCGCCGGTGTTCACCGTGCCGCCCAGGGTGCAGGAACCGCCTCAAAGAGAAGAAGCCGCAGAAGGGAATTACCAGTTACTCAGCCGCCTCAAAGCCGACTGCGACTACTTCCTGGGCGCTGGCGGACGGGCGGAAAAGCACCTGTGGGCTGGGAACGTGCGGGAACAGATCGCCAAAATGCGGGAACTCTATACAGCTTTGCCGGAAAAGCCGGAATGGCTCACCCTGGAGGACATCGACCGCTATGCCCAGCGCATGGAGCCGCTGTATGAGGTGGTGGTGTACCACCACTTTGAAAATGGCTTTGATGAACGGCTGGATTACCAAACGCTGGCGGAGGCGGAACAGGCGGCGCAGAAGTATGTGGCTGGCACCATGGAAGGTGAGGACGGATTTGCATACGATGGCGCTGGTATTTTTGACCTTCAGGAGAACAGATGGCTGCGCGTCTATGGGAACTTTCCAGATGAACGGGCCATGGAACAGGCAAAACAAGCCCCTGCCGCAGAGGAGTCGTTAACCGGCCCAGAACAGGCCAGTTTACAACCCAAAAAAGGAGAATCCCTCCCACCGCCGCCAACACGCCCCCGCCATGAGGGGATTACCTTCACGACTCTGCACCCGGAAATTCCCCCGGAACAGCGTCACAACTTCCGCATTACAGATGACCACTTGGGGGAGGGCGGGGCCAAGACCAAATTTCACAACAATGTGGCCGCCATCCAAACTTTGCGGAAGATTGAGTCGGAAGGCAGGCTTGCCACCCCGGAGGAACAGGAGATCCTATCCCGGTATGTGGGCTGGGGCGGGTTGCCCCAGGCATTCGACGGGAACAATCCCCAGTGGGCGGAAGAATTTACCCAGCTGCAAAAACTTTTGTCCCCCAAAGAATACGAGGCTGCCAAGGCCACCACTCTAAACGCCTACTACACTTCGCCCGCCGTCATCAAGGCCATCTATCAGGCGGTGGAGAATATGGGATTCCGCACCGGCAACATTCTAGAGCCTTCCTGCGGCATTGGCAACTTCTTTGGGCTGGTGCCGGAGAGCATGAGCGAAAGTAACCTGTACGGCGTGGAGCTGGATACCCTCACCGGGCGCATCGCCCAGCAGCTGTACCAGCAGAGCAGCATCGCGGTGCAGGGCTTTGAGGAAACAGAGCTGCCGGACAGCTTTTTCGACCTTGCCATCGGCAACGTGCCCTTCGGCAGCTATTCCCTCCACGACAAGCGGTACGACAAGCACCATTTCCTGATCCACGATTATTTTTTCGCCAAAACTTTGGATAAGGTGCGGCCCGGCGGCATTGTGGCCTTTATCTCCAGCAAAGGTACCTTGGACAAGCAGAACCCCAGCGTGCGGAAATACATTGCAGAACGCGCGGAACTCATCGGGGCCATCCGCCTGCCCAACAACGCCTTTCTCACCAACGCCGGGACTCAGGTCACGACAGACATCCTCTTCCTCCAAAAACGGGAGAAGCTGGTGGACGTGAGTATGCCCGAACCGAATGCCGGTCTGGAATGGCTGCACCTGGGGCAGACGGAGGACGGGGTGCCTGTCAACCAGTATTTCCTGGATCACCCAGAAATGCTGCTGGGAAAGATGGCCTTTGACCGGAGTATGTACGGCAATGAAAAGGAAACCACCTGCAAGCCTTTGGAGGATGCCGACCTATCCGACTTGCTGGCGAAAGCCGTGAAAAACCTCCATGCCCAATACGCCCCCTACGAAATCGAGGAACGGGAGGAAGAGGAGGAAGACCGCTCCATCCCTGCCGACCCCACAGTGAAGAATTTCAGCTACACGATTGCAGATGGGCAGGTGTACTACCGGGAAAACAGCCGGATGTTTCCGGTGGAACCGGGAAAACAGCCGGATGTTTCCGGTGGAGGTCTCTGTCACGGCGGAAAACCGCATCCGGGGCATGATCGCCCTGCGGGATTGCGCCCGGAACCTAATCGAAGTTCAAATGGAGAACGGCTCGGAGGAGGCTGTCCAAGCGGGCCAGCGGGAGTTAAACCGCCTGTACGACAGCTTCACCGCCCAGTACGGCCTGCTCAACAGCCGGGCCAACACCTCTGTTTTTTCCGCCGACAGCAGTTTCCCCCTTCTATGCTCCCTGGAGGTGCTGGATGAACAGGGCAGCCTAAAACGGAAAGCCGATATGTTCATCAAGCGCACCATCCAGCCCTACCGGGTTGTCACCCATGTGGACACGGCGTCCGAAGCCCTGGCTGTGTCCCTGGGGGAGAAAGCCAGGGTGGATTTGGAATATATGGGTTCCCTCACTGGGAAAACCCAGGAGCAGCTGGCGGAAGAGCTGCGGGGCGTCATTTTCCCCGTCCCCGGTGAAGTGGAAACCAATGGAAAACCCCACTACGTCACGGCGGATGAGTACCTCTCCGGCAACGTGCGGGAAAAGCTGCGGCAGGCACGGGCTGCGGCGGAAGCCAGCCCTACCTATACCACAAACGTGGAGGCCCTGGAAAAGGTGCAGCCCAAGGACTTGACCGCTGGTGAAATCAGCGTGCGCCTGGGAGCTGCCTGGATTCCCGAGGATGTAGCGGAGCAGTTCACCCACGAGCTGCTGCAAACGCCGTTCTATTACAAGAGCCGCATTCGGGTTCGGTACTCCCCCGTGACAGGGGAGTGGAATGTCTCCGAGAAAAGCCTGGATCAAAGCAGCATCCGGGTGTTCAGCACCTACGGCACCAAGCGGGTGAACGCCTATAAGCTCATCGAGGACACCCTGAACCTCCGAGATGTGCGGGTT
Organism: uncultured Neglectibacter sp.; assembly: GCA_904374805.1. GTDB lineage: Bacteria > Bacillota > Clostridia > Oscillospirales > Acutalibacteraceae > Acutalibacter > Acutalibacter pullicola. The sequence goes on from CAJFEW010000084.1 coordinate 3,370, forward strand.
TTCGATACCGTCCAAGATGAGAACGGCAAAGACCAGCGGGTGCTCAACAAGAAGGAGACCGCCATCGCCCAGGACAAGCAGGACCAGATCAAAGAGAAGTTCCAGGAATGGGTGTGGGCAGACCCCACCCGCCGGGAGCGTCTGTGTACCTTGTACAACGAGAGGTTTAACGCCATCCGGCCCCGGGAATATGACGGCAGCCACCTGGTGTTTGCGGGGATGAACCCGGAGATCACCCTGCGGCCCCACCAGCGGAACGCCGTGGCCCGGGCCATCTACGGGGGAAATGCCCTCTTTGCCCATGTGGTGGGGGCCGGCAAGACCTACGAGATGATTGCCGCCGCCATGGAGAGCAAACGGCTGGGGCTTTCCAGCAAAGCGCTGTTTGTGGTGCCCAACCACATCATCGGGGACTTCGCTTCAGACTTTCTGGACTTGTACCCCGGCGCTAATATCCTGGTGGCCACCAAGAAGGACTTTGAAAAGCAGCGCCGCAAGAAGTTCTGCGCCCGCATTGCCACGGGGGACTACGATGGCATCATCCTAGGCCACAGCCAGTTTGAGAAAATCCCCCTCTCCACAGAGCGGCAGCAGGCCATGCTGAAACGTCAGATCGCGGAGGTGGTGGCGGGCATACAAGCCGCCAAAAAGCAGGAGGGTTCCCGGTTCACCGTCAAGCAGATGGAAAAATCCAAAAAGAGCCTGGAGGCCAAGCTGAAAAAGCTCCACGACCAGAGCACCAAGGACGATGTGGTCACCTTCGAGGAATTGGGCGTTGACCGGCTGTTCATCGATGAGGCGGACCTGTTCAAAAACCTCTACCTCTACACCAAGATGCGGAATGTGGGAGGCATCTCCCAAACAGAATCTTTGAAAGCCTCTGACTTGTATATGAAGTGCCAGTACATGGACGAGTTCACCGGGGGCAAGGGCGTGGTGTTCGCCACAGGTACCCCGGTCTCCAACTCCATGGCGGAGCTGTACACCATGCAGCGGTACTTGCAGGGGAACCTGCTGAAAGAACTGGGACTGTCCCACTTTGACGCCTGGGCCTCCCAGTTTGGGGAAACTGTGACCTCTATGGAGTTAAAACCAGAAGGACAAGGTTTCCAGCAAAAGACCCGGTTTTCCAATTTCTACAACCTTCCCGAACTGATGGCCCTGTTCAAAGAAGTGGCGGACATCCAGACGGCGGATATGCTGAACCTCCCGGTCCCAAAAGCCAGGTACGAGACAGTGGTGTGCAAGCCCAGCGACATCCAAAAGGAAATGGTGGAGGCCTTGGGGCAGCGGGCGGACGCGGTGCGCAGCGGGGCGGTGGATGCCTCCCAGGACAATATGCTCCTCATCACCAACGATGGCCGCAAGCTGGCATTGGATCAGCGGCTTCTCAACCCCCTGCTGCCGGATGTGGAGGGCAGCAAGGTGAACGTCTGTGCGGAGAAGGTCTACCAGATTTGGAAGGACACCCAGAAAGACCGGTTGACCCAGTTAGTTTTCTGCGACCTGTCCACACCAAAAACAGATGGGAACTTTAGCGTATACAACGACCTGAAAGACAAACTGGTGGCCCGTGGGATTCCCCAGGAGGAGATCGCCTTTGTCCACAGCGCCGCCAACGAAGCCCAGAAGCAGCAGCTCTTTGGGAAAGTCCGCGCCGGGCAGGTGCGGGTGCTGATGGGTTCCACTGCCAAAATGGGGGCGGGCACCAATGTACAGGACAAACTCATCGCTCTCCACGATCTGGACTGCCCCTGGCGGCCCCGGGATTTGGAGCAGCGCAGCGGGCGGATCATTCGCCAGGGGAACCAAAACCCGGAGGTGCAGATTTACCGCTATGTGACCGAGGGCACCTTCGACAGTTACCTCTACCAAATGGTGGAGAATAAACAGCGGTTCATCTCCCAGGTGTTCACCTCCAAAGCCCCGGCCCGGGTGATGCAGGAGATCGACGATGTGGTGCTCTCCTACAACGAGATCAAGGCATTGGCCACAGGTAACCCCCAGATCATCGAGCGGGCCAATTTGGAGACGGAGGTGAACAAGCTGAAAATGCTCCGGGCCAGCTTTCTCAGCCAGAGGTACGAGCTGGAGGACAAGGTGCTGAAATACTATCCCCAGCAGATTCAGCAATATGAGGAACGGATTGCCGGAACCACCGCCGACATTGCCCGGCGGGACAAAAATACGCCAGCCGAGGGTTTTCCTCCTATGAATGTAAAGGGAATTGCCTACACAGAGAAGGCCCAGGCTGGGAAAGCCCTGCTGGAGGCTTGCTCCCAGATGGAGAGTGTGGGGCTGGTGTCCATTGGCTCCTATCGGGGCTTTGGGATGGTACTTGCCTATGAAGCGTTTTCCAGGGAGTATCAGGTTTCCCTCAAGGGAGCTTTGACCCATCGAGTGCCCCTGGGGACGGATGTGTTTGGAAATATCACCCGGCTGGACAACGCTTTGAATGGCTTGGAGCAGCGCTTGGAGTCCAACCGGGAAGCCCTGGAGAGAACCAAGGAGCAAATGGTAGTTGCCCAGGCAGAGTCGGAAAAGCCATTTCCTCGGGAGCAGGAGCTGCGGGAGAAATCCCAGCGTTTGGCAGAGTTGACAAAGCTGCTGAAGCTGGATGAGAAAGACCGGGAGTTGTTAGACAGCGTCCCCGACGAAGGAGAAGAAGCCCCCGCCCGGAAAGTGGTGGGAAGGGAACGGTAAAAGGAGGAACTGCCATCTACTACACAAAAGAATCCATCGAACAAGTCCGCAAGGTAGATCTGCTCACCTATTTGCGGCAGTGCGAACCCCAGGAGCTGGTCCATATCTCTGGCAATGTCTACTGCACCAAGACCCACGACAGCCTGCGGATTTCCAACGGCAAATGGTGCTGGTTTTCCCGCGGGATTGGCGGTTACAGTGCGCTGGACTATCTCATCAAGGTCAACGGCTATTCC
>CAJFEW010000085.1 GCA_904374805.1 uncultured Neglectibacter sp.
GCTGTGGGAGTCCGGCTGCTGGGGCGCCGGCGCAGATAGGAGGATGGCTATGGTTTGGGTGTTGGCGGCTGGTTTGGCCCTGGTGGCGCTGGGGCTGGGAATAAAAGTGGCCCTGCTGCGCCACGGGATAAAAGGGCTGCGGCGGGACCTGGTGGAGCGCCGGGGGCAGGACACCAACACACTGCTTTCCCTGCCCTGCCGGGACAGGGAGCTGCGGCGGCTGGCCAGCGCTTTGAACCAGGAGCTGCGGACCTTGCGGCAAGAGCGGCTGCGATACCAGCAGGGGGACAAGGAGCTGAAAGAGGCGGTGGTGAACATCTCCCACGACCTGCGCACGCCCCTGACGGCCATTTCCGGGTACTTGCAGCTGCTGAAAAGCCAGGAGCTGCCACCGGACGCCCAGCGGTACCTGGGACAAATTGAAAGCCGAACGGAGTCCATGAAGCGGCTGACTGAGGAACTGTTCCGGTATTCCGTGGTGGTGTCGGAGGAGAATTTGGCCCGGGAACCGGTGGATCTGCGCCGGGCGGTTGAGGAGGCGCTGCTCTCCTTTTACGGGGCGTTGGAGGGCCGGGGCATAGATCCCCAGGTGCGCCTGCCGGAGGAACCGGTGGTGCGGCAGCTGGATCCGTCAGCCCTCTCTCGGGTGCTGGGGAATATCCTCACCAACGCCTTGAAGTACAGCGCCGGGAATTTGGAGGTTGCCTTGGAGGAAAGTGGACGGCTGACCTTTTCCAACTCTGCGCCAGGGCTGGACCCAGTGGCGGCAGGGCGGCTGTTCGACCGGTTTTACACGGTGGAGGCGGCCCGGAACTCCACGGGACTGGGGCTTTCTATCGCCAAAGAGCTGACCCAGCGCATGGGCGGCTCTATTGGTGCGGACTTCCACAACGGCAGGCTGACGGTGTGGGTGAAGTTTCCAGCCGGATAGAAAAGTGGGGGTCTCTGTCATTTGAAAACTGCACTGTTTCAGAATCAGGCACTTTTCTTTTCCCAAGCGATGGGGTATACTAACAATAGACAAATGTAATTTTCGTGAGGTGATCCCTATGATGTACCCCTTCCTAACCCTGGACGACAACACGGAAATTGTCCACTCCGAAATGCGGCCTGATGGCACAGTAAAGGTCTACCTGGAACGACCCGATGCCGAGTTGGGATTCCGCCACGCTACCTGTTATCTGCCCAGTTACACCTGGGAGGATGTGGAGGGCTTTAGCCATGCGGAGATCGACCGCTATCAGGAAGTGATTGAGTCCACCGCCCACCTGATTTTGGAATTCTCCCAGGAGGGAGGCTTCGATCATGCCGCAAATCTTTAAGATCGGCTCCTACTGGGTGTTCTTCTGGGCCAATGAGAGCGATCCGCTGGAACCTATCCATGTTCACGTCTGCGAAGGCGCGCCCAACGCCAACGCCACGAAAATTTGGATCACGCGGGCGGGCAAGTGCTATCTGTGCCACAACTATTCCCGCATTCCCGAGCGCACCCTGCGGAATATCATGAAAATCATCGAAGCCCGCAGTGCAGAGGTCATCCAAAAGTGGAGCGACTTCTTTGGAGAGGCAAGGTATTATTGCTAAGGTTTTTCCGGGAATTTTCCTCCCATTTTCCCTGCTTCCTGCCCGCAAAATTTCCCCACAGCACCAAACCAGCACCGCCTGTTTTGTGACTTGCGGCGGGAACCGGGAAACATCGCCCCTCCCCCGCTCCTGGCTGCGTTCTCCCACATCCACTCCAAAACCGCGTGCCGAGGGTTCAAGTCCTTCTGCCCCTGCCAAAAAACCGGCGAAAACACTGGGTTTTCGCCGGTTTCCTTTTTGCATGTGTTGCATGGTTTTGGTGTTCATTTGGGTTCGGACACCGGGTTTTCTCATCTGGTTGTACCCGTTCTCAACTGTTCCCATCCTCTCCAGCACCCAGAACGCATCCGGTTTCGCCTTTTTCTGGCTTTTCCGGGTGCGTTTTTCTCTTTTTTGCTGTTTTCCGGCCGCAAAATTTTTGTCCTGCTTTTTGTGCATCCTGCCGCATAGCGTTCACAGATTGAAGCTGTCCGTGATGCCATGTAGACGAGAGGTGTCTTTTTTAACGTAGTACAACTCTGTGATTTGCGAGGTGGAGTGACCTAGCAAGTCCGCTACCTGGCGGGGTGTGAGAGATTTGATGGTGCCGTCCTCCTGCTTGATACCGTTCACCAGGTTGGAGGCGAAGGTGTGTCTGAGTGAGTGCAGGCCCTTCTTCTCTATCCCAGCCGCAGCCAGGATTCTGTAATAACGCTTGCGGAAATTTACCGGCCTAGTGAAATTCCCGTGCTCATCTGGCACCAGGGCTGTGTTCTCCCCAAAGTAGGCTTCCTTTCGCAAGTCCTGTATCATGGCAACTGCTGTGTCATTCAGCGGGACAGTGCGCTTGCTGGTGGCCGACTTCAGTTTGCCCACTTTCACATCTCGTCCCGGTTCGGCTTGCAGGCCATCCCTGCGCCAAATCTCTTTGACACCTCTCTCAAGATGTAAAACCCGCCGCTCCAAGTCGATGTCGCTGTTGAGCAGCCCTAGTAATTCTCCTGTCCTTAGTCCCGTGTTCAACATGAGGATGTAGGCCGCCGCCTGTTGGTATTTGCGCTTGCCGTTGGCGAAAGTGGCGAATGCCTCCCGCTTGAACTTTGAAATTTCCGTGGGGGTGAATACTGTCACTTGCTCCTGCTCTGGTAAACATTCCTTGTCCTGTGCCGCTAGGAAGTTGGCCCGCTTCATCATAGGCACGCTTTGCATGGGGTTCTTCTGGATAAAGTCCTCCTCAGTTAAGTATCGGAAATACTCGTTCAACAGGATGTGTACCTTCTTCACTGTGGTGTAAGCGTACCCTTGCTCCATCCAATGATTCAGCACGGACTTCAGGTCTGCGGCGGTGATGTCCCCCACGATTTTTTCCCCGATCAGTGGGTACACCTGGTGCTGGGCGGTACATTCCAGCCGGTCATATGTCGTTCTCTCCACCGATGGGAATTTGAAAACTTGCAACCAGTGGGTCAGGCTGTCCTTGAGCGTTTTCTGTGACTCGTCTGAGTTGTGCACCTCTGCGTTAAACTGGGCGATGTAGTTGGTGATTTTCCGCTGGGCCTCCGTCTTGGTTTTGCTGGAAAACACTTTGCGGCGTTTTACTCCCTGCTCGTCAAAATACCAGATGACGCTTTGCCAGCGGCCATCGGTGCGGCGAAAAACATTGCCGTTGGTGGTGAGTCGTTTTTGTGGCATCTTGCTGCCCCCTTTCTTAACCACCAACACTACCGTATAGCGACTGCCTATGTCCACCCCTAGTTTTCAAATCGGGCGGAGAAAAATCTCTTTTCTTTGTTTATGCGGCGCAGTTTTTGAGGTAGGGGCAGCCCTCCTTAATGCAGAGGAAAAGAAGAGGATTTCAAGGGGGTTCGGGGGCGAAGGTCCCCGGTGGGGACCGTTCTGAGCCGACCGAGCCGGCAGGCGAGACAGCCCCGCCAAATGTGCACGGCGGACAGCCGAGCGCTCTGCTTGCCCTGCTGATAGCAGGAATCGCCAGAACCCCTATCGCGACACCGTTGAGAATGGC
>CAJFEW010000086.1 GCA_904374805.1 uncultured Neglectibacter sp.
CGCGCCGGCGTCCTCCGAGACGAACACGTCCTGCACATAGGGCAGCAGGCCGGAGCGCTCCAGCCGGGACATCTGGCTGACGGCGTTGCCGTTGGTGACGATGTAGAGCTGATAGTTTTCAGAGAGGTCTCGCACCAGCTCCAAGGCCCCAGGCAGCAGGGCCCCGCCCTGGGCCAGGTTTTCGAAGTAGGTGCGGTTGATGGTTTCCGGGTCCCCGGTCAGGCCTGTCTCCCCCAGAAAGTCCGTAAAGCGTCCCACGAAAAGCTGGGGTTTGGTGCACTCCCCCCGCTCCAGCTTAGCCCACCACCGGTTGTTGCAGGTTTCGTATTGCTCCAGCAGGGCGGGGGAGTAGGGCCGCTGGGAGCCAAAACAAGCGGCGTAAGTGGCCTGGAAGGCGTGGAGCATGTCCTGGTCAAAGTCCAGCAGGGTGCCGTCTGCGTCCAGCAAAAGGAAGCGATAGGGTTTCATAGGAGGACTCCTTTCCCGTCATAGGCCCGGACAGGGCCGCATAGAAATGAACGATCTGTATGTATGGATGATACTCCAGAGGGCGGCCCCTTGTCAAGAAATGGGCTGCCGGAAAGGAAGACGGCATGCGTAAGTTCCCTGTGCGTAAATACTGGTATTTGATGCTGTGGCTGGCTCTGGTTGCAGCGGTGGCTGGAGTATGGTTTTGGAAGGACCCCGCTTTACCGCGGGAAGATGCACCGGTTTCCCAGATGTCGGAATCCCCTACGGCGGCTCCTTCCCAGCAGGAGGAAACCCTGGTGGGGGTGTGGGTTCCCTATTTCTCCCTGGACACTGCGGAGCACACCCAGGAGGCCTTTGAGGAAAATTACAGGCAGATCGCCCAAACCGCCCAGGAAAAGGGAATCAACGCCATGTTTGTCCATGTGCGGCCTTTTTCCGACGCTCTGTATCCCTCGGCCTACTATCCCTGGTCCCACATTCTCACAGGCGTCCAGGGACAAGACCCCGGGTATGACCCTTTGCAGTTTATGATCGACACCGCCCACCAGCTGGGCATGGAATTTCACGCCTGGATCAATCCCCTGCGGGTAAAAACGGCCGAGACCCCCGCCACCTTGGCGGACAACAACCCCTATGTGACGCTGGGGGAGGAGTACCCCCAGTATTTTATGGAGTGTGAGGGAGGGGTGTATCTCAACCCCGCCTGTCCTTATGTGCGCACGTTGATTGCCCAGGGTGCGGCGGAAATTGTGGAAAACTATCCCGTGGACGGCATTCACTTCGACGACTATTTCTATCCGGCGGAGGATCCCGCTTTGGACAGCGCCGCCTATGAGTCCTACACCCAAGGGGTGGAGGAACCTCTGGCTCTGGCGGAGTGGCGTGAGGCCAACATCAACGCCATGGTGTCCCAGGTGTACGAGAGTATCAAGGCGTTGAAAGAGGACGTGGTGTTTGGCATTTCCCCCCAGGGGAATATCCAAAACGATCAGGCCATGGGTGCCGATGTGGAGACATGGGCAGCGGTGCCCGGGTATGTGGACTATTTGGCTCCCCAGCTCTATTACAGCTTTGCAAACGAGGCCCTGCCCTATCAGCAGGCCCTGGAGCAGTGGACCGCTTTGCCCCGGCATCAGGGGTTGGCATTGTACGCGGGGCTGGCGCTCTACAAGGCTGGGTCTGATGCGGACGAGGGCACCTGGCTGGGCAGGGACAATATCCTGGCCCTGCAGGCGGAGGAGGCGCTGCAGGCAGGGTGCCGGGGCGTCATTCTCTACTCCTCCGACTATTTGCAGGCGGAACAAACGGCGGCAGAGCTGGAAAATGCCACAGCTGTGTGGGGTGCTGTTGACGGATAGCGCTTTACGGTGCTATAATACACAAATCGAGAGAAAAAGATCGAAATACATGCAAAGGAGTCGTGCGTCATGCAGGAAATCAACGAGATCGGCTCCCGTCTGCGGGAGCTGCGGGAAGCCAGCGACTACACCGTAGAGCGTTTGGCTGCGGAACTGAAACTGGACCCGGAGGTATACCGGGGTTACGAACAGGATGGAAAGGACATCCCCATCAGCTTGATTTATGAAATTGCCAACAAGTTTGGCGTAGACTTTGCGGAGATCCTCACAGGAAATCCCGCCCGGCTGGATACGTACCACATTGTACGCCGGGGCCACGGCCGGGTGGTCAACCGGAATCCAGAGTACCACTTTGAGGATCTGGCCTACCGCTATGCCGACAAGGTGATGCAGCCCCTGCTGGTCACCTTGGAGCCCAGCGACAAACCTGCGGGGCTCATCACCCACAGCGGCCAGGAATTTAACCTGGTGCTGGAGGGCACGGTGATTGTGGTCATTGGGGACAAGGAGTTCACCCTCACCGCCGGGGACTCCATTTACTTCAACCCCACGCTGCCCCACGGCCAGCGCTGCGGCGGTGATGTAAAGGCCCGGTTTGTCACGGTCATCGCCGAATAAGCGGCTGGCCTCTTAAGTGGGCGTGTGCCCATTGGACCGCAGGTCGGAAAAGAAGAGAGTTGGCTGAACAACTGGCGAGTAGGCGAGTTTTTCCACTCCCTCCTGGGAAAAAGTGGAAAACTCCTGCAAAATCTGGTGTTTGGCAGCTTTCTCCCCTTGGTATTTCAAGCAGGGGCCAAGCGCCCTTGGATGTGAAAGGATGTGTTACCCATGGACTACTTATTGAAAAAATTCCTGCCCCGTATTGAGTTTGACTCCTACGAGGATTTTAAAGCGAACTATAAAGTGAACGTGCCGGAGGATTTCAACTTTGGCTTTGACGTGGTGGACGCCTGGGCAGACGCCGAGCCGGAAAAGAAGGCCCTGGTGTGGTGCGACGAAGAGGACGACGAGAAGATCTTCACCTTTACGGATATCAAACGTCTCTCCAACAAAGCGGCCAACTTCTTCAAGAGTCTGGGCGTGAAGAAGGGCTCGGTGGTGATGCTGATCCTCCGCCGCCGGTGGGAGTATTGGATCTGCGCCACCGCCCTGCACAAGATCGGCGCCATCCTGATCCCCGGCACGTTGCAGCTGACCAAGAAGGACATCGTCTACCGGGGCAACGCCGCCAAGGTGTGTGCCGTGGTGTGCGTCAACGACCCCTTTGTCATTTCCCAGGTGGAAGCGGCCGAGGGGGATATCCCCACCTTGAAAAATAAAATCCTGGTGGTGGAACGCCGGGAAGGCTGGCTGGATCTCAACGAGGAGATGGAAAAATTCTCCGATGAGTTCCCCCGCCCCACTGGGGAAGAGGCCACCCGCTGGGACGACACCATGTTGGTGTACTTCACCTCCGGCACCACGGGGATGCCCAAGATGGTGCGGCACAATTTCTCCTATCCCCTGGGGCACATCGTCACCGCCAAGTACTGGCAGCAGGTGGAGGAGAACAAGCTGCACATGAGCGTGTCCGACTCCGGCTGGGCCAAGTTCGGCTGGGGCAAGATCTACGGCCAGTGGGTCTGTGGCGCGGTGATCTTCTGTTACGACATGGAGGCCAAGTTCAACCCCCGCCACCTGTTGGAGCACCTGGAAAAGTACAAGGTGACCACCTTCTG
>CAJFEW010000087.1 GCA_904374805.1 uncultured Neglectibacter sp.
CCTGCTGCAAATCCGCCCCAGAGAGCGAGAGCAGCGAGCGACAGCGGGACTGAAAAGTTCGTTGCTTTCCGTCTTCCAGAAAGACAGCCCAGAACCCGGCTTGCTTCCAAGCTCCCACGCGCCGCCCTGCTGCAAACCCGCTCCAGAGAGCGAGAGCAGCGAGCGACAGCGCGACTGAAAAGTTCTTTGCTTACTTTCTTTCAAGAAAGTAAGCGTTGGTGCCGGCGAAGAGGCCGCGGGCGTCCCGCACTTGAATGCGGAACCAGCCCTCATCGCCGGTTAAGGGAAACTCCGCCTGGGTGAGCGTTTCCCCGGGAGAGACCACCGTTTTGTAAGAGTCCCGGCCCTCTACGGTTACAAAGATCTTTTCCACAGGAGAGGTCTTTACCCGCAGCACGCCGTCCTCCAACGTGAGACCCCGCAGTTCCGGGCCCTGAGACCAGTAGAAGCGGCCGGCCTCCAAGGCCTCTATTACAGCGCCGTAGGTGAGACTTTCTGCTGCAATCTGTACAAAGCCCCCAAAGGAGTCGTTGAGGGGATCTCCCAAGGGCATGCGGTCGTGGTTGTCGTCGGTGGCCAGGGCGAACAGGCGCTGCCCAGAGCGCAGCATTTCATCGTACACTTGGGGGTTAAAGCCATAGAGCCCGTCGTGTTCGCAGCCGTGGTTGTAAATCTCCATGGCGAACAGACCTTGCAGGCCGCTGTAATCCCGCCAATCCTGCAGGGACCAGTAGGGGTGGTTGTAGCACACCAAGAAGCCCAGGTCGTTCATTTGGGCAATGTAGTTGTTGATGCCTTCCAAGTCGTCGTACGAGCAGGTGGGAAGAGGATTGCTCCGCTTTTCCTCCCCGCGGACGCCGGGATCTTTGTCAAACAGGTTCAGGTGGTAGCACTTGCGCACCGGCCAGTCCCTCCCGGGCGTGGGCTCTTGAGTCAGATCCACCTCCAGGGCCGCCAGGGCCAGAAAGCTTTCGTCGTTGAGTTCGGTGTGGTGGACGTACTTCCGGTGGTCCGTAAACGCCACAATGGAGTAGCCCTGGGCTTTGTAGGCAGCCTTGATCTCCTCGGGCGTGAACGCTCCATCGGAGAGGGTGGTGTGGCAGTGCAGGTTTGCTTTAAAATAGCCGGATTCCGGCAGAAAACGCTGATTTTCCATAAAAGATGCCTCCCAATGCGCTTGTTTAGTTCAGGCCTTCCAGCCCCTCTTCCAGAGTGCGATTCCGGAAATAAACCTGTTTGTCCCGGTCGTTGATGGGCCGCAGCACCCGGCAGGGAACCCCTACCGCCACCACGTTTTCCGGAATATCCCGGGTCACCACGCTGCCGGCGCCGATCACGCTGTTTTTTCCAATGGTTACGCCGGGCAGGAGGATGGCTCCCGCCCCAATCCACACATTTTCCTCAATGCGAACGGGCATGTTAAACTGCATGGCTTCCCGACGCAGGTTTGGCTCGATGGGGTGGCCGGCGGCGGAGATGGTCACGTTGGGGCCAATCATCACATGGTCCCCAATGTAGACGTGGGTGTCGTCCACCAGGGTCAGGTTGAAGTTGGCGTACACATAGTTGCCTAAATGGGTGTGGCTGCCCCAGTTGGCCCGCAAGGGGGGCTCAATCCAGGCGCCCTCTCCCACTTCGGCAAAGATTTCCCGCAGCAGCTGCTGGCGGCGCTCTGTTTCCGAGGGCCGGGTAGCGTTGAAGTCGTACACCAGCTCGTTCACAGCCCGCTGCTGGGCCTGCAGCTCCGGGTCGGCGGAGTTGTAGAGAAGGCCGCTTTCCATGCGTTCCCGAGGGGTCATGGACTTAGGCTCCATGGTTGACCTCCCCCTCCAGCATCTGGGCAAACAGGGTGTTGGCCCAGGCAAACCAGGGACGGGTGAACTGGGAGGGGTCGTCCACGTTGAAGCCCTCGTGCATGAAGTTGGTCCCTGCGTGGGTGCGGGCAATGGTCTGCAGGCACTCCAGCTTTTCCTGGGGATCGGTGCTGGTGAGGATCTGCATGGTCAGGCCAATGTGCCAGATGTACCGGTGAGGCGTGTGGGGGCTGCCAATGCCCTTGGCGTATTTGCCCACAAAGTAATAGGGGTTGTCCTCCGAAAGGATGAACCGCCGGGTGTTCTGGTAGATAGGGTCGTCCGCCGGCTTGTAGCCCAAGTAGGGAATGGCCAGCAGGCTGGGGGAGTTGGCGTCGTCCATCAGGTTGTAGTTGCCGAAGCCGTCGGTTTCATAGGCGTAGATTTTGCCGTATTTGGGATGGTCGTAGATGCCGTAGGCCTCAATGCCGTCCCGGATCTCCTCCTGCAGGGTGCGGCAGCGCTCTTCCAGCTCCTTGTCCGCAAAGCCGGCCTGGAGCAGCTCCACTGCATAGCCCAGGGCCACTACCGCCATCATGTTGGCGGGGATCAGATAGCCGAACTTGCAGGAGTCGTCCGAGGGCCGGAAGCCAGACCAGGTCATGCCGGTGTAGTTGACAGGACGGCCCTTGCCGTGCATGGGCAGCGTGTCGCTGGGGGCCCAGGCGTGTTCCCGAACGAACCAGTAGGGAGAGCGGTCGTGATGCTGCTCTGTGGTGAAGGTGTCCACAATGGTCTGAATCATCAGCCGGAATTCCTCGGTGAAGATGGACTTGTCCCCGGTTACCTGGTAATACTCATGGGCCAGGTACAAAGAGGCGCACAGGGAGTCCACCTCATATTTCCGCTCCCAGATCCAGCCGCTTTGGAAGTTGCTGTGGTCATCTTCGCTGTAGCCCTTTTCCTTGACCTGGCTGTTAAAGGCGTTGGAGTAGGGATCCAGGTTCACGTAGTACACGTGTTTCTCAATGACGCTTTTCAGGATTCTTTTCAGGTCTTCGTCCTGGTTGGCGTATGGGATGTAGGGCTTCAGCTGGGCGGCGCTGTCCCGCAGCCACATGGCGGGGATGTCCCCTGTAATGACGAAGTAGCTGCCGTCTTCCAGCTGGGTCACCGTGGTTTCGATGGTGTTTAAAAAGCACTGCTTGGCAAGGGGGGCCAAGTCCGGGTACATTCGGGCGGTTTTCTGTTTCAGTTCTTCCGCTTTCTGCACTAAAATTTTAGGGATCATATTGGATAGCTCCTCTCCGGATTTTCCGGACTGTAAAGTTAAATGAAAGTTGAGGACCCGTCAGCCCAGATGGTACAATGGTTTTACCACAAATCCAAGTACCTCCCGAAAGGAGACGAGTC
>CAJFEW010000088.1 GCA_904374805.1 uncultured Neglectibacter sp.
GCTGATTCCCGCCGCCATTGTGGCGGTGCAGCGGTGGGCCAAGAAGCTGCTCTCCAAATACTGGGGGCAGTACACCGCCTTGGGCGACACCTTCCTGGAAAACCTCCAAGGGCTGACCACCTTGAAGATCTACCAGGCCGACGGCTTTAAGCAGGAGGAGATGAAGGAGGAATCGGAGAAGTTCCGGAAAATCACCATGAAGGTGCTGACCATGCAGCTGAACTCCATCACCATCATGGACCTGATTGCCTACGGCGGCGCAGCCCTGGGAGTGATTTTGGCGGTGACCCAGTTTCAAGGGGGCCACGTGGACCTGGCGGGCTGCCTGCTGCTGCTTATCCTCTCGGCAGATTTCTTCTTGCCCATGCGGCTGCTGGGCTCCTTCTTCCACATCGCCATGAACGGCATGGCAGCCAGCGAGAAAATCTTCCGGCTGCTGGACCTGCCGGAGGAAAAAAAGGGCGACCTGCCTGTGCCCCAAGACTGCTCCCTGCGCTGCCAGGGAGTGCGCTTCTCCTATGAGGAGGGGCGGGAGGTTTTGGCCGGGGTGGACTTGGAATGTCCCCAGGGCAGCTTTGTGGCCTTGGTGGGGGAATCAGGCTGCGGAAAATCCACCTTGGCATCGCTGCTGATGGGGCGCAACCGGGGGTACCAGGGCTCGGTGACCGTGGGCGGCGTGGAACTATCCGCTCTCAAAGAGGAGAGCCTGTTAGAGAACTTCACCTACATCAGCCACCAGAGCTACTTGTTCAAGGGCACGGTGGAGGACAACCTGCGCATGGCCGCCCCCCAGGCCACGGAGGAACAACTGTGGCAAGTGCTGGAGCAGGTGAAGCTGGCCGGGTTCCTGCGGCAGGAGCAGGGGCTGCAGACTCCCCTGCTGGAGCGGGCCTCCAACTTGTCGGGCGGGCAGTGCCAGCGGCTGGCCTTGGCCCGAGGACTGCTCCACAACAGCCCGGTGTACCTCTTTGACGAGGCCACCTCTAACATCGACGTGGAAAGCGAGAACGACATCATGGAGGCAATCCGCGCTTTGGCGAAGACAAAGACAGTGCTGCTCATCTCCCACCGGCTGGCCAATGTGGTGGAGGCGGACCGCATCTACGTGCTGGACAAGGGCCAGGTGGCGGAGAGCGGTACCCACCAGGAGCTGCTGGGGAAAAACGGCGCCTACCGCCGCCTGTGGGACGCCCAGGCGGCCCTGGAACACTACGGAGAGGAGGTTAACCCATGAAAAAGCGAAGCGGGTTTCAAGTGATGCTGCAGTTGGTGGGCCTGGTGCGGCCTCTGGCGGGCTTTATGGTGCTGGCCATTTTGCTGGGGCTGGTGGGGCATTTGTGCGCCGCTTTTCTCACCGTGCTGGGAGGATACGCTGTGGCCGGGGCGCTGGGGTTGGAAATCCCCTTCTCCCTGGGGCTGCTGTTTGGCGGGGTGCTGGTGTTTGCGGTGGCCCGGGGGCTTCTGCGCTATGGGGAGCAGGCCTACAACCACTTCATCGCCTTTAAGCTGCTGGCGCTGCTGCGGGAGAAGGTCTTCCAGGCCCTGCGGCGGCTGTGCCCTGCCAAGCTGGAGGGCAAGGACCGGGGCAACCTCATTGCCCTGATCACTTCGGACATTGAGCTGCTGGAGGTGTTCTACGCCCACACCCTCTCCCCCATTGCCATTGCGGCGCTGTTCACAGTGGCGCTGTGCCTGTACATTGGCAGCTTCCACTGGGCTTTGGGGCTGCTGGCTTTGGCAGCCTACGCCGTGGTGGGGCTGGTGGTGCCCTTGGTGACTTCCCGGCTCAGCGGCGACGACGGCCTGCGGTTCCGGCAGCGCTCGGGAGAGCTCTCCAGCTTTGTGCTGGACAGCCTGCGGGGCCTGTCCGAAACCCTGCAATACGGCCAGGGCCAGCGCCGCCTGGAGGAGATGGACGCCCGCACGGCCGCCCTCTCCCAGGACGAGGCACGGATGAAGCGCACCGCCGGTCGCAATCAGGCGGTGACGAACACAGTGATCCTGGGATTTGACGTGGCCATGCTCTTTGCCGCGGTGGGGCTGTACCAAGCCGGACAGGTGGATTTCTTGGGCGTGCTGCTGCCCACCCTGGCGCTGATGAGCTCCTTTGGCCCCTGCGTGGCTTTGGCCAACCTGGGCAGCACCTTGCAGAACACCTTCGCCGCCGGAAACCGGGTGCTGGACATCCTGGAGGAGGAACCGGTGGTGGAGGAAATCCAGGGCAAGGCAAACCTCTCCTTTACAGGGGCGGCTGCGGAACAGGTTTCCTTTGCCTATGGGGAGGAGCGGATTCTGGACAACGTCTCTGTGGAGGTGCCCAAAGGCAGCGTGGTGGGCATTGTGGGGCGCAGTGGCAGCGGAAAATCCACGTTGCTCAAACTGTTCCTGCGGTTTTGGGAGGCCCAGCAAGGGCAGGTGCGCGTCTCCAGCCGGGACGTGAAGGACATCAACACCGCCAACCTGCGAAACATGGAGAGCTTTGTCACCCAGGAGACACATCTGTTTCACGACAGCATCCAGGCCAACCTGCGCATTGCCAAGCTGGACGCCACCGACGAGGAGATTGCCCTGGCCTGCCGAAAGGCTTCGGTGCACTCGTTTATCGAGAGCCTGCCCCAAGGCTACGACACCCCAGTGGGCGAGCTGGGCAGCACCCTCTCCGGCGGCGAACGCCAGCGGCTGGGCCTGGCTCGGGCGTTCCTCCACCAGGGGAACTTTCTTTTGCTGGACGAGCCCACCAGCAACCTGGACAGCTTAAACGAGGCGGTCATCCTCCGTTCTCTGGGAGAGGAGCGGGGCGATAAAACCGTGCTGCTGGTCTCCCACCGGAAATCCACCATGCGGGTGGCAGACAGGGTCTACAACATGGACAACGGGAGGATGAGCTGATGCACCACACCCCACAGAAGCGGCAGCGGGAAAAAGAGATGGTCTCCCAGATGATTGCCCTGTATTGCAGAAAACATCACGGCGGGAAAGGGGGCCTGTGTCCCCAGTGCCGCGCCCTGGAGGAATACGCCCGGGCCCGCAGCGACAAGTGCCCCTTTATGGAGGAAAAGACCTTCTGCTCCAACTGCAAGGTGCACTGCTACAAGCCGGAGATGCGGGAGAAAATCCGGGAAGTGATGCGGTTCTCCGCCATCCGCCATGTGGTAGAAACCCACCGGGAAAAGCGGAAGACTCAGAAAGGAGCTGGAACATGAAACGGATTCTGTGGATCGGTTTGGGCTGTGTAGGCGTGGGCCTGGGCGCTGTGGGGGCGGTGCTGCCCTTGCTGCCGGCCTTCCCCTTTTTGCTGCTGGCGGCCTTTAGCTTTGCCAAAAGCTCTCAGCGGCTACACACCTGGTTTATCAACACCAATTTGTACAAGAAAAACCTGGAGAGCTACGTGCAGCACCGGGCCATGACCTGGCGCACCAAGCGGCGCATTATGCTCACCGTGACGGCGCTGATGGCTTTTGGCTTTGTGATGATGATGGGAAAAGCCCTGTACATTCCCTGCGCCATTTTGGCGGGGGTGTGGGTGTTCCACATTCTGTACTTTCTCTTTGGGGTAAAGACCCTGGAGGAGCCCCCTACGGGCAGCTGACACCCCCTAGAAAACACCAACTTCGCAGGGCTTAGCCGCACTGACAAAAAACGCCCGTCCACTCCAACTCGGTGAAAATCGGGGTCTGTTTTTGACTTTGCACCTGTTTTGTGAGACGTTCCCCAGAAAAGGCAGGACCACCCCAAAGAGGGTGGTCCTACCTTTTTCGTCAACTGTTTTTTAGCGTGACAAGGGGCTCATTCCTTTTTGGCCATGGCTGCACCGTGCATAGGCACTTTTTTCCGATAGAGACCATACGCAATTACGGCTGTGACCACTTCCGTAATCCAAAATGCGTGCCACACGCCAAGGGCTTCCCAAAATCGGCTTAAAAGAAAAGCGACCGGAATAATCAGCACAGCGTACCGGATCAAGGAAATTACCAAAGAGGGCGTTCCCATGCCTAACCCTTCCAATGCGCCGCAGGAAATGATCGAAATAGAAGAAACGATAAAGCCAATGCTGATAATGCGCAGGGCCGTGCTGCCTGCTGCGATGGTATCCCCATTGGTTGAGAACAACCCCATCAACTGGCCTGGCAGGAACCAACACAGGAGGGTGCCAACAGCCATGATGCCCACAGAAAGAGAAAGAGCCACACGGTATATTTTTTCCACTCTGGCATACTCTTTTGCGCCAAAGTTGTACCCGATGATCGGGCGCATGCCTTGGACAATGCCATTGGCGGGCAGATATAAGAACGTCTGCAGTTTGTAGTACACGCCTAACACCAAAACATAGACCTGGGAATAGGCGGACAAGATAATGTTCAAGCAGGAAATCAACAGGGACGGAAGCGCCAAATTCAGGGTGGCAGGAATACCCACAGCATACATTTTTTTGGTTAAGCCTGTTTGAAACGTCTGGGCGGTGAAACAAAGCCGCAGAGGAAAATGTCCTGCGAAATAGGTGACAATATACAGTGTCAAGCTAAGGGTTTGGCCAATGCCCGTGGCCAAAGCGGCGCCCTCTATTCCCATTTCCGGGAAAGGGCCCCAGCCAAAAATCAAAAGCGGGTCTAAGAGGATATTGGCAACACAGCCGGACATCATGCAGACCATGGTCAGGATCATTTTCCCAACCGCTTGAAAGATCTTTTCCATGGACATGGAAATGGCTACAAAGACCGAAAAAGCAAAGGCGACTCTGGAGTATCGCACGCCTATATCGATCACCTGCGCATCTGTGGTAAACAGGCGGAGAAAGAAGGGCATGACCGCAATGCATCCAATCATCAACACAAGCCCATGAATGGCATTGTACACGATGCTCTGCACGGCTGCTGCATTGGCTTTTTGCGTATCTTGGGCGCCCAGATGGTAGGAAATCACAGCGTTTGCACCAACGGAAAAGCCGATGGTAACGGCGTTGATCACGTTTTGTATGGGGAATACCAGAGATAAGGCTGTCATAGCATCCTCGCTGATTTTCGCCACGTAGTAGCTGTCGACAATGTTGTACAGGGACGCCACCATCATGGATACGACCATCGGCAAAGACATGGACAAGACCAATGGCAAAATGGGCCTGGTTTTCATGAAGGTTTGTTGCATGTGTGAGCTCCTCTTTTCGCTTGGAATTCCAAAGGAAAAAGCTATATTTCCCCTTGTCTATCTCACCCACAAGGGAAAACATAGCTTTCGCGGTTTTACTCTATCACATTTCCACGGTCCTGTCAACGCAGTTTATCCAGCTAAGTTTTAGTGACTGTAGCGCTACAATACATGTTGGACAGAAGAGCAAGTAAAAGCAAATAAAAAAGTAGAAGGACAGAGCCTTCATAGGGTATAGTTAAGTTGCGACACCAGTACCCTGTTTCAAACTGGTTACCAGGGAAACGGCTGTCCAGCTTTGCCTGGAGCACTTCCAGCAGCTCATCCGCGGGAAGCACCGCGTAATCCGCAGGCTCCCCCGAGTGAGCGGCGGCC
>CAJFEW010000089.1 GCA_904374805.1 uncultured Neglectibacter sp.
AAAAAAGAACGGGCGGAGTCCTTTCACTTATCATCCGCACCTTGAAAACCGAACAAGTCAGTGTACGCATACGGCACCCTCTGACCAGGAGCCACCGGGGGACAACCCCCAGCAGGCGGGCGGCACCCGCCCGGGCTGTGAGAGGCAGGGGGCATCGAGCACTTCCGTCCAGCCACAGAATCACGCAATGGGGGCGGCCCGGCGAGAACCGCGGGGGGTTGAAATCACCGAGAGGGCAGGCAAGCCGCTGCCCGTGCTGTACACTCCCTCACTGAGGGGCGCGAGGCAAATTTCAGTGACTTATCGACAACAATTATCTTCAAGATAGAACACACGGGCACAGCCGTGGTCGGCTGCGCCCGTCCTTGTGTCTTGAAATGTGCAAAGGAGGAACCGCTGTGAAACTGGAGAATTCCATCAACTACTATTATACCGTGCTGGCCCTGCGCCTCCTGCTGGAGCGGGGCCTCATCAGCGAGGACGAGTACGGCAAAATTTGTAGGTACAACGCCGAAATTTTCCGCCCGGAACGGGAGTACATCTAGTCCCATTGGGTATGGACTTGAGCCCCGGATTCTGGTAATGTCCGTGGGTAGGAGGTGACAGAAATGGCCCAGGTGCAGATCATTCAACCCTATCAGCCTCAGTCGGAGGAACTGGAAAAGGTAGCGGCTTACTGCCGGGTGTCCACCGACTCCAAAGACCAGCTCAACTCCTACCGCACCCAGATTGGGTATTACACAAACTTTATCGCCCAGCACCCTGGCTGGGAGCTGGTGGATATTTACGCCGATGAAGGCATCACTGGAACTTCCCTAGAAAAACGGGACGAGTTTAAGCGGATGCTCCAGGACTGCCGGGCCGGGAAAATCCAGCGTATCCTGGTGAAGTCCGTCTCCCGCTTCGCCCGCAATACCTTAGAGCTTATCGAAACCACGCGCGAGTTAAAAGACTTGGGCGTGGTCGTTGTTTTTGAGGAGCAGGGTATCGACACCGCCCAAATGCTGGGGGAGATGCAGCTCACCCTGCTGGCCATGGCCGCCCAGGAGGAAAGCACTTCCATCTCCAAGAATATGCGGTGGAGCATCCAAAAGAGGATGGAATCTGGTGCATACAAAGGAAGCAGTGCTCCATTTGGGTATAGACTAGAAAATGGCGAACTAATACTTGTTCCAGAAGAAGCAAAAATCGTAAGGGAAATATTCGCACTGTATCTTTCCGGCATTGGGCAATATGAAATTACACATTTACTCAATGAAAAAAACATTCCATTCCATGATGGTAAAAAGTGGTCTTGTTCAGCTGTCAAGTATATACTAAGCAATGAAAATTACACAGGCAAGTTGTTGCTGCAAAAGCAATACACAACGGATGCGTTGCCTTATTCCAGAAAAAGGAATCACGGGGAACGAGATCAATACTATGTTCACAATAACCACGTTGCCATAATCTCGCAAGAGCAATTTGACCGGGTAAAATTACTGAAACGTCAGAGACAATCTGAATATGTTGCCCAAAAGCAGGAACATATGAAATTCACCATCATTTGTCCCGACTGCGGAAACCGATTTCGATATGTCAACATTCGTGGAAAGGCCTACTGGATTTGTCCAAATAGAGGTAATCGGTTAACTCCTTGCAGAAAAGTGCGGTATTCTGAAGCTTGGTTAAAAACAGCATTTCTTAATATGATAGGAAAGGTTTATACTCATCAAAATGGCTTATTGGATTTTTCCGCAAATCTCCTGGAAGAGATCGCCACCCGGCAGGAGCAGGGCAACGCCAAGCTCTACGAGCTGAACACAACCCTAGCGGACTTGAACGAAAAGGCACACACCCTCCAGCGTCTCCACAACAAGGGCTTTATCGAGGACGGAGACTTCCGGGAGCAGAGCGACGCCCTGGCCTCCCAGCGGAAGAAGCTGAACGACCAGCGCACCCAGGCCATCCACGGCAGCAAGGCCCTGGAAACCCTGGACAAGCTGCGGGAGCTGCAGCGCCAGCTGGAATCCCTGCCGGAGATCCCCTGGGAGTTCGAAATCAGCCTGTTTGACCAATTCGTGGAGAAAATTGCGCCTATCTCCAATACAGAACTGCTCTTCAAATTAAAGTGTGGATTGGAACTCAAGGAGGTGGTCCCCCAGTGAAAAATCGCAGCATCCCATTCGGATATTGCTACCAGAACGGCATCCTGGCGGCGCACCCCCAGGAGAGCCAGACTGTCCGGGCCGTGTTCACGGCTTACCTCAGCGGGGAACCTCTCAGTAAGATCGCCGCCCATCTCACTGCCAAGCTGGTGGAGTACCTTCCAGGCCATAGCCAGTGGGACAAGGCACGAGTGAAGCGTCTGCTGGACAATGTCAAATATACCGGGGAAGGAGACTTCCCCCAGCTCATCACCGAGAAACAGTTCCAGATGGCCCACCAGAAAAAA
The DNA here is from genome assembly GCA_904374805.1 of uncultured Neglectibacter sp. Classification (GTDB taxonomy): domain Bacteria; phylum Bacillota; class Clostridia; order Oscillospirales; family Acutalibacteraceae; genus Acutalibacter; species Acutalibacter pullicola. The sequence continues at coordinate 2,435 of CAJFEW010000089.1, forward strand.
GAAAGCGCCAACACCAACCGACAACCGGTGGACGAGGACGTCAAGCTGTTCAAGGGCCTGGCCCACTGCCACCACTGTGGCGGCACCCTGGTCCGGCGGATGGACTCCCGCATGGCGCACCCTGTCACCTGGAAGTGTCCCCAGTGCGGCTACTTTCTTCCTCTGCCCGATGAGGAATTCAAACAGCGGGTGTTCCAGCTGCAGCAGCGTTTGGTGGACAAACCTCTGCTGGCAGAAAAGGAAGAAGAAACAATTCCCGTGGCCTCCATGGAAGCCCGGCGGCTCACCAACGTGATTTTCCGTAAGCTGGACAGCGGCGATTTCTCTGAGGATGAGCTGGTGAATTTAGCCCTGCAATGTGCGGCGAAAAACTATGAAGCGATCAGCAGCGCCCGATGTCCGCTTTTGATAGGACACTGTTTGAGAAAACGGTTTCTGAAATACACTTGACCAGGAAAGGAGCGATTCTCTTGAAACTGCAAAATGGCGTGTTCGTGGGAGAAGGTGAGGCTCCATGAAAATCCAGGCCGGGAAAGAGAAAGTCACCATCATTCCAGCTACAGTGACTCGGAATACCCCAGGCAAATCCGCCACTCAGAAGCTGCGGGTTGCCGCCTACTGCCGGGTGTCCACCGACTCGGAGGAACAGATCAACAGCTACAAAAACCAGCTGGCCTACTACACTGAGAAAATCGGCGGGAACCCGGCCTGGAAAATGGCAGGCATCTACGCTGACGAGGGTTGCTCCGGGCCTGCCGGGAGGGACGGATCGACCTGATATTATGTAAATCTATTTCAAGATTTGGGCGCAACAGTGTGGACGTGCTCCGCACCATCCGCGCCTTACGAGAGAGAAACATTGGGGTGCTGTTCGAGAAGGAGGCTGTGGATACCCGCTCCATGAATTCCGAGCTGATCCTAGCGTTCCACTCGGCCTTCAGCCAGTCCGAGTCAGAGTCCATCCGGGAAAATGTGCGCCGGGGCCTGCACATGGCCTACGCCCAGGGAACAGTGACCATCCCCTCCAACACCTACGGGTTTTGCTAAGGGGAGAATGGAGACATCGCCATCGACCCCGAGCAGGCCCAGGTGATTCGCTCCATATACCAGTGGTTCCTGGATGGCAACAGCCTGCAAATGATTGGCAAACGCCTGGAGGGCCAAGGGACTCCCAGCCCCCGGGGGAAGGAAACCTGGAGCATCGCCACCATCCGATCCATTCTCTCCAACGTGAAGTATAAAGGGGACGTGCTGCTGCAAAAGACCTACAAGCCCAGCCTGTTTTCTGACCACGCCATTGCGAACAACGGCGACCTGCCGAAATACTACATTGTCGGCTGCCTTCCCGCAATCCTGGAGCCTGACATCTTCGACCGCGCTCAGGAGGAACTGGCGAAACGGGTCTCCAAGCGGACTGCCTCTGAGAAAGCAAAAACGCCATTCGGTAAATACAGTGGGAAGTATGCCTTGTCCACTCTGGTAGTGTGTGGCAAATGCGGCGCACTCTACCGCAGGATCACCTGGCACCGCCGGGGCAAGGTGAAGGTGGTGTGGCGCTGCGGTGCTCACCAGGACAAGGCAGCCAGCTGTCCCGATTCCCCCACTATTGAGGAAACTGCCCTTCAAACCGCCGTAATGGAGGCCATCTCCCAGCAATACATCCACAAAGATGAAACCGTGGAGGTTACTATGCAGAGCATCCGCTCGGTGCTGACCCCGGAGACAGCGGACAGCGAATACGTCATTCGCACCAAAATCAATGAGCTGCAGAAAGAGAGAAAAGCTCTCCTCGCCAAGGCCCTGGCCGAGAACGATGACGGCAAGTACGACTTTCAGAGGCCATGCAAAAGACCCAGGCAGCAGATGAAGCGAGAATGTCTGAAATTGCCGCCCTGCTGGAGAAATTCAAGGAAAGTGGCCTCGCCTTTGACGACCTCCTGGTGCGCAAGGTGGTGGAAACCATCCGGGTGGAATCTGCGGAGAAGCTGGAGGTTACGTTCAAGGACGGAAACCGTAGGGTGGTCGTCCTGTCGGAGAGGGGGTGAGACCATCAACCAATATCAAGTCATGCGGAATCGCCAACAGAAGGAGGTGAACGCTCTCCCCATGCGGTTTGCTTTCAGCCAAGAGCAATTCAACGAGGTTATGAAGGAATGGGGCCTGTATCCAAAAAAAGATTTGGACAAGATCGCCCGTATTCCCTTTGGAGGCTTCATCCAGAAAAAGGATGCTCCCCTGATACACGAGAGATTTGCCCGGCACCACAAGGAGCTT
>CAJFEW010000090.1 GCA_904374805.1 uncultured Neglectibacter sp.
ATATAAAATAGCTACTTGTAAAAATAGATTCAATGAGCAGCTATTTTGTGTTCGATAGAAAAAACATCGGATAAAACACCCTTGACAAATCTCTTTTCAAAAGGCCATGCTGCTGGAATACGCTGGAAAACAGGGGTGGGAACTTTACCGCCTCTACTGTGACGAGGACTGCACCGGCGCAGACCGGCGGCGACCGGAATTTAACCGCCTTTTGCAGGACGCGGAACAGCGGCGGTTTGACATTGTCCTGTGCAAGACCCAATCCCGCTTTACCCGGGAGCTGGAGCTGGTGGAAAAGTACATACACGGCCTGTTTCCCCTTTGGGGCATTCGGTTTGTCAGCGTCGTGGACAATGCCGACAAAGATCCGGAGAAAAAGGGGCATTTGCTCATTGACGAAGAGGCTGCCGCCGTGGTTCGGGAAGTTTTCACCCGGTTTGCCCAAGGCTGTGGAAAAACGGCAATTGCCCGGAGCTTAAACGACCGGGGAATCCCCAATCCCACAGAGTACAAGCGCCTGCAGGGGCTGCGCTATCAGCAGCCAAGAAGACAGAACGGCACCTTGTGGAAATATTTTTCCATCTCCCATATGCTGGTCAACCCGGTGTACATTGGCAATTTGGTACAGGGGAAAACAGGCAGCGTCTCCTATAAGACCAAGCAGTGCAAACCCCGTCCCCCCAGCCAGTGGTACATTGTGGAGGGCACGCATGCGCCCATCATTGACCGGGACCTGTGGGAGAGAGTGCAGACCAAGATTGCCCAGCGGACAAAGCCCTTTGGGGGAGGTACCGTGGGCCTGTTTGCCCAAAAAGCCCGGTGCGCCCAGTGCGGGTACACCATGAGATCTTCCAAAACCTCTCCCCAGCGGGGCGGTAAGCACTACCTGCAGTGTTCCAGCCGGCATGTGGCCAAGGAGGCGTGCGCCGGCGCCTTTATCTCGGTGGATCGGTTGGAGCGCATGGTGCTGGCAGAGATGCGCCGGCTCCTGGACGCATACCTGGGCCAGGACCAGCTGGAGCGGGAGGTGCAGCTCCCGGACACCCTGCAGGAACAGAAAAAACAGTGGGTGGCCCACTTGGAGGCGTGTGAGAAAAAAGCCGCGGAATACGCCAAAGGCCTGCAAGAGCTGTATCTGGACAAGACAAAGGGCTTGCTCTCAGAGGCCATGGTTCGGGAGTTGGCCCAGGGCTTTGCCGCAGAGCGGGACCGTTTGGAGCAGGCCAAAGGGGAGGGGGAAAAGCAGCTGGCCCAGTTGGAAGAAAAAATCGCTGCAGTCGATTATCGCCGCCAAACCCTGGAACCCTATATCCATCCGGACCGCCTGACTCGGGAGATGGTGGAAGAACTCATCGACTATATCCTGGTGGGAAAGCGGATTCCGGGAACGAGAGAGGTTCCCCTTGAAATCCAGTGGAACTTTTAAAAAAGTTGTTCATGCGCAGTCGCACCAGAGGGTGGGACTGTGTAAAAACAACTTTCTGCAGCCTGGGAAGGGCGGCCTGCCTTCCGTACAAGTCCGGGGCAAACCAGACGCGGCAGTTTTTGGGGAGGATCTCTGTGCTATTTCAAAACGGGTGCAAAAAAAGATCCCATGCGTGAAACGGGCCCCTTTTTGTTTTCTGCCGTGTTACTTATAGCATTGAAATTTCCTTTCAACCCAGGTAAATCACCCCTTTTTTCGTGTGATATTACGCGGTTTTAAGGCGGCTTTTTATTGTTTTAAGCGGCACTTATGCCGTGATATAACGAGTATTAAAAATTGAAAAAGTGGCGCAAATCCTGGAAATCCAGAAGATGCGCCACTTTTACATTGGCAGGGGCAGAAGGACTTGGTCTCGGCTGCCACCTCGGGTGCTGCTCTCCAGTGGGGAGCGTCCAGCACCGACCGAGGCGGGAGCCGAGGCCGGCGCGGCAGAGCGCCACTGGCGCTCGCTCACCCCTTGGCACGCGGTTTTGGAGTGGATGTGGGAAAGCACCAGCGAGAGCGGGTGAGGGCCAGAGTTGCCTAGTTCCCCCGGACAACTCCCCGAAGAGTGGTGCTGGTTTGGTGCTGGGGACGAAGAATTGCAAGTGAGACAGGGAAACGGGGACAACTTGCGGAACTCATTTGCGTTTTCGGTAGGCCCAGCTGCCCAAAACCACAAGGAGGATGGATCCTCCCACTACCGGCCCGTAGGGGAGAACCAGCTGTGAAAGATGTTCCACCCGGCTGAGGGAAAACAGGTTGCAGAAGCGGAGAAAATCCGCTCCAGAGAGCATGGCGAAAATCTCGTAGTGAGAAAGGGCGCCAGCAGGTTTCGGGCAGTACAGAGAAGGAAAAAACCCACGCCGGCAAAGGCCAGGGATTGGATCGCTAAGAGGGGGAAATCCAACCAGTAGTTTTCCAGCGCCAGAGAAAATCCCCCAAATAGGACCGCCATGTGGAGCAGATACCAGAACCAGAGGAGCCAAAACAATCCCAGCAGAGAGGGCCGGTACACCTGCAGCAGCTCGCTGGCGGATCCCTCCACATAGCTTGCGAGACCGAAAAGCACCCACCAGCAGCCGAAGAAGGGCAGGAATTTCTGAAAGTCGTAGAAGATGAGGCCTCGGGCGTTCTCCCCGTCGCCGTGGTAGGCCAAGTACCCCGCCCCCAGCAGGGGGATAAGCCCGTAGAGGAACAGGTGGGGCACAAAGTACAGCGGTCCCAATTTCCGAAGGGTCAGCCGAAAGAGAGCAAGCTCCCTTAAAATCCTTTGATGGCGCATAGGTATCCGTCCTCCATGGTGGGGGTCGCAGCTTCTCCCGGCTGACGTTCCGGGGAAAGCACCCGCAGGGTAGAAGCCCCGTTTTCTTCTCCGCGGCTTTTGATGAAAAAGGCGCTCCGCAGCTCTGTTTCCCGCGACCCAGGCAGGAGGTAGACTTTCCCTTGAGCCAGCTGGGCGATCTCTGAGGCTGTGCCGGCTGTGACCAGCTTTCCCTCGTTTAGAATGAGAATAGTGTGGCAGAGGGTTTCCACGTCGCTGACAATGTGGGTGGAGATCAGGGTTACCCCTTTGCGGCGGCGGGCGGCCACCACGTTTTGAAAGCGCATCCGCTCCTCCGGGTCCAGACCGGCGGTGGGCTCGTCGAAGAGAAGCACCTCCGGGTCCCCCAGCAACGCCTGGGCAATGCCGGCCCGGCGCACCATGCCCCCGGAGAGGGCTTTTACCCGGCTGTCCGCCCGATCACGCAGGTTCACCAGCTCCAGCACCCGGTGGATCTCCTTCTTCTGCTCTCCCTTGGGCAGGCCTTTCAGAGTGGCCAGGTATTCCATCATCTGAAACAGGGTCAACTCTCGAAACATGCCAAAGCTCTGGGGCAGATAGCCCGGGAAAAGTGGTCCACGGCAACCCGCTTTTTGATGCGTTTCGTCACATCCATTATCGTTAAACTCATGTTCCCATCGCCTGCCTTTCCAGTTCTGCCTGCACTTCCTCCGCAGAGAGAAGCACAGGGTCATAATATTGCGCCACAATTTCCTCTGCCAAGTCCTCTGTCTTCCAGCCCATCTGGAGGAACATGTGATCCGAAAAGCCGGTGGCCAAGCCATACCCTGCCCGATTGAGAAGCGTCTCATTGTTTTGGAAGAGCACATAGTCCGAAAGTTGGATGGCGGGGGAAAGCCCTCGCTTTTTCTCTTCCTGGGTGATGGCGGCCTGCAGCTGGTCCAGCCACTCCTCTGTGACCTGACACCAGGGCGGGGCGAGGGGGCTTGTCACCAGCCGGTAGGGGCCGCTCTCTTCAGATTCCAGCAGCCCGCCCATGAGGGAGAACCCGTTTGCCGTGCCCTGGTATGTTCCGTTCACCTCTGGGAGGCTGGCCTGCAGGTTCTTTCCGCCGGTGACTGTCACCGTGAAATCACTCTGCGGCAGGTCCGTCCGGGGAATAAAGGAGGACAGCCCTATGCTGTCGTCCGGTTCGGCGTAGAAAATCTTGCGGTACCCTGCCCAGGGATAGTAGGGGAAGCATCCGGGCAGGCATACCCCCTGGCTGCCGCTGTAGAACATGGGGCTGCTGCCCGCGTATTCCACCGTCAAGGAGGAAAGCTCTCCTTGGGGAGTAACGGTGAGGTAGTCCCCCTCCCGGGTGAAGGGCAGGGCGTCGCCGGTTTCATCGGCAACTTTGGCCACCTGGTAGCCGTGGTACAGGGTAAAGGGATACTGGGAGAGTGGGGGGCCTTCCAGCTTCATGGTGACTTTTCCCAAAAGCCCCCGGCGTATGCGTAAATCCATCTGGTAAGAGGCCACCCGGAACGAGGGCTCTTCTTCCCGGGGGGAATTTTGAAAGTAGTAGGCGGCATCCGCCCGGAACACGCTGGTGGGGGAGAGAGTGAGGTCGATCAGGCTGTCCCCTTGGGCAAAAAGAACTAGACACCCAGCCGAGCAAGCCAGACACACGCTCCCAGCGATGCGGCGTCCTTTGCCCCGAAGAAGCCGCCACACCAGCGCCGTCAGTACTAGAAACAGCCACAGGCCCACCAAATCCCACCGCCAAGCCTCGCAGGAGATACCGTACTGATAGTCGATGCTCCAGGTGGTGTTGGGAGGCAGCACCCAGCTGAACAGGGCCTTGGCGGGCCAGATGTTTATGTGATAGCTGTCGTTGAGAATGCCCGGCACCAAATCAGAAGCGGGGAGCATCCAAAATCCCAGCAGTGCCAGCAGTCCATAGGCGGGCAGGCGCTTGCAGCACAGGGCCAGCAGCCCGCCGGTCAGCACTGCCAAAGCCCCTGCCGCCAGGGTATTCAGCGTGTTGACCGCTAGGGTGTGGGAAAAGTACATGCCCGGCGCTTGGGCGACGAGCCCCAAAAGAGCGCAGGCGGTTTCCGTCACCAGGAAGAACACAGCCGCCAGGCAGAGAAGCACCGCCAGGGGAGCGGCGTAGAGCCTGGGCTTTCCCTGTGGAATGGCTGAGACAGCCTCCTCCAAGCCGCTGTGGCGGACGGCGTGGAGAAACTCGTAGGAGAGGTACAGCTCCAGCAGGAAGAGGGGCGCACAGGCCTGCTGAAGCTCCCCGGCAAACCCCAGGACATTCTTGTGGAGGCCAAACTGAATCCCCTGATAGAGGATGTATCCTGTAAGTCCCGCTGCCGCCGCCAGAGCGGGAAAAAAGATTCGCTTTGTTCTGAGAAAGTTCCGCCAGCTTGTTCGCAGCATATACCGCACCTCCAATTCCTCGTTTCACAAATAAGACTTGCCAAGCGCTGGTTTGTTACAAGGGCGCAGAGCTTTTTCTGATTTCCTAAGTAGTTGTACAAGAAAAACGGGCTTTCGAGAGGAGGATGTTGGGTTCTTTTTGTTAAGCCTAAAAACAACAGGAAAACCGGCGAAAACCCAGTGTTTTCGCCGGTTTTTTGGCAGGGGCAGAAGGACTTGGTCTCCGCTCCGCTCCGGTCGGCTCGTAGCTTGCGTGCCACCGGCACGCACTCGCCCCTCGGCACGCGGTTTT
>CAJFEW010000091.1 GCA_904374805.1 uncultured Neglectibacter sp.
CCTTTGGGGGCTTGACCGAGGGGACCGGGCAACACCGCCCCTCCTCCGCTCTCGCTGGTGTGTTCCCACATCCACTCCAAAACCGCGTGCCGAGGGTTCGAGTCCTTCTGCCCCTGCCAAAACGCGTGTCCCCAGATCTTGCGAAAACCGCATGGTCTGGGGATTTTTCGTACTTAAGCTGGTCTGGATACGGTCTAGTTTTCCGGGCTTATGTTGCATCCGGTGCCGTCCTCTCGCATCCGTCCGTAACCGGTTTTTACCGCTCTCATCCCCTCCAGCACCCAAAACGCACCCGACTTCGGCTGTTTTCGCCTGAAATCGGGTGCGTTTCGCTGTTTTTTTCTTCTTTTGACCCACAAAATTTCCGCGCTGGTTTTTGTGCATCCTGCCGCATAGCGGTTACAGGTTGAAGCCGTCCGTGATACCATGTAAACGAGAGGTATCCTTCTTGACGTAATACAGCTCTGTTATCTGCGAGGTGGAATGGCCCAGCAGGTCTGCTACTTGCCTTGGGGTGAGCGATTTTATGGTGCCATCCGCTTGCTTTATCCCATTCACCAAGTTGGAGGCAAATGTGTGACGTAAACTATGCAACCCCTTCTTTGCAATCCCTGCTGCTTCCAAGATTCTGTAATAGCGCTTGCGGAAGTTTACCGGGCGAGTGAAGTCGCCATGCTCATCTGGCACTAGAGGTGTGTCCTCCCCGAAGTAGGCTTCCTTTCGCAAGTCTTGGATCATGGCGATGGCTGTGTCGTTCAAGGGTACTGAGCGTTTGCTAGTGGCTGATTTTAGCTTGCCCACCTTCACGTCCCGGCCTGGCTCGGCTTGCAGGCCATCCCGCCTCCACACCTCTTTTACGCCACGCTCCAGGTGTAAAACTCGGTGCTCTAGATCGATATCACTGTTGAGCAAACCAAGTAACTCTCCCGTACGAAGACCGGTATTCAGCATGAGGATGTAGGCGGCGGCTTGCTGGTATTTACGCTTGCTGTTGGCAAAGGTAGAGAAAGCTTCCTGCTTAAACTTGGCAATCTCAGTGGGCGTGAACACTGTCACCTGCTCCTGTTCAGGCACACACTCCTAGTCTTGGGCCGCCAAGAAGTTGGATTTCTTCATCATCGGAACGGATTGCATGGGATTCTTTTGGATGAAGCTTTCTTCTGTCAAGTAGCGGAAGTACTCGTTCAGGAGGATATGCACTTTCTTCACCGTAGTGTAAGCATAGCCCTGTTCCATCCAGTGGTTCAGGACGGATTTCAGATCGGCTGCTGTTATGTCCCCCACGATTTTCTCTCCGATTAGCGGATAAATCTGGTGGTTCGTGGTACATTCCAACCGGTCGTAAGTGGTCTGCTCCACCGATGGAAATTTGAAAACCTGCAGCCAATGAATCATGCTATCCTTAAGCGTTTGCTGCGATTCATCCGACTCGCGAACTTCCTCGTTGAACTGAGCGATGTAATTGGTGATCTTCTGTTGGGCTTCGGTCTTTGTCTTGCTGGAGAACACTTTCCGTTTCTTCTCCCCCTGCTCGTCAAAGTACCAGATCACGCTTTGCCAGCGGCCATCTGTTCTCCGAAAAACATTGCCGTTGGTGGTGAGTCGTTTCTTTGGCATGGTTGATGGTCCTCCTTCCGGGTGTTTTGTTCAACCACCAACACTACCGTATAGCGCCTGCCTATGTCCAGACTTATGTGCTTTGCTATGTGGAGAAAAATCGCCTCGCCTTTTGGTAGATTTACACCTACCTGGGGCGGGGAATTTTTACGGGCCTATTCTTTGTTTAGCGGCGCAGTTTTTGAGGTGGCCTTGGCTGAGTAGGGGCGGAGAAAAAAGAGGGGAGATTGGGGTCTATCCCCCGCACAAGTGCACGGCGGACAGCCGGGCGCTCTGCTTGCCCTGCTCACAGCAGGAAATCGCTGCAACCCCTATCTTGACACCGTAGGGAATCGCTCTGCGCTGGGAAAACCCGGCATCTACGACCCACAGCTTGACCCCAAGCCCCTCAAACCGACCCCTAATTTTTTGGATTTTGACCCCTTGCGAAAAGCCCGTAGCGACCGGCTCTGCCGGGCGCTGTGAGCCGGGTGTGGGGCGGTTTTGCAGGCCCGCCTGGGCCTGCTTTTTCCTTTTCTGCCTTTCTTCTTCCCGCCCGTCCTCTCGTCTGCGTGGATGGGGCTGGCTTTCTCTCATCCAGGTTTGCCGCTGTCCTGGATTCGTTCACAACTGGCTCACACGGGCCCAACAGGGCGGGTTTGCTGCTTCGCTGGTGTCGTTCCCCTACCCGGCCCCCAAAGCCGCACACAGGGCCACACAGGGGCGAGTTTGGTTTCACCGCCCTTTTCTCCCGGATTTTTTCGTCGGTAATCTTGCCAGCTGGCGCTCCAGGTGGTAATTTACCGCTTCGTGGATGGGCAGGATCGTGTAAAGCAGTGTCCCGTTTCTTGCGGTTCCGTCCAAAGTCCACACGGTGGTCGGCAGGGTTTCGATAAGGTGTTTGTCCTCCAGCCGCGTTATGTACTTTCTCACCGTGTTGGGACTCATGCCTGTGTGCACCCCAATTTTCCGAAAGCTAGGGTAGCAAAGGTGCGTTTCCCTGTCCTCGCAAAACAGCAGGTATGCGTACACAGCGATCTCCCCGGCGCTCAATCCCAGGGTGAAGATCTCG
>CAJFEW010000092.1 GCA_904374805.1 uncultured Neglectibacter sp.
GAGGGGCGAGTGCGTGCCGGTGGCACGCAAGCTACGAGCCGACCGGAGCGGAGCGGAGACCAAGTCCTTCTGCCCCTGCCAAAAAAGTCAGGTATCGCTCTTGCGGTACCTGACTTTTTCGTTAGTGAGCGGAAAGATTTGGCAGCAAGGTTTGCCCGCAGGCCCGCCTGCGGTGCGTGTCGTGGGGGCCTGCAGCCCGGTGGGCTGCGTCCAGGCCCGACCGAGGCGGCAGCCGAGACCAAGTCCTTCTGCCCCTGCCACAAAACCGGCGAAAACACTGGGTTTTTGCCGGTTTCCTTTTTTCATGTGTTGCATTGCTATCTGGTGCATTTTGGTTCGGATTTCTGGTTTCCCCACCCGTCCGTACCGGCTGCACCCCTCCCCAGCACCCGAAACGCACCCGGTTTCGCCCTTTTTGGCCCAAATCGGGTGCGTTTTTCTCTTTTTCGCTGTTTTCTGGCCGCAAAATTTTAGCCGTCGGTGATACCATGTAAACGAGAGGTGTCCTTTTTGGCGTAGTACAACTCTGTGATTTGGCTAGTGCTGTGGCCCAACAGGTCGGCCACCTGTCTGGGTGTCAGGGACTTGATGGCGCCATCCTCCTGCTTGATCCCATTCACCAAACTGGACGCAAATGTATGCCTGAGAGAATGCAAGCCCTTTTTCTCAATCCCAGCAGCTACCAAAATACGGTAGTAACGCTTTCTGAAATTCACTGGCCTGGTGTAATTTCCATGCTCATCCGGTACCAGGGGCATGTCCTCCCCAAAATATGCCTCTGTTCGCAAGTCCTGGATCATGGCAATGGCTGTGTCGTTCAATGGTACTGATCGTTTGCTGGTAGCCGATTTCAGCTTGCCCACTTTCACGTCACGGCCTGGTTCGGCCAGTAAGCCATCCCTGCGCCACACCTCTTTCACGCCACGTTCCAAGTGGAGAACTCGGTGTTCCAAGTCGATGTCGCTGTTGAGGAGGCCTAGCAATTCTCCCGTGCGAAGTCCCGTGTTCAGCATGAGGATGTACGCTGCCGCTTGCTGATATTTGCGCTTGCCGTTTGCGAAGGTGGAAAACGCCTCCCGCTTGAACTTAGCAATCTCGGTTGTGGTGAATACTGTGACAGCTTCTTGCTCCGGGACACATTCCTTATCCTGGGCGGCAAGGAAATTCGCTTTCTTCATCATGGGAACGGATTGCATGGGGTTCTTTTGGATGAAGTCCTCCTCGGTCAAGTAGCGGAAGTATTCGTTGAGCAGAATGTGTACCTTCTTCACCGTGGTGTAGGCGTAGCCCTCCTCCATCCAATGGTTGAGGACAGATTTCAGGTCGGCGGCGGTGATGTCCCCCACGATTTTCTCCCCGATCAGCGGGAACACCTGGTGTTGGGCGGTGCACTCCAGGCGGTCGTATGTCGTTCGCTCCACCGAGGGAAACTTGAAAACCTGGAGCCAGCGGGTCAAACTTTCTTTGATCGTCTTTCGCGACTCGTCTGAGTTACGCACCTCTGCATTGAACTGGGCGATGTAAGCTGTGATTTTCTGCTGGGCTTCCGTCTTGGTCTTGCTGGAGAACACCTTGCGGCGTTTGACCCCTTGCTCGTCGAAGTACCAGATGACACTTTGCCAGCGGCCATCCGTTCTGCGAAAGACATTGCCGTTTGTAGTGAGTCTTTTTTGTGGCATGGTGCCACCCCCTTTCTTAACCACCAACAGTACTCCAGAGGGTGCGGCAATGTCCAGACCAATGTTGCGAACGGGGTGGAGAAAAATCGGACGGGCTTTTGGTGGTTTTACACCCGCCGCTGGGCGGGGAATTTTATACGGGCCTATTCTTTGTTTAGCGGCGCAAATTTTGAGGTAGCCCTGGCTGGGGATGGGCAGAGAAAAAAAAGAGGGGGAATCGGGGGCTGTCCCCCGCACAAAGTGCACGGCGGACAGCCGGGCGCTCTGCTTGCCCTGCTGATAGCAGGAATCGCCAGAACCCCTATCGCGACACCGTTGAGAATGGCACCCCAAGGCCCTAAAATCGACCCCTATTTTTTGAGATTTTGACCCCTTGCGAAAAGCCCGTAGCGACCGGCCCTGCCGGGCGCTGTGAGCCGGGTGTGGGGCGGTTCACCGACCCACACCCTTTAACCTGCTCTTCTTTCACGCCCTATCTCCACTGCTTTATGTTTGGGCAATGCAGGCTGCCTCAGCTCTCTCCAAGCCCATCCTCGGAGTGGAGGATAATTTCGTTTTCCATCGAGGCTAATCCCGTGCCTCAATGCGCTGCCTTTGCAGGCCCGTCTGGGCCTGCTTTTTTCTTTTTCTGCCTATCCCCCAGTTTTTCTCAGCCGCCTCTCTGAGTGGAGGCGAAATCAGTTTTCTCTCACCTGGGGGTTGGCCGCTGCCCCCGGATTCGCTCACAACTGGGTCACACGCCTCCAACAGGGCCGGTCTGGGGCTTTGCTGGTGTCGTTTCCCTAGCCGGCCCCCAAAACCGCACACAGGGCCACACCGGGCCGAGTTTGGTTTTCCCCCCAAAAAAACAAACTTACCCCTCCCCCTAAAGGGGGAGGGACTGGGTATCATCTTCTTGGGTTTGTTGGGGTTGCCCTGCTCGTTCACAACTGGGTCACACTGGCCCAACAGGGCAGGTTTGCTGCTTCGCTGGTGTCGTTCCCCTACCCCGCCCTCTGACCGGCCACGAATCGCCACACAGGGGCGAGTTTGGTTTCACCGCCTTTTTCTCTTAGACTTTCTCGGTGGCAATCCCGCCAGCTGCCGCTCCAGGTGGTAGTTGACAGCTTCTTGAATAGGAAGAATCGTGTAAAGCAGCGTCCCGTTTCTCGCAGTGCCGTCCAATGTCCACACCGTTGTCGGCAAGGTTTCGATGAGATACTTGTCCTCTAGTTGCGTTATGTACTTCCGCACCGTGTTGGGACTCATGCCTGTGTGCTCTCCAATTTTTCGGAAGCTAGGGTAACACAGGTGCGTTTCCCTGTCCTCACAAAACAGCAGGTATGCGTACACAGCGATTTCCCCAGCGCTCAATCCCAGGGTGAAGATTTCGTTGGGCAGAAGGAAAAATCCTCCCTGACTTGGTTTTCTCTTGCAAGTCCTTCTCATATTTTTTCAACCATCCTCCATCCCGTTTTTCAAATTTCCCAGCGCGAAACCTATTCTTTGTTTTATGCGGCTCAACTTTTGCGCGGGGGGTACCCCTTCTTTTGGGGCAAGCAAAAGGCTGGAATTTCTTCCAGCCTTTGCATAAAGA
>CAJFEW010000093.1 GCA_904374805.1 uncultured Neglectibacter sp.
GCCCCGTTCCCGGACAAGCTGGTGGTCTACCCGGATTCGCCGGTTTTCAAAATCCAAATCACTTTTTGTAAGGCCGCAAAACTCACTGACACGCATACCTGTTCCCAGCAGCACGACAAATTCATCATAATACTTGGTGTAGGTTTTGTCCTCCCGGATAAAGCCCATCCAAATTTTCTGCTGTTCCTCCGTCATGGCAATCCGCTTTTGCGAGTCATTGGGAACCACGTCCACTAATTTGAAGTCGAAGGGATTGCGCCGGATAAGATCGTCGTTGTAGGCCATTTGAAATGCGGGTTTCACCACTCCCCTGACACTAGTGATGGTGCTGTACCCTCTCCCGTCATTGTGGAGCTTGATGATCCAGCGTTGGGCATCTGACACCCTGATTTCATTTATTTGCCGGTAACCAAAGTCCTCTTTTTTCAGCAAGCCCAACACGAAATTGTAACCTACCTTTGTGTTGTAGCGTACCCCCTGCTTCAAACTGATGTAGCGCTCCACAAGTGAGATCACAGTTGCTTGTCCGGCGGCGTAGTCCTGCCTTTCATAAATGGATTTCTGGATTTCTTTTTCCTTTTCCCGCAATTCCTTCAAATCAGAGGAATAGACGATCTGCCGTTTGCCTCGAATATCTATATAACGGTACTGATAAATCAGGTCTTTTCTCTGGCTCTCTCCCGTCCGCAGGATTCTTCCTTTATGGTCTTTGCGTTTCTCGGACATTGTCAAACTCCTTTCCGTGATGGAAAGAGCCTTGATATGACACAATTATTGTATCATATCAAAGGCCGTTTTCCCACCACAAATTTCAAATGGAATACTCCTGCTCAATGAATTTATCAAATAGACGGCGTTTTATCAGGCGTTTGCTCCCTACCCACAATACAAATTGGCAATTTTGCCCACTGGTAAGGTCGCGCAGTTTGTTGATACCAATTCCTGAATACGCCGCAGCTTCTTCTAAGGTCAAATTACTCTTTTCCCAAATCGGGACTTCTTTCATAGACAATACTCCTTTCAGTCAGTTTCTTCATGCTCTCCAATTTCCGCTGCGCGGTTTCCTGCCGGAAGGTATCGCCGGTAAAAGCGCACCGGGACGCACATGTGCGACGGAGATTTTCCAAATATTATCTAGCAAAACGCGTTTTACCATCTCCGGCAGGCGCCTTCCGTCCTCACGGAAATGGGATTGTAACCGGTAGGTCACGTTTCCAATGGAGTAAGTGGATTCCCTGGGGAAAGAAACCATCTCATCCTTGTTTGGTGAACAGCTGTCCTTCTTTATGCACCCTCCTTCCGCCCAAACACGCGATATTCATACCCATACCGCTGCCCGCAAAAGGTACATAAATCTTTCACGGGGGAAACGGTGTCCACCCGCTTGAGGGTGTGCTCCCCATCCCAGCAGAAGGCATCCGCGCAGGAGGGGCATAACGTCATGGTCAGAGAAGATTTGCGGGCTTTTTCTTTCTGTTTCTTGTGAGGCCTTCGCAGTCCAAAGCTGACCGCCAGGGCGTAGTCCAGCTGCTGAATCTCCTTTTGAGTGAGCCGGCCTAAGCGCTCTCCCAAGCGCTGCTTATCCAAGGTGCGGATCTGTTCACACAACACCAGGGACGGAAGCTGCGTGAAGCCCACCAAAGTAAAATGAGTGGGAAGTTTGGCTTTGGAACTCCCCTTGCTGGTCATGGCTGCCACGATCACCGTGGGGCTGTAATGATTGCCGGTATCGTTCTGGACGATGACCACCGGCCGGGAGCCACCTTGTTCCGAACCAACGCCCTGCCCCAAGTCCGCCATGTACACATCGCCGCGATAATATGTCTTTGTCATATAAATCAATCCTCCTTCAAATCATTGGCGGCCGGTTGCCACCTATGTAAGGCCAATACCGCGTAGCGGTATTGGCCCCGAGAATTGGGGGAAAAGGGATCTTTTCACCCAATTCTCTTTGGCCATGCACAGTTTCTTTTTTATCCACTAAATCTCCTGCTTTCCCACCAGCACCGCCACCACCAACACCCTGCTGTTCCCGCCCTGGTTATTGCAGGTGGAGAGGGTAAGGTAGCCCTCTGCCTGGGGGATGGCGTCCAAGCTGGTTTCTTCCAGCAGCATGGAGCGGAAGTCCTCCATCTCCGTGGAATCGCTCAAGTCTGTGTAGGCGTACACCGGTGAACGGGTGCTGGTCTCCAAAGC
>CAJFEW010000094.1 GCA_904374805.1 uncultured Neglectibacter sp.
AAGGATTTCACCGGTTCGGTGGTGCCAGCCATCCTTCCCGCCGATTTCCTGAACAAATAAACATACCGCCACTCTTGACTGGGTGGCGGTATTGTTCTGTTCTCTTAGTGCAGAAGCCCGTTTCTCTCTTTACAAAGGAATGTTGTAAAACAGCGGCTTAACGAGTGAAATATCTATATTAGGATAAGGCAGCATATCTGGTGTAGCGCCCAGCAGATAGAGCAGCGGATCGACCCAGACCAGCATCAAGGCAACCAGAATCGTAATCACGATCAGGCCGGTATAGACAGCAGTACCGCTGTAAGCCTTGGCCTGCTCATAATCTTTTTTCCCCAACAGCCGTGCAATCGAGGAATTGGCACCACTGCCAAAGAGCATCCCAAACGCCATACCGAGCATGGTAAGCGGGTAGACAATAGAAACGGCAGCGGTTTCTATTGTTCCCAGGCGTCCAACCCAAAAGGTGTCCACAACATTGTAGAGCGCGGATACCAGCGTACCCACCAGTGTGGGGGTTCCGAGTTTAAGCAACGCCGTTGAAATGTCTGCATTTTCCAAAAGATAGATTCGCTTTGGTGAACCATTCATGATAAATCATCTTCCTTCCCGTTTGCTTTTTCCCATTTGCCCGGTCAGATTTCAATACACCCGACACGGGAAGGGGGTGCCTGTATTTTCAATATAGCACATTCAATTTCCTGCGTATCTCCCGGAAAGAAGAATGTTTTGCCCGTTTAGAAGAAGTAATAAGCAATCAAATATTCGTACATAAATTCAAATGTTTTTCCCATTCAGAAGTTTCTTTTACCCGCTCGGAAGGACCTGCTTCCTACCTATTGATTTTTAACTGGACAGGCCATACAATGCAAACAGAACGATTAAATATTTGTTTAATTGATAGCGAGAGGTGAGAGATATGCTTTTGAAAGATGCAAAAATCGGACGAACTTATATCGTCGAATCCATCGATCTGCCCTTTCAGCTGGAGCGGCGTCTTGAGGCATTGGGAATGACGCAACGGACTTCCATATCCGTGTTGAACCGAAAAGGAAAGGAAATTTTAATCATTAAGCTGCGGGGCACTCGCTTTGCGCTGGGATACAACATTATCAAAAACATCACTGTGGAAGAAGGTGTAGCAAATGAGTGAGCACGAGATGACGATTGGATTTATTGGAAACCCCAACTGCGGCAAGACCACTCTGTTCAACGCATACACCGGAGCCAACCTGAAGGTGGCCAACTGGCCGGGTGTAACCGTGGAGAAGGTAGAGGGCATGATGAAAGATCACGACCTTACCATCCACCTGGTGGACCTGCCCGGCACCTACAGCCTGACCTCTTATACGATGGAAGAAATGGTTTCCCGGCAGTTTATCCTCAGCGATGAGGTGGATGTTATCATCAATGTGGCGGATGCTTCTGCTTTGGAACGAAGCCTCTATCTGACCTTGCAGCTGCTGGAACTGGGCAAGCCTGTGGTGCTGGCTCTGAATATGATGGACATTGTGGAAAAGCGGGGCATGGAGATCGACCTGCACCGTCTGCCGGAGATGCTGGGTATCCCGGTGATCCCAGTTTCCGCCCGCCAGCGCCGGGGATTGGATGTTCTGCTTCACGCTGCCGCACACCACAAGGACTGTACCGACCCGGACTGTCTGATCCACCATCACAAGGTATGTACGAAACACAAGCATGACCATCATTTGGAGTACGCTATGGTCTATTCGGATGAGATCGAGGATAAAATCGACCAGATCATGCCGGAACTGAAGCGGCGTTATCCTGACCTGAACAACTATCGCTGGCACGCGCTGAAGCTGTTGGAGGGGGATAAAGAGATCACGGAAAAGTATCCGGTGGATCTTCCCCAGGTGCTGGATCGCAGTTATGAGTCGGACATTATTAACCAGAAGTACGACTTCATCGGTGAAGTTATTGGTGAGGTTCTATTGCATAAAGAACGACAGGATATTCTCACCGAACGAGCGGACAAGCTGCTTACCAGCAAAGTGTGGAGCATCCCCATTTTTCTGGGGATTATGGCTGTTACCTTTTTCCTTACTTTCACCATTGGAGACTGGATCAAAGGCTATTTTGAAATGGGGATCGACTGGCTCTCCGGTGTGGTTCAGACCGGCCTGACGGCAGTTCACGCAGGGACGATCCTCACCTCACTGGTGGTGGACGGCATCATCGGCGGCGTGGGCACCATTGTTACCTTCCTGCCCAATATCCTGATCCTGTTTTTGTGCCTGGCGCTGTTGGAGGACAGTGGCTATATGGCACGTGTGGCCTATGTGATGGAGGGAATCATGAGCAAGCTGGGGCTTTCCGGCAAAGCATTCATCCCCATGCTGCTTGGATTTGGCTGTACGGTTCCCGCTATCATGGCTTCCCGCGCTTTGGAAAACAAGCGGGACCGCTTTAAGGTCATGTTGGTAACGCCCTTTATGAGTTGCAACGCCCGGCTGACCATTTACATACTTTTTTCTGAAATGTTTTTCGGTGACAATGCCATGCTGGTAGCCTACTCCATGTACCTGATTGGTATTGTGGTTGCCATCGTGGTGTCCGCCGTCATCCACCTTCTGGATCGGAAAAAGAGCGTCAACTACCTGATGATCGAGCTGCCAGAGTACAAATTGCCCGATTCTCGGACGGTAGCTATTTATGTATAGGAGAAAGTCAAGGACTATCTGGAAAAAGCGGGCACGACCATCTTCATTGCCACGCTGGCTATCTGGGTGCTTTTGAACTTCGGCCCCCAGGGATATTCCACGGATATGGCGTCCAGCTTCGGAGCCATGCTGGGCAAGTGGCTGGTGCCCTTCTTTGCGCCCATTGGTCTGGGCTTCTGGCAGATTGCTGTTGCTCTCATTGCTGGTGTCTCCGCCAAAGAGGTAGTGGTTTCCAGCTGCGCGGTGTTGTTCGGCATCGTCAACGCCAGTTCGCCGGAGGGCATGAGTGCCTTTGCGTCCGCTCTGGGCGGCATCGGCTTTGGCCCCTTCAACGCTTTCTGCCTGATGGTGTTCTGTCTGCTCTACATCCCTTGCGCGGCGGCTCTGGGCACCATTCGCAAGGAGTCCAATAGTTGGGCCTGGATGGGATTTACGGCAGTCTTCCAACTAGCGGTGGCGTGGGCTGTCACCTTTGGAGTATATCAGATTGGAATGATGGTTCTGTTTTGATTGATAGAGAAAAGGAGACTTACCTATATGCTGACATTGAATAATATCACCTATGAAGTGGAGGGAAAAACGATCCTCCGGGATATTAGCCTGGAACTGGGGGACGAATTTGTGGCTGTCACTGGCCCTAATGGGGGTGGAAAGTCCACCCTTGCTAAAGTGATCGCCGGTATCTTGAAGCCCACCAGCGGAACGATTCTCTGGAACGGTACTGATATTACGGAGACTTCCATCACTGAGCGGGCAAAAATGGGAATCAGTTACGCTTTCCAGCAACCCGTGCAGTTTAAGGGGCTACGAGTGCGAGACCTGATGACGCTGGCCTCTGGGAAAAAGGCTAAATTTACAGATGCCTGCGATGTGCTGTCCGAAGTTGGCCTGTGTGCCAGAGATTACATGGATATGGGGATTCCTTCCTGGACATTACCGACTTACACCAGCTGCCCGTAAAGCTGACCCAGGTGGTCAAACGCTTCCTGCGGGTATAAAATCATTATACGCTGCCCACAAAGGGCAATCACAACTATGTTGACAGGTGGGCAGCGCAGGTGCGCCGCCCATTCTGTCTTTTTTAGGAAGGACGGTTTGTATGCACTTTTTAACATTGACTGCAGTACAGGTTTCTGATATGGAGGAAGACTTGGAGCAAAACAAAATCATAGAAGAGCAAATGAATAAGCTCAAAGAGGCCATAGAGCAGGAGGGGAGAGAAACATCGGTCGATTCCATATTCTTACAGCGGTTGACCCAACTCAGCACCACCTTTTCCAGAGCAGTGGATGAGGCTGTGGCCAAGCAGTTGGAGCCCTTCTATATCTCCACGGACGACCCTCGCTATCTGGAGTTCGTAGACCAGACGGAGGAACTGAAGCAGGAATACGAAGGTACCATAGATTGCATCAAGCTCCCCCAGGGCAAAATCGTGCCTGCGAGATATGGTTTCTATCAAAATCGATTTGAGATTCAGAACGGAAAGGTGTTCCAGCGAAAGGCCGGCCCCATCGGACAGCCCCGACGCACCAAGCGGGCCAAGCGGATGCAGGTGTATCAAAACTATCCGTTTCAAAAGCTGTACAGAGATTTCCGGCAGTTTGCGGAGGAATGGGCCTATGCCGATTGGCACGAGGAACAGCAAGGCTATGGATTTTACATCAATCCGGACGCCCAGTGGGACTGGTATTCCATTGGGGACCGCTGGCCCTGCCAGCTCCTTGTGAAGGACACCTGCACCAAGTATGTACCCAGTGAGTTTGAACCCGGCGATTCGGACAGCGATAGGCGGCCGCCAGAGGGATACCACTGGGCCAGTGCCGCCAGGATGAAGAACATCCAGTGGGATGCCATCCGGCAGTACCACCGCTCGGTTTTGTCAGAACGGTTTTCCTGGCTGAAGGATATTTTCCAGACTGGAGTGCTGCCCCAAGGGTTCTATGGAAAGTGTGAGGAGGACGGCATCTGTCTTGGCGGGGACCTGATTTTCCAAAAGGGAGAAACCCTGGAGGAATACCTTGCCCGAACCTCCCCATACCACACCCGGATGTACCCCATCCCCGCCTGTAACTTTCTCGACATGGACGGCAACTGGGAGGGAGAGGATGTTTTTGGCTGGAACGCTTGTTTCCAAGACTGGGAAGATCCTTTGGACAACTTCCTGTCCGGCCCTTCACCGGAGGATGTGCTGGTGGTTGTGGACTGCCATATTTAAAACGGTTAAATGAAAAAGTAAAATCCGGTACAAATAAATGCAGGTCATGCAAAAGAAAGCGCCAGTATCAGGGGATTCATGGTTGAAATGTAGAGCAGAA
>CAJFEW010000095.1 GCA_904374805.1 uncultured Neglectibacter sp.
AGGGCTTGCCGCCTGCAATTCACAGACAACAAGCCCTTTCGGCTGCTTAAACAATTTTTGCTTTCAAATATTGTCTAACTTTTGGGGGTCACTTCAAAAGGGGTCAGCTCTTTGTGTTCTCCGCCGAAAAGTCCCCGCCTGGGACAAAAATCTGGAAAAACCGTCGGACGGCAGGCGCCTTCCCCCTGCCCGGAACAGGGGCGGAGGCGGTTTTTCCAGCCTTTAGTGGGAGGGGCAGGAGTATCTACGCAAGGGAGGGGGCGGGCCCTCAGGGGGTCCCCTCCAGGACAAACCTGCGGACTGCCTGGGCCAAGCCGTCCTCGGTGTGGGGGGCGGTGCGATACTTTGCTGCGGCCTTCGCCTCCTCTGAACCGTCTCCCATACAGACCGAGACTCCTGCATACTGAAGCATGGTCACGTCGTTCCCATTGTCCCCCAGGGCCATGACGGTTTCCCGGGGCAATTGCAGCCGCTGGGCTAAAGCCTGCAGGGCGCTGCCTTTGTCTGCGCCCTGGGCGTTGATTTCGATGTTGTCCGGAATGGATGAGGTGAGCACCAATCCGCCCAAGCTTTCCAAACGCTGCCACACCTCTTGCCGCAGCGCCGGGGTGGACAGGTAGGGCAGGTTGATCTTTTCTGGGCAGAGGCCGGTCCCCTGGAGCATGTGGGAGAGGTTGTCCGTCAACCCATAGTCTTTGGTAAGGAAGTGCAGTTTGTAGGCGGGAAAACCAAAGTGGGAGATAGCCCGCTCCCGGTCCCCCCGCCGGGTGATGGCCCCTCCGTCCTTGTAATACTCCACAAACAGGTCGTACTCATTTAAAAGCGCCTGCACCTGCTGGGCCTTCTCGTTGGGAATCAACGCCTGGTGCACAGCTTCCCCTGTCTCCAAATCGTAGACCCCTGCCCCATTGGCTGTAATGGCGTACCGCACCCCGTAAAGGGAAGTGATCTCCAGCGGGAGAAAATCCTTCATCCGCCCGGAAGCGGGCACCAGCACCACGCCCCGGCGGGCCGCTTCCTCCAGGGCGCAGCGGTTTTCCTGGGAAAGATATTTGTGCTCTGTCAAAGCTGTGCCGTCCAAATCAAAGGCAATCAATCGGATGTCCATGGGTTGTCCCTCATTTCCCGGCCTGGGCCGTTGTCTTTTTTACCAGTATAGCATAGGGAAACCAGCGGATGCAAACGTTGCCTGGGAAGATTTTCCGCAAACGGCAAAAACGGCGTGCATCCACCCCCAAAGGAAACGCCCCTGCCGGGCTTTTTCTACGGTTCCATAGCAGGCTCTGTTCCCGGGAACCGCAAAAGGAGAGCGGCTTGGGGATGCCCCGCAAGCCGCTCTGAACCGTCACTTATTCCGGAAAGTCTGGCACTCCGTGCCGCTCTTGGAGGAGACGTCCCCACAGCAGCAGCCCACGCAAACGCTGGAAGCTTCACAGCGGTTTTGGCTGTTGTACGCGCACCCCTTTACGCGGCACTGGATGTCCGTTTCCACGGTGGGGTTTTGGCCCATTGCGTTCTGCGCGCCGCCCTGACGGCGCTCCTCATAGGAAGCACAGCAGGTCTGGCTGGGCTCTTGGGCGGAAGGACCATCCACCTGGATGCCGGCTAAGCAGCACTGGCTGTGTTGATTGTGCTGGCAGCTGGTCACCTGACATTCCAAACGATTCATACAAGGCACCTCGGTTTCCCATAGTTTTTGCAAAACAGCCTGCGCTGTTTCGCACCGATAGTGTGCCCCTGGGCTGCCTCTCTTATGCTTTTTTCTTGCAGCAGTTTTGCGTTCGGTGTATAATAAAGACAGATTTTCCATAAAAAGGAGTTAGCTGCATGCTGAATTTGGACTCATTTGCTCAAAAAGCCCCCACCCTGGGTGTACTAGGGCTGAAAGTCACCCAAAATGGCCAGGAGATCGCCCACCAAACCTGGGACGAGGAATGCCGGCGCAACGTGTATTCCGCCAGCAAAAGCGTCACCTCCTGTGCTGTAGGATTTGCCCTACAGGAAGGCCTGCTGTCCCTTTCCGAGCGGTTGGTGGACTGCTTCCCAGAGGAACTGCCGGAACAGGTGGACGACAACCTGGCCCAGGCCACTGTGCGGGACCTGCTCACCATGTGCCTTGGCCAGGAGAAAGCCCAGCTCATGGGAGCCCAACGTCCCCTATACCGGGAAAAGAATTGGGTAAAGCTGTCCCTCTCCTGGCCCTTTGCCCACCAGCCTGGGACCAAGTTTGTCTACAACAACGTGGGGCCTTATTTGGCCGGCGTGCTGGTCCAGCGCCGGGCCGGGTGCGACCTTACCGCCTACTTGACCCCGCGCCTGTTTGACCACTTGGGCATCCCCCGCCCCACCTGGGAAATGGATCCCCTGGGCTATACCTTTGGGGCGGGCGGGCTGTTCCTCACCCTTTCGGAGCTGCACACCTTTGGACTGTTCTACCTGCAACAAGGGCGCTGGAACGGGAAACAGCTGCTCTCCCCCGACTGGATTGCACAGAGCACCTCCAAACAGGTGGAAAACGGCTCCCATGGCTATGGGTACTTGTTCTGGCGGGGCGAACAAAACACTGCTCGGGCAGACGGGAAGTATGGGCAGTGGTCCATTTTGTGCCCGGACAAGGACGCTGTCATCACCCTGGTCAGCGAGTGCCGGGACATCGCCGCCCTCAACCGTCTGGTGTTCGACACCCTCTATCCCCAGCTGTAACGAACCGCCCAAGGAGGGTGTTCTCTCTTTGTCTAGACGATCCACAGAAGTTTGCGTGCCACCGTACATGCCGCGGCACGCTTTTCTTTTGTTTGACAAATCGTTCAAATATTTCCCTTTCTTTTTGTAGCCGATAGCGACTTGCATAAATTTATAAATCAAATTTCAGGCACAAACGCTCATTCGCCTTGTATTTATCTAGAAAATAGCGGGCCAGTGTAAAATTTTCCTCACAAATTGTCCATTTCGGGTTGCAATTTTCAAAAAAAGCGGTATAATGTTTATAAATTTATAAAGTCGCATTTTCTCCTCTGTGTGGTGTCATTAGATATGAAAGCGAAAGATTTGGCGAAAAAGCTGGGCGTGTCCCCGGCTACGATCTCCTTGGTCTTGAATAACAAACCCGGCGTGAGCCAGTCCTTGCGCCACTCCCTGATTGAACAAATCAAAAATTTGGGCTATGGGGACATGCTGGCAGGCGGCTCTCACGTGTCCACGCCCACTGCCAACCATGGACAGGCCCGTGCCTCCATTGCCTATTTGATTTACACCAGCTGTGATGAATCCAACGACCGGTTTGCGTTCTACCCTGCCGTTCTGGAAGGGGCGGAAATGGAAGCGCGAGACAGCAACTACAACCTGGTGGTGCTGCACATGGGTTTTTCCGGAAACGCCAATTTACGGCAGCTGCTGGACAACAGCGGCGATGTGATGGGCGCCATTGTCCAGGCAAACAACTTGGACGACGCCATTTTACAGGATGTGCGGAGTTTGGATATTCCCTGTGTGTTCGTGGATTCTTACCGCCCCGACATCCGTACCAGCAGTGTCTGTGTCAATAACGAACAGGGCATCTTCAGTGTGGTCAAGTATTTAAAGGAAAAAGGGCACCGGGATATCGGCTATGTGTACAGCGGTTGGGATCACGACTCCCAGTTGGAAAGACGGCGTTGTTTTCACCAGGCCCTGCGGGAGTTTGGCCTGGAAGACCGGCGGGAATACTACTTTAAGGCTGGCCCCACAGAAGACTATTTTGGACTGGAACCCTTGGAAGAGGCTTTGAAAAAGGTGGAGCATATGCCCACCGCCTTGGTGGGAGAAAACGACCGGCAGGCGTGGCGAGCTGTAAAAGCCCTGCAGCGCTTGGGGCTTAAGGTGCCGGACGACGTGTCGGTTGTGGGGTTTGACAACCGTTCCATCTGCACCATGATCGAGCCCAATTTAACCAGCGTCAAGAATTACCGCCACCTCATGGGCCGGGAATGCGTCATGCTGCTGGAGAACCTGCGGCGCATGAAAAAGCTGGGAATCGGGGACCCCTGTGTGAAGTTTGAACTTCCCACAGAACTGGTAGAACGAGACAGTGTGCGGGACTTAACCAAAACAGCAGAATAACGTAACGCGTTCGTTACATTTCCTCTCCCAAATGTCCAAAAAGAGGGCAAAGGGCGAGGATTTTTTATGCGCGTTCTAAATTTCGTAAATTCTTCAGAAAATTCTTTATAAACCCGTTGACAAGTTTATAAATCTGGTTTATAATAAGCCTGTAAGTTGAGGATACCAAAAAACCTCCCTCAACCGATTTTACGAAAGGGGTAGTTACACAATGAGCAGAAAAGCAGAGACCATCTTTACTTCCAGAATGCTGAACAAGGCTGCGCATGAGAAGAGAAAAGCTGCCCGT
>CAJFEW010000096.1 GCA_904374805.1 uncultured Neglectibacter sp.
GGTTCAACTATTCGTGAGCGTTCTGGCTCACTTTTTCGTGGTCGTTTGTGGCTCACTTTTTCATGAGCGCCTGGTTCACTTTTTCGTTGACATTTACAGATGAAAACCGGGGCACACCCCATGAAGGTCAAGCTGAAGCTGTTCTTCCAGTGGGGCATTTCCTTTGGGGCGCCGTACACTGTTCCAGATAAGGGCAACCGCCCTGTGGCCTATGCCGGGAAGGAAGCCTTGGTGCAGGCTATCCAGGAAAAGTACCCGCCCCAAGAAGAACCCCAGCAGCCAAAGGCGAAGGAGCAGCCACCCCAGCCGGGGCCGGAGGACAAGAAACTCCACGCCAGCTCACCTGGCAGAAGAAAGACAAAACCGGGAAAGGAAAGAGAAGATGACATCCCCACCATGGCCAGGGAACTGAAGATGTCGGAGAGCACCATAAGAAGAGCCCTCCGGGATTTAGTCCGGGAGGGCTTTCTGGTAATCGAAGAACGACAGAGGGAGAGCGGGGCGGATTCGTCGAATCAATATATCCTCCCATAAAAGCATATTCTGTTATCAATTTGTCCGGTCCCTTCACCTGAAAATTAGAAGTTGTTTCTTAGTTCCGAAAGAATCGCGTCACACATTGCTCTCATGTCTTCCGATTGCATAATATTATAGACACCTACTGCATTGTATTGCTTTTTAGATAAGAATTCTTTTTCCACTATCTCCGAAGAATAGAAAGTATACTCACTTTCTTGAGTATCAGGCAAAATAGAGATCCCCGTTGCTGAAACAGCAAAATACCGCAGGTCAAAATTTAACCTATATTTGCAGATTTGAATCAATTCATTGATGTAATCTTGATTAAATGGATGGGCATAACTGCATAGAACAGCAATGTCTGGCCGTACAGCTTGACAGGCTAAAAAGGCCTTTTCGCCCATTTCTTCAAACATAACGGAATTTAAGGGGAAAATCCCGCCTGGTATTCCTATGATCATAAGATCCGGCTTCTCCTCGGTATATTTTTTATAAACATACCGGTTAAATGACACCATTCGCTGCCTGATAGACAACCTGGGATCTTCAAAGATTGATGGCAATGATGGGAAACCAAAGAAAGTCGAAATGATATTTGAGCCGATTTGAGAAACCGAATAGCCATTTTTCAAAAAGAATGCCCTCAGTTCTAATTGCACATCAAATTTTCCTGTATTGGGACCAAATCCCAATACATAAATTATGGGAACGGGAATCTCAAAAACGGGTGCGACTTCTTTTATTGCTGGCTGATAATCAAATATCTCATGTCCGATTCTAGTAACCATATTTTGGGGAATACTGGTACGAGAAAGGAATTCCGGGCTCCCTCCTAAATAAACCGTCTTTTTTGCTTGCAATGCTTCTCGCATTTTGGATTCATAAGACGTTTCTTGTATTTTAGGTTCAGTTTCTAAGAATAATACGCTATCACACTGCGGCAAAGCTTCTTCAAAAGAAAGTAGGGGCGGAGAAAGGTTCCAGTGTTCCGGTGAAGTCCAACCTTTAGGGCCTGCTAAAACCACCCGTTCAATCCCGTTTAACAGTGGTTTATATCTGATGAAGACATCAGTTTCTGACGAACCAGGGTACACAAGCATTTTTTCACCCTTCAGTTCCTCCTTCAAAATCATATCCATAATATTTTAGTGTTTCTATATCTTGAAAAAGTGATAGAGTTAATGACCGAACTATATTGCATTTTTCCATTCGTCTTTCCCTGGACAGTTTATCTGTTTCAATCATAGAAGCCGCGCAAGTCGTGCAATAGGCAAAAGCCCAACAAGATTTACATTCATCTTCCGTGTATTTGGCTACATTTAAAAGCTCTTTGATCCGTTCTTTATCAAAGCCATCCCACAAGTTTCCAATTTGAAAACATTTCTCTTCACTTATTTTTTCACATGGATAAAAATTACCGTAGATATCCACAAACAGCTTCCGCGCCCCTGGCATACATGGTCCTCCAGGATGGCTCACTTTTACTCCCTGCATGCCGGCAGTTTTTAATTGTGTAAATGTTTTCTTCAGATCTCCTCTATATCCAGCGAAAACTTGAGAGGCCGATTTCGGTTTAATTTCTCCCATCATTTCTAGAAGCTGTTTAAAATTTTCCCGCCGTTGAATTTCAAAAAAGCGATCATTGTAAACAGCTTTCTCTTTGACACCAGAATCTGAAATTGTTGAAATGCGCGATGGCAAAGGGCCAAAAAGCGCATCGTTATCAAAGAAATCATAAATTTGTTCATATTCAGTATCAGGAGCGATAGCTGTATTCGTATGGCACTTTAAGAAAAAATCTTTATTTGCTTCTTTGAATTTCTTCGCTTTTTCCACAACTGTATCAAATGAACCTTTTCCGCTTTCAAAAACTCGATTTTGATTCTGGATTTGTTCAGGCCCGTCAATACTAATCATGATGTGGACATTGTTCTTTATTACAAATTTTATTATTTCGTCATTCAGCAAGGTTAGATTCGTCGTTAAATTGAACCCACAATTCCTATCAGCGTATGCATCATTCACGTAGTTTACCACTTTTTTTATGAGCCCAAATTCTAAAAACGGCTCTCCACCATAAAACCCAATAATTGGGCTTTCCACTGCAGACGATCGTTCCATAAAGAAATCTACCGCTCGTAGAGCAATTTCTTCACTCATTTTATGTTTGCTGTGTACTCGGTTGTAGTAATTTCCCGAATACTCACAATATTTACATCGGAGATTGCAATCCTGTGTTACTTGTAAAACCAAATTTCCGACTTTTTTTGACAAAAAGGCATCTACAATCGGTGTCTGGGGATGCAATATTGTTTCTATCGAACTTTTTTCGCAGTATCCAGCCGCATTCAACCTGGCATATATTTCTCGTCCTCTTTCGCCCAAGGGTTGTCCATTTTTCAAGGATCTCAGGGCTTGAAATTCCTCTTCACGCAATGCGAGAATTCTATTTTTTTCACGGTCATATAACCTATAACCCACTGGTGTTGAAAACACAACAAATGCCATATGCTGTTTCCTCCCTCCTTTTTCCTTTATTCGTTAAAATAGATCCACGCCCGCTCCTGCAGCCGCTTTGCGCACTCTTCCGCGGTAATCAGGTCATACTGATAATAGTCCAGATAGATTTCCAATAATGAAGCTCCCAATTCGCCCTCCTGGAACTGCAAGCTGGTGAACTGCTTCATCAGCCGGTCCGTCGCCGCAAAGACCCCGCTGTCCTGGAAGTAGGCGTCGCACAGGGCCTGGAGGTTTCCCCGGTGAATGGGCAGGTTCCCGCCGTACAGTTCCCGATAGACCTCATCCTTGTCCCCGTACAGGTGGAGCCGCTCCGGGAAGTCCTTCTGGGAGATCATGAATTTCAGAAATTCCCAGGCCAGTTCCGGATTTTCGCAGCCAGCGGTGATGCCGAACATGTTCATACCCCGGAAGGCCGTGCCGCCCTGTTCCAGACGATAGATCTGAAACACCCCGCCCAGCTGGGAAGTGAGGCCGGAAAGCTCACTCAGATTGGAAAACTGCAGGCCCCCCAGGTTGACCAGGTCTTCCTTCCCCGCGAAAGGCTCGAAAGACGCGGCGATAGAGAAGGGCGCCGCCCCGGTGGGCACCTCCTTCATGGCTGTGAGGTACTCCACATAGCCGGGGTCGTCAAAGTGAGAAGCGGTCACGTCCCGGTCCAGGTAGTTCAGGTTCTCGAAGGCGTCGAAGGAGGTGGGCGACAGGTACTTCCCCAGGGGCGCTCCCTCCTCCAAAGCGCCTTCCTCCACGGCCTGCCGGTACAGGGAGAGAATCTCCTGGTAAATCATCCCCTCCGGGTAGGCCTCCAGCAGGTCGATGCCCAAGTCCTCCAACACCGCCTTGTTAAAGTACAGCAGATGGGGTGCCACCGTGCCCACCACAGGCAGCGCACCCCCTTCGGTCTCCCAGGCTTCCAGCACGTTGGTGTAGTACTCCTCCCGATGGAAGTCGGGGTCGCTGTCCATCAGCTGGTTCAGGTCCAGGAACAGTCCGCTCTCCATGTACCGCTGGTAGGGGGCGGTGGTCAGTTCCACAATGTCTCCCGCGGTCCCCGAGAAGAGTTCCACAAGGTTTTGCTGGTTTTCCGCTCCCAGGCCACCGCCCTGTTCCTCCGCCCGGGCGGCAGCGGCGACGCTGTCAAACCCCGCGTCGATCTCCACCTCCACATTGGGATAGGCCGCCTCGAAAGCCGCCGCCCAGTTCTCCAGCATTTCGCTGCCGATGGACGTGGAGATGGTCAGCGTGCCGCTAAACTCTGTGTTTTCCTCCACGGGAAACAGTTCCTCCGGCGAAGGCCTGGATTCCAGATAGTTGAAAGACGGATTGTATGGGTCGGCGATAAACCCGCTACTTTCCTGCGCGAAATCGATGGATTCCCCAGGGGCGCTTGTCTCCCTGCTTTCAGGAGCTTCTTCCTGTATGGATGAAGCTCGGCCCAGCGCCTGGCTGTAGAGCTCATCCTGTTCACTCTGGCACGCGGAGAGCTGTAAAGCAAACACACATACCAAACAAAGTGTCACTGTCAGCTTTTTCATCTTTTTCCTCTTTTCGTTTAACGGCATAACGATCCATGCAAGGGAGAAAAATCGGAACTCCAGCTTTGCCTGGAAAGGGAAAATCTGTAGCTGGGAGCCCCGATTTTTCTTTTACTTTTTTCTTTTACATGGTCATGGTAGTGGCATAACCACCAGCAACCTCACCTGAGTTTCCGCTAATGGGATAACTAATGTACAGGTCGTACAAGGTTGTAGGATCGCCGCAAGAACAGTTACAACCACAAGGTCCACACAGGCAAGCCCGGCGTAATTCAAAATACGAATCCATCACACGGGTTTTCGTTGATTTCCTCAAATCACGCATCTTTCTTTCCCTCCTTTCGTCTCGATTAGGATGTTACTCCTATCGAAGTATTGTATATGATGAATGCATTATTAGGTGTGCACCCCTAAAAATGCTCACCATCAAAATGAGTTGGTAATAGGATATTCCCTCACTTTTCCCCCCTCCAGCCTCCACACCTGGTCCATCCCCTCCAGGTTGTGGTAGTGGTGGGTGATCATAATCACGGTCTTGTCCTGCATCTGGTGGAGGATCACATCGTGGAGGTAGGCGTCGGACTCTACGTCGAAGCCGGAGGTGGCCTCGTCCAAAATCACCACCGGGGCGTCTTTTAGGAGGGCCCGGGCCACCGCCAGTTTCTGCTTCTCACCTCCTGAGAGCCGGGCCCCGTTCCGGCCGATCTGGGTCCGCTCTTTATCCGGCAGCCGGGGCAGGTAGCTCTCCACCCCGCTGGCGCGCAGGGCGGCCCCCAGCTGGTCTGGGTCCGCGTCCCCCTGCAGGTCCACGTTCTCCAAAATGTTCCCGAGGAAGAGATAGGGCTCCTGGCTCACCACGGAGAAAAGGCCGCGGTACTCCTCAAGAGGGATGTCCTGGACATCCACGCCGTCCGCCAGGATCTG
>CAJFEW010000097.1 GCA_904374805.1 uncultured Neglectibacter sp.
TGCAGAAGCTAAAATCTAATGGAATCCCTGACCGCCATCTCAAAGCCTGGCCGCTGAGGTGGCGGCCTTTTTTATACGCCCGGAGGTTTGACGGTTACAATAAAAGGATGGCGATCCATAGATCGTCATCCTTTTTTGGGGGAATCATTCTTCCTATTAAGATAGAATGAAAAAAAACGCACTATTCAACTGATTTGGTGTGGATCAAGTCCAACAGGGGCTGGAAATACTCATCCTCTGCTATATACCAGTAGCCACCTTCCACAGGGAGCCCCAGCGCGCTGGCCTCTAAGGCAAATACCTTTTCCTCTCCAGATACGATTATCCTGAGCAGCCCTGCGGAAGTCCCGCTCCGATTTATATCCAGAGGGGTAACAGCCGTATAGTGGAAGCCGTTCAAATACTCCACCAGCAGATCCAAATCCTGAGGCTCTGTGAACTCCACAGTTCCCCATGGTTCATACGTCTGGACTATTACCTTGCTTACCTCATGCGATATTTTGTTCAGCTGGTAACATTCTTCGTTCCTGTTGCCAAATCCACTAGAGGCTGAAAATAAGCCCCATGGTCTATGTAGGAACTGTAGCATAGATAGGTATTTCCATCTAGGATTACTCCCTCAGGGAATACAGTAAATGGGATCTCTATTCCATCCTTGCACACTATTGTAACAGGGCAGTGGGAAGTAATTCCTGGAAATTTGGCCGGGAAGATTGAATAGTAGAAAAAACCATTTAAATACTCTACCAGAAGCTCTATGTCCTCTGGACTTTGGTATGTTACAGTTTGTCCATTCCTAGGGGAATTAACAATTTGTATACATTCTACTTCTTCCGCTTTTAAGTGGAACAGCTGAGTGCCACCGTTAAAAAAGAGCAACAGGACAAGTATAGTTATGATAGCTGCTATTACTATTCCTGCAGAGAGGAACACTTTGTTTCTCTTGCACATAAAACCGTTCCCCCCAAATTAGAAATGAACTTCCCAATATTTAAAATCCTTTGTGACAGCAGTGTCCATGTATCTCCCATAGCCAACCATTCCATCACAAATTTTAAGATAAGATACAAGACGGCCGGAACTTACATTTCTTAACTGCGTATACGCATATCCAACTACTGCATGGTTATCATAAGGATTGTTGGTTGTGTTTGCCTCGAGACATAAGTAAATCAATCTTTCATCAGTAGACAATGCATTCTTAAGATCTTGATATGTCGCATAATAATCGCCATAAATTGTAACATCAATATTATAATTATCAAACACCGATAAAATATAAGGAGGTACGTCATCCGGGTCAACACCACCCCCAATAGAATTAATATAAAAAGGAGTCGGATTTCGATCAGAGACAGCAACAACATCATAAAAAACAGCATCCGCATATCTATTCTTCAAATAGCTGTTATTATACTTTGCTCCATACATTTTTACGATGTTAGTGATAGCGATTGGTCCACATGCCTGCGCATAAGCGTTCGTAGGGATATCGGATTTATTAAAGAATATGGCGACGTCTTCCCATACATTAGCATATTCTTTATTTACCCATGTTCCTCCATATACATTTTGGGCGTGAATAAACGGATCGTCAATTACGCCCCCTTCGTCATTGATACCGCCATTTCTCAATTTAGAAATTGCTGGTGACAATTGTGCTTTTCCATATTCAGAAATAACATCGGAAGGTATATTTTCCTTTGCTCTCTGTTTAGATAATACGTCATTAACCTCATTCCTTAGAAACGTTTTTCCTTCCACTGCAACTAACTCATTTGTTGAAGTTTCACGAAAATAATTGAGCGCTCCTGTATATACAATTTTACCTGTATTGGAAAGAGGAACGTCGATCAAAGAATAAACTGGCTCAGCCTCATCCGCCCACTCTAAAATGATATTAGGCACATCGATGTAGGCGGAAACTACCACATAGCCGCTGGAAAGTTCTACGGTATAGGCCGTAATCTCTTCTCCGTTCGCATCGTACATAGGAACCGTTTCCACAATAGTGGGTTCCGTCTCCCAGGTGGTTTGGCCGGTGGCCATCATATCTTCCACAAAGAACTGTGCAATGTATGCAGCCACTTCTTCGTTGATAGTCAGATCCTCATCCGTCAGTACCACAGCTGTCTCAGTACCCGCAACCTCAGGGGAAATGGTGTACCGAGCAGATTCCTCTGCGGAAACCGGGAAAGACACCATGGTAAGACATAGGGCAACAGAGAGAAGTGTAC
Source organism: uncultured Neglectibacter sp. (assembly GCA_904374805.1). GTDB lineage: Bacteria > Bacillota > Clostridia > Oscillospirales > Acutalibacteraceae > Acutalibacter > Acutalibacter pullicola. The sequence goes on from CAJFEW010000097.1 coordinate 2,238, forward strand.
AGAGAACCTTTTTCATAGCTCTTAGCTCCTTTCAACTCAATCATATTGTGTGGGGCGGGGCCTTCAAGTTCACTCGGCAAGTACATGGGTCTCTCCTCCTTTCTATCATAGGTCAGTGGTGGGTATTGGCGGCTTCTATATCACGTACAGTATTGCCGTGCGCTGTCAATGACTATTCCTAGGCCCCCAAAGGGGAATTAAGCCTGCCCAGATGAGAGACAAATCGCGTTTCTCATTCTGCGGCAATGTCATCCGTGATCGCTGCAGAGATTTGCAAGGTTATCTCAATAAGTGACGAATCCTGTCACGCTTACCTCAACGGACGAGTTGTTCTCCATCGCAAACCTGTAGTCACCGCGCTCAGTGATGACAAATCCGTGATCGAAGGAGCCGCCTGTGGAGGTAATATAGTGGAAGGTATTGTCCGAATCCACTAGTCCGAACGAAATGTTGGCAGAGGAAGGGGAATAGACTGCCCTGATAGAAACGACCTCGCCATACTCCATGGGAAATGTCGTGCGAACGTAACGAAAACCATTTGCTGGAATCTCAACAGAAAATTGGCTTGTTGCCCTGGCAACAGCGCTGTCCACTACCGGTTCGTCTAGCTCTAGGGCCACCGTGTGAACAGAAAGGCAGCAGAAGAGCAAAAGACAAGCGAGGATTGAGCAAAAGACTTTCTTCTTTAACATTTTCGTTTTCCTCCCTTAGTGTTGGCATTTTCAGGAAAGGCCAAAACCACCCTCTGGAAGAAGAGAAACTTGCTTCTCGCTGGTACTGTCTATCTCTGTCTGATCATTGGCTCTGGATGAGATCTGAGATAGTAGCACAATGACTCCCATAAGGATAATCATGCCGACAACCGAGAGGATCGGTACGAGCCGTTTCTTCTTGGGCGTTACATGCATCTCGTTTTCGGTGGGATCATCGACAGCACCAAATTGAGGATCTGTGTTGCTATATTCCGTTAGGAACTCCGGCTGGGCCTCTTCCTTTGTGTTGGGTTCCGGTTCGGCAGTCGAAGGCGACTGTGAAGAAGTTTCGACGAAATAATCCATTGGAACATTAAAATAGGCAGCCAGGCGTTTTAGATTATCAGCCGAGGGTATTGCCTCTCCCACCTCCCATTTCGATACAGTTTGACGGGACACGTGCAGGCCGCTCGCAAGTTTCGCTTGCGTGATTTTCTTTCCCGTCCGCTCGTCATAAATTTTTTCACCAAGTGTCATATCTTCCACCCCGAGTGTATCATTGAAATTGAGCAACTGTAAACCACTTTCTAGTTGCACTTACCCAAACGTAGAGTGGAATACAGGAATATTTCCTATATTTGCTCTAGCTAGAGGGATTATCTGTCTTATGATATACCACGGAGTGACAAAAAACAACACAAAAATGAAAGGGAAAGGTCATCGGGCCCGCTGGAGAAAGGCAGGGCCCCGCAATTGAGCTAATCCAAAAAACAAGGAAACAACTGGCCTCGAAACCATAGGCAGAGTGACTTGGCAGAGCGGGATGATCCTTTTTTCAAAGGCCCACCCACCTTTCGAACACCTCTTCCTCTTCGCCTAGGATATCGCGCCCTGTCCCCACAGGCGATAGTATCTACAGGGGCTATCTCTTATCGAATAAAAAGTCCCTATAGAAGGTGAAACTATCATGATTCTGGCGCAAAGACCTTGGTGATTAGAAGCCCCAATTCCGTTCCGTTCGTGTATTGGTATTCAACATCTTCTACCCGAAAAAGACGATCTTCTATTGATACGGCATCAAAGAAATCGTATGGCTCACTTGATACCACAAACATAACATCAACGTGATATAAGATCGATAGGCCCTTTACAGCATTTTTGGAGACGGAACCAGGCCGAAAATAGAGTGAAAACGGTATCCCAGTTTCCCTGCCTATCGCCTCAGCGGCATACCCGTTCCGTTGAAGGTATTTTGTGGCATCCTCAATATAGATGGAGTTGCTTTCGGAAATCTGAACGTATACTGCTGAATCGCAGAGAGAATCAGCCCAATCAAAAGAATTGAATGTATCTCTGGACTCAGATTCACCAATCGCCTTACTGCCTTCACGAAGAAACATTTGGAGCTTGTCGTGTGATACATCTGGGTTCCGCGACAGGATGTTTAAAATGGAAGCTGTAATTACTGGCGCTGCAAAGCTGTTGCTGGGAAGAACTTGAATGATGCCCCCTGTAATACAAGAAACAGCCGATGGCGGTGAGGCAACCCAGGCGTTAGATCCTCTCAGCCAGTCATTCTCTTTATAAGCATAAGTGGCTTTATCAAGCCCATGCTCACAACACCTCACTCCAAATACCCCAGGAAAGATAGCGGGGAAAGTAGGAATGTTCCTGTTGGAAAAAGCAGCCACGACCACCGTATTCAGCTCAATAAGCTTCTGAGTAGTGCGATATAAAGGCAATGCATCGTGATACTCTACGCTGCCTAAACTTAAATGAACAACTTTAATGTTGTTATGCAGGCACCACTCTAGCCCCGTTATCAGGTTGTCCCTATATCCACTACCACGCGTGGTCAGCACTTTGATATCGTGTATGGGGATTCCAGGATGGAGCGTTTCTATAATTGCAGCACAAATCGATCCATGTGTTACTCCGTTAATACACGGATCCCGGTCGTCGGTAACAAACGTGGAGCGAGATTGTACATGTGGGACTCTTAATAAGGAACTACTGATGCCGTCATCCAAAATTGCCACCGGAATATCCATACACAGATGCTCCTATGCCAGGTGCTTAATAACAATACTGACTATGTTGTCAATGGAGGTGAATTGGAAGTCCGAAAGATCTTCTGGGTTTACAGTGATTGAAAACTCCCCCTCAATATCAAAAAGGATATGAAGAAGTTCGCGCGCTGGCACACGGAATCTTGGGCCAAGGAGACATTCGCCGGTTGTGTTGCACAATTCATATATTGGATGACCACTACGAATCGAAACAATAGAAATAACTTTCTCCATTACACTGTTCTGATCCATCTTCATCCCTCCAGTTTTTATAACATGTTACCCCTCCGCCATGAGGATGGTTTTGGGCTGGTAGGCCAGGAGCTTATGGGCGGTGACCAGGGAAGCGCAGAGGGTGAGAGCCAGGCCGCTGAGGAACAGGGCCAGCACCGCGGGGGCGCTCACCTGGGGCGGCTGGGTGAGGCTGCCCTGGAACAGCCAGCTCACCCCCTGGGAGGTGAGGGGCGACAGGGCTACCGCGCCGGCCATGGCCAGGAGGATGGGGACCAGGGACTCCCCCAGCAGCTGGGCGTAGATCTTGCCCCGGTCCTCGCCCATGGCCAGCAGCACCCCGATCTCGTGGTCCCGGGAGCGGAGCTGGAGGAGAAGCACCAGCACCAGAGTGATGGCCCCCAAAGCCCCGGAGGCCCCCAGCATGGCCTTGGCCAGGGCGGTCAGGCCGCTGATGGTGCCGGACAAAGCCCGGTACTGGATGTCGTCCACGGTAAAGCGCAGGTCCTCCCCCTCGGGGAGGGACAGGGCCTGGACGGCCTCCACAAAGGCGGCGGCCTGTTCCGGGTCCCGGATGGAGAACCGGGCGCTGTACAGCTTGTCCTGCTCCCCGTTGAGCCGCAGGGCGGCGTTAGGGGTGACGTACACCAGGTTTTCCAAGTTAAAGTAAGGGGCGTTGGTGTGGGGCTGCTCCTGGGTCAGGGCGTAGATGCCCACCACGGTGACGGGGGTGTCCTGTCCCCCTTGGGCTGTGTAGTAGCCTCCCAGGGTGACTTCCTCTCCCAAAGACACCCCGCTCTCCTGGGCCATGTCGCTGCTGATCACCGCGGAGAAGGTGTCGCTCTCCTCCAGCATCCGGCCTTCCAGCATCTGGTAGGCCCCGGTGACGAACTCCCCGGCGGCGGTCATGTCCACCGTGCCCTCCACCCGGATCCAGGCGGACTCCTGGGGGAACTTCTCCCGCTGCTCCGGGGTGGCGAAGGGTCGCAGGGTCTCCGACTCCTGGGCGAAGGAGTAGTAGTAGGGGGTGCAGCTGTGGGACAGGCCCAGGGCTTCAATCTTCTCCACCGACTCCTGGGAGATCTGGTTGGAGCCGGCGTACAGGTCCGCCTCCTCGGTGTGGTAATTGTTCAGGGTGACGGTGGCCCCCACCTGTTCCCGCAGGGCCCGCTCCTCCTGGTGGCAGACCTCCAGCATGGAGAAGCCAGCCAGCACCAGGGCCGCCAGGATCAGAAACACGCAAAACAGCAGCAGGGCTGTTTTCTTTCGATACCAAAGGCTGAAAAATCCACGTTTTACGGCGTTCATCCTCTCACTCCTTTCCCGTCAGCACCCGGGCGGGCTGCAGCCGCAGCACCGAGACAATCTGGGCGCCAGCTCCCACCAGGCACACCAGCAGGGCCAGCCCCAGGTAGATGCCCAGGGCCTGGCGGTCCAGCTGCACCTGGGCCGGGGGCACCACAAAAATCCGCTCTCCCACCCGCTCCAGCAGGTCGTCGGCGTAGGTGCCGGTGTAAATGTCCCGGGACATCTTGTTCTGGGCGGTGTGGGCGTGGGTGACCAGGTCGTTCTCCCCCTGGCTGATGGCGGCGCTCTGCTGGTAGACGCCGCTGCACAGCTGCTCCACCAGGTTCCCGCCTACGGTGACCCCCAGGCCCAATCCCAGGGCCAGGGCCAGCACCAGGGGCAGAAAGACCTCCACCGCCAGCTGGGCGGCGGTCTTTCCCCGGCTCTCTCCCAAGGAAAGCAGAATGCCTGCCTCCCGCCGGCGGCCCAAGAGGAGCAGGGCCGTCACCAGGCCCAGCACCAGGAGGATGGCCCCGGTGAGCAGGGCGGCGATCAGGCCGGACAGATCCCGGACGCGGAGCAGGGGCGCGCCCACCATGGAGAACCACTCCCGGTCCAGCACCAGGTCGTACTGGGGCTGCTCCTCCAGCAATGTCAGGGCCTCGATCTCATCCATCCCGGCGTACTCCTGGGGGATGGGCTCCAAGGTGGGGCTGGAGTAGTGCTCCTCCCACACCTGCCGGATGGCAATTTTCTTCTGCACGTCTTTTACGAAGCTGTCCACGTCCTCCTCCGAGGACAAATACACCGTGGCGAACCGGGAGGTGCCCATGGAGTAGGCCACTTCCCGGCCGTCCTCCCGGCCCTCTACGGCGCACATGGCCTGGGGGGTGAGGAACACCAGCTCCTCCGGGCGGTTCCCCAGGCCGGTGATCTGGTACTGGGTCTCCGGGGCGGAGAAGATCCCCTGGACCCGCAGGGCCACAGGCTCCGCCTCCGCCAGGAAGGGGACCTTCACCTGCAGGTCGTCCCCCACCGACAGGCCGTTGCGCTGGGCGAACTGTTCCGAGATGAGGCAGGCCTTCTCATAGAGGGTGGCGCCTGTCAGGTGCTCTCCCTCCACCAGCTGGAAGCCGTACACGGTGAAGGTCTGGTCCAGGGAGGTGTCCACCGGCACATAGCCCATGGTGGTGTAGGTGGTGAACATAGAGCCGCTCTTGTTCTCCTCCCAGGCCTCCTGGTACACCCCTTCCGCCTCGGGGAAGGAGAGGTAGAGGTAGTCGGCGAAGTTGTAGGCCTGTACCCGGGGATCGGTCACGAAGGTCTCCACCACCTCCGGGGAGAGGTGCCCCGCCAGCATGCGGCTGCCGCCGCTGCCCTTGTAGGAGTAGCCCACCCCTTTGAGGGTCACGGCGTTGCCCAGGGCCGTCTGTAGACGGTCCACCTGGGACTGGGTGGTGGCGTACAAGCACAAGCTGCCCACCGCCACGGCGAACAAGGCCGAGAACAGCAGCAGGATCATCACGTTCTTTTTCCAGTGGTAGAGCAAGCTGCGCAGGGCGCGTTTTAACATAGGGGTCACCGCCTTTTGTGGGTAAAAACGAGCAATGGTATCTCCAAAGCGCCTCAGAGATACCTCTGCTCCTAGATTCCTCCAAGACAGTCTCCAAGAAATGCATTTTTATAGTAGCATAGGAATAGTTGCTATGCTATGATCTGCAATCTAGATGACAAGCAGAAAATGCCAATCTTGGAGATCAAATCATCAGTTCCTGTAGTAATCGGAGGAATAACTGGCGTTGTAAGACGTGTTTTCCGGGGTGCGGTACTCGTATGGAGCGCCGAGCCCAGGGCTGTAGCAGCTACAGAAGCAGGTGGACATGCAACCGCATTCTGCGTAGCTGGAAATCGTCTCAGCAGATTTCTGCGCAGGGTGCTTTGCTAACTTTTTCATTGTTAAAGCCTCCTTTATTTTAGGTGAAAGACAAAATTATGGGCGCTCATAATTCTACCTTGCAAAGTTGAACAGAACTGCATCATAGTCACAATGCTCCAATTTCAGAATAAGAACCGTATTTTGCAATAAAGCAACGGCACAAATTATCTAGTTCATCGTCGCTATACAGATTTGCTACAGTATCATGATGGGATTCAGAAACAATCTTGTTAATAGCTGCTTCATCCACTAAAACGGGGGACTTAAACGACATTTCACGTAGCATAGATAAGTCATATGCATATTTTGATATGTGATGTCTAATTATGTGAACTCCAAGTCTCTGGGAAACTAACTTTTCCACAAGGGGATAATACTGTTCTTGATAAGATCCGTAAGGGGATACAAGAATCATATCATCAGGGCGAGCAGCAAGAGCAATCTCATATGAGATGATTCCGAAGTCCATTAGGGACTCAGGATCATTGGAGACAATCGCTCCTGGGATCCCAAGAATAATGATATCCGGATTGTATCTAGATTCAAGGTTGGCAACATAGGAATTAAATGCCCTCACTTTATCATTTTCTGATAACGTATTTGAGAACATAAACGAAGGGACAAAATGGTCTCCCCACAAGGAAACGCAAGGATTTGAGGCGATAAGCAAAACATTGAGATGATACTCTCTAAATCTCTTTGTCAACCTCAACTGTATTGCGTGTTTATCAATTCCTTCGCTGTAACCACCGACCGCCAAGACAGGAGTATCAAGTTGAATAAAGTGGCCAAGGGAAGGAATTACATGCTCTGGAAGAACTAGCTGTCCGCTACACTTTGTAAGTTCAGACAGCATATCGCTTTCCTCTGATGTAAGCTCTCGCGCAAAATAGACATACTTTCCGCGTTGGAGGGCGTAGCGAATTACAGGCACAATAAACACTTTAAAGTCTAGCTTAATCCACGTCTCCACAACACACAAAGCATCTGAACTATCAATAGCGCATTTTATGTTGTATGTAACTGTTATATCGTTGTTTTCGGTTGCCTGGGTTCCGTCCCCAAGCCATCCTTTTAATGGTACTGCATACTTAATTTGTAACCGTCACCTGTCCCAACGCCTAGTAAAAGGAAAAAGGAAGTAGGAAAATACTCTCATACAATCTCATGAGAGTGGCAGGGACTCTCATGAGAGAA
>CAJFEW010000098.1 GCA_904374805.1 uncultured Neglectibacter sp.
TCGCCGTAACCCTGCGTTTACATGAAAAAGGGAACAGCCATCTTTCCTGGGTGGCTGTTCCCTTTTGTCTACTGCGTTGCTGGAGTTGACGCTTACCTTAATTTTGATTGGCAATGTATTCTCCGAACTAATATAATCGATAAGTGGGTCGGATGTCCTATTATACGGATATATCGTCAATGAGATCATTCCATCAACCCTCCAGCCACTCAATTTCGCCGCACTTGTCTTTGTAGAAATCAAACCCTAGCTCTTTGAGAACACAGTAATCTTTGAATACAGACTCGATGTTATTTAGTACATTTTTGCATCTTGCCTTGAGGCTTTCAGTATCAAAACATGAGATTCCATCAACAGCCTTTATACATAGATTGCAATAACGATAAGCCCAGCAGTTGGAACACGTCTCGTGAGTGAGCCTTTCAATATTAAGTACTCGCTCAGCCTTATCAATGTCTATCCCACTATACACATCGCCTAACTTTGTCAATGATGATGTCTCACTAACACGTTCACACGGATAGATCTCCCCCTGGACTGTAACAAAAGCTTTTCTCACCCCAGGTACGCATGGTCCGCCGTGATGATACCTTTCCGGAACAAAGCCACTCTTATCTCGATGTCTTAGGATCTTCTCGGGAATATCTCGATAGCGCTGTGCAGCTAACTTAGATCCAAAATTAGGCTGATGTCTTCCTGCTCTTGTGAGTAAATATTCGAAATACTCGTATTCACTAAGCTGTGAAAACGATTCGGCGCTTGACCTTTTTCTGGATGTGTACACATCATCAATTGTGTTAATTAAAAAGCTGTACTTTCCAAACTCTGGATCATGGTTTATAAAATCACTCACAGGTTTATAGGGCCTTTCAACATCAATAACAGTATTAAACTGAAAAGACTTCGCGTATTCTGGGTATTTATCCTCAAAGAGTTTGACCGTTCTGCGAAGCAAATCAAAGGAACCATTGGGAGAATGTGCAAACTTCCGATGCTGATCATGTAGCTCCTTAGGGCCATCCAAGCTAAACATAATTCCAAAGTTGTGTTTTACGCAGAAATCAGCAATCTCTGGAGTCATGATAGTGCCGTTAGTGGTAAAATTATAGCTAACTAATTTCCCTTTAACATTTTCAGACATATACCTAACACATTTCTGGATCAAATCAAAACGAAGTAATGGTTCGCCACCGTAGAAGGAAAGCGTAATAGATTCATTATCTACAGAATGCGTAATTAGGTATTCCATCGCTTTCTTCGCTACAGGCCACTCCATATCTTTCTGTGAATGGGTTCGTGTAGAATAGGCCCCGGAATAGATGCAATATTCGCATCGAAGATTACAGCGTTGAGTTATTTGTAAGACCATTTGGCTTAATTTACGCTTGACCAGATACGGAAGCAAGTCTGTGGCAGGATGTTTAACAATCCTTACGCGATTCGGTTTGAGGTACCCAAAGCTCTGAAGCTTCTCCATATACCTTTTTGATTCAGCAATAGGGAGCCCGGATGTAATGTGTCCCTTCATCTCAGAGTAGAACGTTTCGGGAATGTTCAGAATTTGATCCATATTAACATCATAAAGATAATAGCTCTGGGATGTTCTGAATAAGTGGATATATGGTGTGTCACGCATTGTATTGCTCCTTTTTTATCTTGAGTCCGAGAGCTGGACGCGTTTTATTCTTGTTTTTCCATCAATTTTTTATTACTAAGTTCGATCACCACATCCGCCTGGGCGGCGAAATCCTGAGAATGGGTGACGGCGATGACGCACTTGCCGTCTTTGTGGGCCAGCTCCTGAAACAGCTCGATAATGCCCTGGGCGGTGTCCCCGTCCAGGTTTCCTGTGGGCTCGTCGGCCAAGATGATGTCCGCGTTGGTGGCCAACGCCCGGGCGATGGCAACCCGCTGCTGCTCCCCGCCGGAGAGCTTCTGGATCCGCCGGTGGATCTGGTCCTTGGTCAGACCCATTCTGAGCAGCAATTCCTCGGCCCGCTGCTTTTTGTTGGGGATCTCATTTTTGGTGATCTCCATGGCCGCCAGCACGTTTTGCAGGGGATTCAAATACTCCAGCAGGTTGTAGGCCTGGAAGACGATGGCCACATGCCTGTTCCTGTAGTTGGTGTAGCCGATATCCTTGAGATCTTTCCCTTGGAACAGCACCCGGCCGCCTTTGGGCGACTCCAGGGCCCCGGCCAGGGTGAGGGTGGTGGTCTTCCCCGAGCCGGAAGGCCCTACGATAGTGTAGAGTTTCCCCGGCTCGAAGGCACAGTCGGCCTCCTCTAAGATGGAGACCTTTTGACTGCCGCTTTGGTAGAAGTAAGTCAGTTCTTGAAATTGTAGGATTTGCGCCATAGATTTCACAGCCTTTCTGTATCTTTTCTGTTGTGCAGCTTTCCGGTTTCCAGCCTCCATACCTGATCCATCCCCTCCAGGTTGTGGTAGTGGTGGGTGATCATGATAACGGTCTTGCCCTGCATCTGGTGGAGGATGACATCGTGGAGGTAGGCGTCGGACTCCACATCAAAGCCCGAGGTGGCCTCGTCCAAGATCACCACCGGGGCGTCCTTTAAGAGGGCCCGGGCCACTGCCAGCTTCTGCTTCTCCCCGCCGGAGAGTCTAGCCCCGTTCCGGCCGATCTGGGTCCGCTCTTTTTCCGGCAGCCGGGGCAGGTAGCTCTCCACCCCGCTGGCGCGCAGGGCGGTCTCCAGCCGGTCTGGGTCCGCATCCCCCTGCAGGTCCACATTCTCCAAAATGTCCCCGAGGAAGAGATAGGGCTCCTGGCTCACCACGGAGAAAAGGCCGCGGTACTCCTCAAGAGGGATGTCCTGGACATCCACGCCGTCCGCCAGGATCTG
>CAJFEW010000099.1 GCA_904374805.1 uncultured Neglectibacter sp.
TTCTCTCATGAGAGTCCCTGCCACTCTCATGAGATTGTATGAGAGTATTTTCCTACTTCCTTTTTCCTTTTACTAGGCGTTGGGACAGGTGACGGTTACCCTGTGTGGAATCCTCTCCGGTGCCATGGAGGGCGGTTTTTTGTCGCAGAATCCGGCCTGGCGCACCTACAAGTACGCCGGCAAAAAGAAGCAGAAGCGCAATGTTGCTGATGAAAAGACAACACGGAAATTGATCGCCGCGCTGGAGGAGGAAAGCATCAAGTACGAAACCTACTTCAAACTCATCATCGCCACGGGGATGCGCCGTGGGGAATGCTGCGGTCTCAAATGGAAGGACGTGGACTTTTCCGAGAAATCCATCCACATCTGCCGCAACGTGGTGAAGGTCACGGGGGAAGATATCATCGTAAAAGAGCCCAAGACCGCAGCCGGAGACCGGTACGTGTACTTCTCCCTGGAGATGGCAAGTCTTCTGAAAGAGTACCGTTCTTTCTGCTGGGGAGAACTGGAGCTGCATGAGGGCAGGGAACTGACCACTGAGAACTACATCTTCCGCCGCCATGGAGAAAATCTACCCATGACCCCCAGCACCTTCACCTGGCGGTTCAAGCTGATTCTCAAAAAGCACAACCTGCCCCAGGACTTGAACGTCCACAGTCTGCGGCACACGGCAGCCAGTTTGATGATCTCCGGCGGGGCGGATGTGGCTACAGTGTCGGGGATTTTAGGCCACGCCCAGGTGTCCACCGTGAGCGCAGAGATGCAGGAGAGGATGGGGGTGTGAGACGTGACAAAACATCAAAATGGCAGGATTAAAGTCAATAACAAAAGTTGCTTAATCTAACTGATGAGTTATACTCCGTACAGTAAATGCTGCTTAGGAGAAGCTATAACAACTGCGGAAGAGATTACTGCCCATGAAGTTAAGGCTACGAACAGCTACAATTCGCGTCCCATCGCAACCGTGCAACTAAAAAATGCTGCACTGTACCTTTCAGATTGTCTTCCCCAAGATTAAGCCTACCATATTTACCCAGCCGCCAGTAGAATCTTTTTAGGCTGATAGGCCCGGATCTTATGCGCTGTTATCAGAGAGGCAAACAGGACTAATAAAGCGCCGCTGGCAAACAGAGCTGCAACTGTCTCCAGGGTAAAGGCCGCAACTTGCGCTTGGCTGTCCTGAAGCAACCAGATAATCCCCGCCTGACTCAGCGGGGCCAGACACAGAGCCAGGAAACAGGCTGCCAGCACCGGAACTAAAGATTCCAAAAGCATTTGCCCATAGATCTTTCCCCTGCTCTCTCCCAAGGAGAGCAGCACACCAATCTCGTATTCACGGCTGCGCAGCGAGATGCGGGTCAACAGCACTAGCACCACGCAGGTCACTGTTAAGGAAGCCACAAGCATAGCCCAGGCAATGCGGGTGGTGGCCTCAATAGCGTTTCGCACAGCCCTGTATTGGCCGTCGTCGATGATAAAGCGCAAGTCTTCTCCCTCGGGCAGGCCCATGTTCTGGATGTCCTCCACGAAGGCGGCGGCTTGCTCTGGGTCCTCCACAACGCAGGTCACACTGTAGGCATTGCAGGCAGGTCCGTTGAGAGTCTGGGCTACATCTGGCGTGACATAGAGCAGGTTCTCACTGTTAAAGTAGGGGGATTGGGTGTGGGGAAGGTACGTCTCAATGCCATAAATCCCCACCAAAGTAGCGGTGATGTTTTCACCGCCATTTGTCATGAAAGAGGTGAAAAGGGGCACCTTATCCCCAATTTGCACACCGTTGCGTTCCGCCAGGTCTACGCTCATCATCAGGCACGCCGACTCACCGGCGGCAAAAAACTCCCCTTCTAGCAAGTAGTTGTTCCCCGTGGCAAATTCCGGTGCTGCCTGGGGCTGTGCCGTACCTATCACCCGTAGATTGCTGTTGTCCCCAAACGCCCGCGCCTGCTCCTCCTGTACCCAAGGGCGCAGAAGATCCCCGCTGCGAACGGAGGAGTAGTAAAAGGGATGGCATGCTTCTACCAAAGGATGGTTTGCCAAGTGCTCCACGGTTTCCGCCGAGATCAAGTTTTGATCGCGAACACTGTAGGAACGGGTGGAAAAATCATAAATTCCCACGGCAGCACGGTAGCGGCTTCGCATGGTCTCCGCCGAATGGTCCGCCCCCTGTAACATAGAAAAACCGGTCAGTACCAAGAAAAAAGCTACGCTGAAAGCCAAAACCAGGAGGAACCCTTTTCGGAACCGATACCGCATACTGCAAAAAGCGCGTTTGAGAAAGTTCATAGTCCTACCCCCTTCCCAAAAGTATGGCGGCAGGTTTCGCCCGCGTTACAGCGATCCCTTGGACCGTTCCTGTCAAAAGGGCGATCAACAGCAAGATGGCTGCATACGCCCCCATGGCTGGGCCGTCCACCCTCGTTTTCACCAGTGGAAAAGCTGCCACATCGGTCACGCCTCCATCAGCCAAGTCCATGCTCAGCTTACCCTCGTTGATCTCAAAGGAATCCGTTGTTGCCAGCAAGCTGCCAAAGGTCACAGCCTGGTTGTCCTTTTCCACTTCTGCGGCCTGCTGTGCATACACGTCGTTGGAGAGTTCTTCCACTAGGGGGATACCCATCGCCATTCCGATTCCTATTCCCAGCAACAAAGCCACGCCCACTGGGGTCAGCCACTCCAGCAGAAGCTGTCCCAAGATTCTGGCCCTTGTCTCCCCCAGAGAAAGGAGGATCCCAGCTTCCCGCCAGCGTTCCTTCATGGAAAGCATTGTGGTGAGCGCCAGGATACAGGTCACGGAGACCAACAGCAAAACTGTCATGGCCCCCGCCAACTTCACCTGTTGTTCCACAGGCTGGGCAACCATGCTGTACCATTCCCGGTCCAATTGAAGGATATAAGGCGGTCTGCTGTTTAGGACGTTCTCCGCCAGCTCCTCGTAATTCATGCCGACAAATTCGTCCGGCGGGGCGGTCTCCACCCCTTGGGTGTAGTGGCTTTCCAAAACTTCCCCAATGGGAAGGGCCTCCTGCATACGGGCCGCGAAGTCATCCACATCCGCCCCCTCTTTCAGGTAAGCAGTCACGTATTTATAGCTGCCGCCTGTCTCCTTCCCACCCATTTGCTCATACATCTCCATGGGAAAGAAAAGCATCTCCTCTGCCCGGGCGCCGATGCCTTTAAGACGCTCGCTGTCCGGACAGGAAAAAATACCCGTTATTTTGGCTTCCACCCGAAAGGGTTCTCGCTGACCCAGGCCTTCCGTAGGATTTGTGGCTACCACCGTATCTCCCACTTCCAAGCCGTTGCGTTCCGCGAAAAGCTGGGAGACAAGGCATACGTTTTCCTTTTCTCCTGCAAAGTGGGTTCCCTCCACCAGTTCCAGCCCGCAGACCAGAAAAGCCAAACTTCTGCGGCTGTCCTCCACAAACAGAGCCGCCATGCCGTCTTTCCCCACGGCCCCTGTTTGACCAGATCGGTGGTTCTCCCAAGATATCTCCCGTTCCTCTTGATAGGGAAGCACCGTGTTCTCTATGCGGGCTGCCGATCCCAGGCAGGCGTTCCACCCAACCACTGCAGGGTCTCCCAAAAACGTTTCCACATCCGCGGCATCCAGCGAAAAGGAGAGCACCCCCGCCTGTGATTCGTTTACCCGGATCCGGTAGGAGGACGCCCGCAGAGTCACAGAACGCTCTAAAGAACCCTGTAAAAAGTGCTTCTGATCCCGCACACTGGAAAAGAGCACAATGCTCCCAAAACACAGCGAGAAGAGCACCGTAAAAGCGGCAGTATACAGCAGCACCTTTTTCCAGCGGTACCGCAAGCTGCCTATAGCGCGAGTTAACATTTGGGACCTCCTGCAATATAAGCAGTTTCTACGATAAATTTGGTATTTGGATCTATCATAAAGAATTAATCAGCAAAAGTTGCTGCCACGCCGCAGCAACTTTCGCCATTCTTGAGAATTATTTCTTCTCTAAATATAGCATCAAACTGTCAGGGAACAGATAGCGAGACGATTGATATCCATACATCTATTATGAGATGTACTATAGACACAATTTACTTAGTATCCACCATACATGGCAACAGCCATCTCCGCAATAGTGGAACCGTAGGCGGTAGGCGGAGCCCCAGCGCTATTGCAGCCACAGCCGGAAGGATGACAAGTGCAAGCGGATAATATTGCAGTCATGGTTAGGCTCTTACGTGAGGTGCGTTTATTTAGCTTTTTCATCGAGTATTCCTCCTTACCCAAGCATGTGGGAAATAAATATGTAAATCCAAAGGCGTGTTTGGACTACAATCCGTACTATAAATTAGCTATAATTCCCTATAAAGGAACTTACTATACTTGATATAAAATCCGAATCTGTGTATATGCTTGAAACATTAGATAATTTACAGTTATTAATTGTGCGAAGCAGGTAATTGTTACTTACTTTTACAAAATCGGGATGTCCTTTCTCTTTAGTGTTTGCAAAATCTATCGTTTTTCGATCTATTGAAAAAAAGGAAATAGGGGTTCCTAACTTAGCTTCAGATTGAGCGGTAAATTCGCATATTGCATTACTTTCAAAATCTAAACACGGCAAAATCATTACAGCATCATCTATTGCAATTGCCTGAGATATCTGAAAAGCAGTAGTGGCAAAATCGAAGAAATAGTCGAGATCATTTGGCAACATGGCACCAGGAATACCAATCACAAACAAATCGGGATGATAATAATGTTCGAGCTTTGAGAAATAGTAATTCAATGCCATTATTTTGTCATTATCAGAAGCACAAACATTTTTCCAGTTTGGAATAGAATAATGACCGAAAAACTCTGCATCAGACCTTGAACTAACTAAGAGAGGATGATAACCACGTAGCATAAATTCTCTAGTAATTGCAATTTGAAATCCAAATTTACCCATATTTTGGCAAAAGCCTCCTACAGCCAAAACTGGAGTTGATAGTCTCTGGTAAGTGTGACCACAGTCAAACAAATGTTTTTTGGGGAAAATAATATGTGTACCGAAGGGATCCAAAGTCATCAAGTTTTTCAAAGCAGGCTCATTGATAGGTCGCCCAATCCATACTGTTTTATTTTGGTCAACAGCAGCCTGTATGTACGACAATAAATCATCAGTATCTATAATAATATTATTATCACATATCCACAGGATATCGCACCGTTCTAAGCTTTCAAAAAAGTCGAAACTCACGCAGTAATGCTTTCCATGAATGCAATATTCTTTTCCGTTTTCCCATCCAGGATATGACACCAAAGATGCGATCTCATATTCATGGTTCAAATAAGCACCCATGCATTCAAGTTCATTTTCGTATATAAATGGAAACACCATCACCTTCTTCATTTTTACCTCCATACTATACCAAATCGACTTCTTCGGTTTTTTTCTTCAAAAAAATCATACCCCAAATCTTCTAATACACAAAAGTCTTTCATTTGAGATTCTGTACTAAATTTGGAGCTTTGGCAGACATTTGACATTTGTCCATAATCAATATGATCAAGGCCATCCATCGCTTTTATACATACGGTGCAGAATCGATAACACCAGCATTCTTTACATTTATCTGCAGTGTACTTCTCAATATTTAATATAGAAATTGCTTTCTCAACATCAATCCCACTGTCAATATTCCCAATTTTAGCTATATCACTAAGTTCACTCACCCTTTCGCAAGGATAAATATCACCCAAGACATTAACAAACATCCTCATGACACCTGGCAAGCATGGACCTCCGTGATGGTTTACCGGGCCTATCGAGTTTGTTTCCGGTGATTTCAAAATTCTGTCTATCAACGAGTTGTAACGGGATAATGAATATTTAAGAGGAAATGGCACTTTAATACAACCAAGTTTTTCAAGCAAAAAGAGAAAATATTCATATTCCGTTTCAGCAATAAAATCCTCGGAAATTTCATTCTTTAGCTCTGTGTAATTCGTATCAATCAAATTAATCATAAAATTAAAGTTTATAAATTGTAGATTTTTATTGATAAAATTTCCAATTTCCTGATACCCAAGTTTTGGATCTAACACAGTATTGAAAAGAATGTGATCTAAATAAGTTGAGTACTTATCACTTAGCGTCTTGACATTCTTGCATAGTAAATCAAAAGATCCTTTTGATGAGCCTTCAAATTTTCTATACTTATCATGTCTTTTTCTAGGTCCGTCAAGACTAATTGTAATGCTAACATCATATTTTTTTAATAAATCAATTACACTTGGACTTAATAAAGTGCCATTTGTAGTTATTGAAAATTTGATCAACTTTCCTTTCACATTATCGCCTACATAGTCCATACATTGCTTCATAAGCGGTAAGTTCAATAAAGGTTCCCCTCCATAGAAAGAGATCATTAGGGGATTAGTGTCTCTAGAATGGGAGATAAAATAGTCAATTGCTTTTTTGGCAATATGCCAACTCATTTCTTGACTACTATGGTTGCGATTTTTATATGAACCTGAATAGACACAATACTCACACCTTAAGTTACAACGCTGTGTAACTTGGAGAATTAAATGTGTCAGCTTATTATCAACTAAAAAAGGAAAAATATTTGTGGCTCCATGTTGCGATTTCTCTACACGTTCACTTTTAAGAAATCCATTTTCCAATAACTCTATGATTTCAGTATTTTGACTTTTTGATATATCTTTATCATTGCATAATTCTATATAGGATGCTTCGGAGATTTTCTTGATCTGATTTTTGTTAACATCATATAAATATGATGACTTGGAAGTCTTAAATAAATGAATAAATGGATTAGTGACGCTCATAATTATACTCGCTCTCTTTTCGACTGGTTTAGCCCTCGTGCTTCTTTTATGATCAAATCAAGTATGTTATTAAATGTATCAAATCTTCCTTCGATAATATCATATTCTGAGATTCTTATTCCCATCTGTTGTCTGATATCAAAATAAACATAAAGTAACTCCCGTGCGGGCATACCGACTTTCGGTCCCAATAGTTTTTCATCTCTGAGTCTTGGACCACTGAAATCCTTACCACTCCTTTTTGAAATGATCTGCTGTAACAACTGTTCTATATCTTCTTTTAAGATCTTACTATCTTTACACATTCTGTTCTCTCCTTTGTTGCAACTTGTGCCTCTTGAGTTCCACCACCACATCCGCCTGGGCGGCAAAGTCTTGAGAGTGGGTGACGGCGATCACGCACTTGCCGTCCTTGTGGGCCAGTTCCTGGAAAATCTCCACAATGCCCTGAGCGGTGTCTGCGTCCAAGTTGCCTGTGGGCTCGTCCGCCAAAATGATGTCCGCGTTGGTGCCCAGGGCCCGGGCGATGGCCACTCGCTGCTGTTCCCCACCGGACAGCTTCTGAATACGCCGGCGCATCTGCTCTTTTGTCAGGCCCATGCGCAGCAGCAATTCCTCCGCCCGCTGCTTTTTGTTGGGAATCTCATTCTTGGTGATCTCCATGGCCGCCAGCACGTTTTGCAGGGGATTCAAATATTCCAGCAAATTGTACGCTTGGAACACAATAGCCACATGCCGATTCCGATAGTTGGTGTATCCGATATCCTTCAGATCTTTCCCCTGGAACAGCACCCGGCCCTCTTTCGGCGCTTCCAAAGCCCCGGCCAAAGTGAGGGTGGTGGTCTTTCCCGACCCGGAAGGCCCTACAATGGTGTAGAGTTTCCCCGGTTCAAAGGAACAATCCGCCTTCTCCAAAATGGAAACTTTCTGTTCCCCACTCTGGTAGTAATAGGTAACCTTGTCAAATTGCAGTACGGAAGTCACACTCTTTTCCTCCTTCACAGATTTGACATTGTCCGAAGAGTCCCGCCTTCCAACCTCCACACCCGATCCATCCCCTCCAGATTGTGGTAGTGGTGGGTGATCATAATTACCGTTTTTTCTTTCATTTCATGGAGGATCACATCGTGCAGGTAGGCGTCGGACAGCCGGGCGCCGTTTCGGCCGATCTGTGTCCGCTCCTTTTCCGGCATCCGGGGCAGATAGCCTTCCACCCCGCTGGACTGCAAGGCGGCTTGCAGCTTTTCGGGATCTGCGTTCCCTTGCAGGTCCACGTTTTCCAAAATATTCCCCAAAAACAGGTAGGGTTCCTGGCTCACCACAGAGAAGAGGCTGCGGTACTCGTCAAGCGAGATGTCCTGGACGTCCACGCCGTCCGCCAAGATCTGCCCGGAGTTGGGCTCGTAGAACCGCAGCAGCAGGTTCAAAATGGTGGACTTCCCGCTGCCGTTCTGCCCGATGATGGCCACCTTTTCCCCCGGCTCCACCGAGAAGCTAACCCCCTGAAGGATAGGCCGCCCCTCCTCATACCGGAACGCCACGTTTTGAAACGCCAGCCTGGGGGGCCGCCGCTGCAGCGGCTGGGTACCGGTGTCCGGCTCCGTTTCCATGTCCAGAAATTGGAACAGCCGCCGGGCGGAGGGGAAGATCCGGGCAAAATACATCTTCAAGTTGATCAAGGCGGAGACAGGCCCCGTCACATAGCCGGAGTAGCTGACAAAAGCGAACACCGCACCGATGGTCAGCGTTCCTGTGCAGATCAGCCAGCCTCCCAAAATGTACAGAAAAATGGTCACACTCCACTCCAGAAGCACTTCCCAAAAGGTGTTCCAGCTTCCGATCATGGTGGACTTTTTCTCCACCTGCAGCACCTTCTCCTGTTTCTCTCGGAACACCTTGTCCCGGCTTTGAAACAGATCCCACAGCTTGATCTCGTCCACGCCGTTTAAGTCGTCCCCAAACCACCGGGAGAAGTCCCGGCTGCTCTCGATCATCTCATCCATGGCCTTTTCCTGCCGTTTGGACAGGCCCCGCACCAGCAGGAATTTCACTGGCACCATGCACAGCACCACCAGGGCCAAGGGCCAGCTGATGAGAAACAGACCGATCAGCCCGCTGAGGATCCGGAACACATAGCTGACGCTGAGCACCGTGTACCGGTCCGTAATAGAGGACACCTGGGACACATCCATCTGGAGGAAACTGAGGATCTCCGCGCTGTTCTTGTCCTCGAAATAGCTTTTCTTCAGG
>CAJFEW010000100.1 GCA_904374805.1 uncultured Neglectibacter sp.
AAGCTCCCCATCAAGTGCAAATTCGTCATGAAAGAAACGGAGGCCAGTGAGTGATGAAAGCTGCAGAAATCAGAGAATTGACCGCTGACGAGCTGAACAGCAAACTCGCCGACCTGAAGGCTGAGCTTTTCAACCTGCGTTTCCAGCTCGCTATCAATCAGCTTGACAATCCCATGCGCATTTCGGCCGTGAAGAAGGACATCGCCCGCGTGAAGACCGTCATCCGGGAAAACGAGCTCCGCGCCGACAACGCCTAAGGGAAGGGAGGATTAAGAAGTGAGCGAACAGAGAAACATGAGAAAGACCGCGGTGGGCCGCGTCGTCAGCGACAAAATGGACAAGACTGTGGTGGTGGCCATCCAGGACAGCGTGAAGCATCCTCTCTACAAAAAGGTCATCAAGCGCACCGTGAAGCACAAGGCCCACGACGAGAACAACGAGTGCCGCGTGGGCGACCGGGTCCGCATTATGGAGACCCGCCCCCTCTCCAAGGACAAGAGATGGCGTCTGGTGGAGATCATTGAGAAAGCCAAATAATTTTTTGGCGCAGCGCTTTTATAAAATACTGAATTTGGCTTTTTAAGCAAAGGAGGAACGCACTGTGATTCAGCAGCAGTCTTACCTCAAGGTTGCCGACAACACCGGCGCGAAGGAGCTTATGTGCATTCGCGTGCTGGGCGGCACTGGCAGGAGGTATGCCAATATTGGCGACGTGGTGGTTGCTTCGGTCAAAAAAGCAGCACCCGGCGGCGTGGTTAAAAAAGGCGACGTGGTGAAGGCCGTGATCGTTCGGACTTCTTCCGGCGTGCGCCGTGAGGACGGCACCTACATCCGTTTCGACGAGAATGCAGCCGTCATTATCCGTGACGACAAAAACCCCCGGGGCACCCGTATTTTTGGGCCGGTGGCCCGTGAGCTGCGGGATAAGGAGTATCTGAAGATCCTCTCCCTGGCTCCCGAAGTTCTTTAATGGAGGTGCACTGATAAGATGAATACCAAAGTTCATGTGAAAACCGGTGACACCGTTATGATCCTCAGCGGCAAGGACCGCGGCAAGAAGGGCAAGGTCATGCAGGTGAGCCCCAAAGAGGGCAAGGTCATCGTGGAAAACGCCAACTTTGTCCAGAAGCATGTGAAGCCCCGCAGGATGGGCGAGGCCGGCGGCATCATCAAGGCCGAGAGCGCCATCTATGCCTGCAAAGTGCAGGTGGTTTGCCCCCGCTGCGGCAAGCCCACCCGTGTCGGCCACAAGATCCTGAAGGACGGCACCAAGGAACGCATTTGCAAAAAGTGCGGCGAGTCGCTGTGAGGGAGGAACAATAATGGCTAGAATGAAGGATTTCTATAAAGCAGAAGTGGCTCCCGCCCTGATGAAGAAGTTCGGCTACAAGAGCGTCATGCAGATTCCCAAGCTGGACAAGATCGTCATCAATGTGGGCGCTGGCGAGGCCAAGGACAACGCCAAGGCCATTGACAGCATCAGCGGCGACCTGGCCAAAATCACCGGCCAGAAGCCCGTGGTGTGCAAGGCCAAGAAGAGCGTGGCCAACTTCAAGCTGCGTGAGGGCATGCCCATCGGCGTGAAAGTGACCCTGCGCGGCGAGCGTATGTACGAGTTT
Source organism: uncultured Neglectibacter sp. (assembly GCA_904374805.1). Taxonomy (GTDB): domain Bacteria; phylum Bacillota; class Clostridia; order Oscillospirales; family Acutalibacteraceae; genus Acutalibacter; species Acutalibacter pullicola. The sequence goes on from CAJFEW010000100.1 coordinate 1,620, forward strand.
TTGGACCGTCTGTTCAATGTGGCCCTGCCTCGTGTCCGCGACTTCCGAGGCATCAACCCCAATTCCTTTGACGGACGCGGCAACTACAACATGGGTATCCGTGAGCAGCTGATTTTCCCCGAAATTGACTACGATAAGGTGGACAAAGTGCGGGGCATGGATATCTGCTTTGTCACCACCGCAAACACCGACGAAGAGGCCCGCGAGTTCCTGACTTTGATGGGCGCTCCGTTCACCAGATAAGGAGGGATAATTGTGGCCAAGACTTCCATGAAGGTAAAACAGAAGAGAACCCAGAAGTATTCCACTCGGGAATACAACCGCTGCAAAATCTGCGGCCGGCCCCATGCCTACCTCCGGAAATTCGGCATTTGCCGTATTTGCTTCCGGGAGCTTGCGTACAAGGGCGAGATTCCCGGCGTGAAGAAGGCAAGCTGGTAAATCATCAAGGAGGTTACTGACTCATGCAAGTTACAGATACAATCGCCGATCTGCTGACCCGCATCCGCAACGCGCAGGCTGCCAGGCACGATACGGTGGAGGTGCCCGCCTCCAACATGAAGAAAGCCATTTGCCAGATTCTGGTGGACGAAGGCTATGTGAAGAACTACACCGTGACCGAGGACGGCAAGCAGGGGATCATCACCATCACCCTGAAGTACGCCGGCAAAGAGCCTGTGATCAAGGGCCTGAAGCGGGTTTCCAAGCCCGGCCTGCGGATTTACTCCAACGCGCAGGAACTGCCCCGGGTCATGAAGGGCCTGGGCGTGGCCATCATCTCCACCTCTAAGGGTGTGATGACCGACCGGGCAGCTCGGAAACTTAACGTCGGCGGCGAAGTGCTGGCGTTCATTTGGTAAAGAAGGGGGTGCGATAGCATGTCGAGAATTGGAAGAAAACCCATCAATATTCCCGCTGGCGTGGAAGTAAACGTAAACGGCAGCGAAGTGACGGTGAAGGGGCCCAAGGGCACCCTGGACCAGACCTTTAACCCCAAGATGGCCATTGCTGTTGAGGGCAACGAGATCCTGGTTACCCGTCCTGACGACGAAAAGGAGTCCCGCTCGCTCCATGGCCTGACCCGCACGCTGATCCACAATATGGTGGTGGGCGTGACCGAGGGCTTTTCCAAAACCCTGGAAGTGCAGGGCGTTGGCTACCGTGTGCAGAAGCAGGGCAAGGACCTGGTGATGAACCTGGGCTTTTCCCATCAGGTGGTGGTAAGCGAGAACGAGGACATCAAAATCGATGCTCCCAACGCCAACACCATTGTGATTTCCGGCATTGACAAGCAGAAAGTCGGCCAGTTTGCGGCGGAAGTCCGCGAGAAGCGGCCTCCCGAGCCTTACAAGGGCAAGGGCATCCGCTATGCCGGCGAGTATGTCCGCCATAAGGAAGGCAAGGCCGGTAAGGGCTCTAAGTAAAGGTAGAAGGAGTGAGAAAAAATGGTCAATAAGCCAGATAGCAATAAAGCACGGCTGCGCCGCCACAAGAGAGTGCGCGGCAAGATTTCCGGCACCGCCGAGCGGCCCCGCCTGAACGTGTTCCGCTCCAGCGCCAACATCTACGCCCAGATCATTGACGACACCACGGGCCACACCCTGTGCGCTGCGTCCACTCTGGACAAGAGCTTTTCCGGCAACGGCGGCAACAAGGAAGCTGCCCGCGAGGTGGGCAAGATGATTGCACAGAAGGCAGCAGAAAAAGGCATTACCAATGTGGTCTTCGACCGCGGCGGTTATATCTTCCACGGCCGCGTCAAAGAGCTGGCCGAAGGCGCCCGTGAG